>JAIQGC010000049.1:0-40237 GCA_020072805.1 Terriglobia bacterium
GTGCTGGCGCGCTCTCCTCGCGACTGGGGGATCGCGTGCGCCAGAAAGAAGGATTGTCTTATACCGTTGGCTCCAGCCTGACCGTCTCGTCGTTCGACCAGCGCGCGACCCTCACCGCCATGGCCATCTGCATGAAGGAGCTGATCGAACGCGGGCACGTCTATATCGCGCAGCCGCCGCTCTATCGCGTCAAGCGCGGCAAGACCGAAAAATACATTCGCGACGAGCGCGACTTCGCCCGCGAACTCATGAAGCGCGCCACCGAAGACCACGTCGTCAAGGCCAAGGAAGGCGTGAACCTCGAAGGCCCGCGCCTCACCTCTTTCCTCCTCAACGTGCAGGAGTACGAAGCCGCCGCCCTCAAGCTCGGCCGCCGCCTGCGCGAACACGCCCTCGTCGAGTTGCTGGCTGAAAGCGGCCTCGAGAAAAAGACCGACTTCGAGGACAAAAAGGGCCTGGAAAAACTCCTCAAGCAGGTGGAAAAGTCCAAGCTAAAGCTCGAAGGGAAAATCGTTTTTGACGAAGAACACAGCCTCTACGAAATTCAGTTTGGCCCGCCGCACAGCCAGAAGATCAACTGGGCCGTGGTCTCCACCGCCGAATACAAGCGCCTGCGCGCCCTCGCCAAGCAGATCGAGGAGTTCAACCACCCGCCCTTCACCGTGGCCCGCAACGGAGACAAGGTCACCAAGGAAAAAGCCACCGATGTGCTCGACTACGTCGTGGAGGACGCCAAGAAAGATTTCACCATCACCCGCTTCAAGGGCCTGGGCGAAATGAACGCCGAACAGCTCTGGGACACCACCATGAACGCCGAAACACGCACCCTGCTGCAGGTCAAGCTGGAAGACGCCGTCGCCGCCGAGGATATTTTCACCACGCTCATGGGCGAAAACGTCGAAGCGCGCCGCAAGTTCATCGAGGAAAACGCCCTCGAAGTCGTCAACCTGGATATTTAGCGGGTCCGCGGGGCGGAGCGGAGAAATGCTTTACCAGTTGGGCTGGACAACTGAGCCGGGCCTGCGCGGATTGAGCTGCGGCGAATTCCGCGCCACGCCCACAACCGCGCCGGATAACCAGCGCGGCGTGGCGGTTGAATTTGCAAGCCAAGCGGAGCGAGACGCGTTCCTGCGGCAACTGGAAGAGCAGTTCGCCGCGCGGCGCTTCACCAACGCCGCCGACGCCTTCGACACGGTCAAGGCGTATGTTTTAGAGCACTCGGGTAAGAAAGTTTAAGTCAACGACGAGCACGAGGAACAATGGCCGACGAAACAAACACATCGATACTGCTTCCCATTGATATTGAAGCCGAAATGCGCAAGTCGTATCTCGACTACGCCATGAGCGTCATCATCGCCCGCGCCCTCCCCGACGTGCGCGACGGCCTCAAGCCCGTCCAGCGCCGCATCCTCGTGGCCATGAACGACCTCGGCCTGGCCTCCAATCGCGGCTACCGCAAGTGCGCCAAAATCTGCGGCGACACCTCCGGCAACTATCACCCCCACGGCGAAGCCGTCATCTATCCCGCCATGGTGCGCCTCGCGCAGGATTTCAACCTGCGTTACATGCTCGTTGACGGCCAGGGAAATTTCGGCTCGGTCGACGGCGATCCCCCGGCGGCCATGCGGTACACCGAAGCGCGCCTGGCGAAAATCAGCGAAGACATACTCGCCGACCTGGAAAAAGAAACCGTCGATTTCATTCCCAATTTCGACCAGACCCGCGAGGAGCCCGTCGTCCTCCCCTCGCGCATTCCCAATCTTCTCGTCAACGGCGCCAGCGGCATCGCCGTGGGCATGGCCACCAACATCCCCCCGCACAACCTGCGCGAAATCGTCGAAGCCGCCATTCTGCTCATCGAAAAGCCGGACGCCACGCTGAAGGAAGTGATGAAACTCGTCCCCGGCCCGGACTTTCCCACCGGCGCCTACATCGCCGGGCGCGAGGGCATCGAAGCCGCCTACAAAACCGGCCGCGGCAGCTTCATCATGCGCGCCAAGGCCGCCATCGAGGAAACCGGCAAGGACCGCGAGAGCATCGTCATCACCGAAATTCCCTATCAGGTGAACAAGGCCCGCCTAATCGAGCGCATCGCCGAACTAGTCCAGAACAAAAAACTCGAAGGCATCTCCGACGTGCGCGACGAATCCTCCCGCGAGGGCATGCGCATCGTCGTCGAGCTCAAGCGCGGCGAGGAATCCCAGCTCATCCTCAACAGCCTTTTCAAGCACACCCAGATGCAGGAATCCTTCGGCATGATCCTGCTCTCCATCGTCGCCGGACAGCCCCGCGAACTCGGCTTGATCCCCATGATCAAGCTGTTCATCGAGCACCGCGTGGACGTCATCCGCCGCCGCACCATTTTCGAATTGCGCAAGGCCGAACAGCGCCAGCACATTTTGCGCGGCTACCAGATCGCCCTCGATCACCTCGATAACGTCATCCGCATCATCCGCGGTTCCGCCGGACGCGCCGAGGCCAAGGACAACCTCTTCAAGTATTTCACCAACCAGGCCGTCACCATCATGGAGAAGGGCGCCGCGAAGAAACTCACCGGCATCATTCTCGACCGCAAAAAATACGGCCTTCCCGCCGACGCCGGCCTCAGCCTCCTGCAGATTGACGCCATCCTCGAACTGCAATTGCACCGTCTCACCCAGCTCTCCATCGACGAAATTCTCAAGGAATTGAAGTCCATCAACGACCTCATCGACGAGCTGAAGGAAATTCTCTCCAGCGACAAAAAGCTCAAGCAGGTCATCGTCGGCGAACTGCGCGAAGTCCACAAAGCCTACGGCGACGACCGCCGCACGCAGATCGTGGACAAGGTCGACGAGATCAAGCTCGAAGACCTCATTGCCGACACCGACATGCTCATCACCGTCAGCCACGCCGGCTACATTAAGCGCACTCCGGTGGAAACCTACCGCCACCAGTCGCGCGGCGGCAAGGGGCGCATCGGCGCCCGCACCAAGGAAGAGGATTTCGTCGAGCACCTCTTCATCGCTTCGGCCCACAGCTATATTCTCCTGTTCACCTCCAAGGGCCGCGTCTACTGGCAGAAAGTCTATGAAATCCCCGAAGCCGCGGCGGCCACGCGCGGCAAGGCCATCAGCAGCCTGGTGAAATTCCAGGAGGACGAAACGCTCACCGCTCTCGTCGCCGCCCGCAATCTCGAGGAAGAAGGCCAGTTCGTTTTCCTGGCCACCAAGGACGGCACGGTGAAAAAATCGGCGCTTTCCGAATTCTCCAATCCGCGGCCCAGCGGCATCATCGCCATCAATCTCGATCCCAAGAACGAGCTCATCGGCGCCAAGCTGACCGACGGCAAGAAAATGATTTTCCTGGCCAGCCACGAGGGCCAGGCCATCCTCTTCCGCGAAACCGAAGTGCGCTCCATGGGCCGCAACGCCGGCGGCGTCAACGGCATGGACCTGGACAAGGACGACTATGTCGTCAGCATGGATGCGGTCCAGCCCGATTTCGAAATCATCCAGAAGGAACACAAGAAGACCACGCAGAACCTCGAAGAGCTCGAAAACGAGCACATCAAGGATTCGCTCACCACGCTCATGCTCACCGTTTCCGAAAAGGGCTACGGCAAGCGCACTCCTCTCGCCGAATACCGCATCACTTCGCGCGGCGGCAAGGGCGTCGTCAATATGAAAACCACAGACCGCAACGGCTCCGTCGTCAGCACCCTGCAGGTCACCGAAGAGTCCGACGTCATGATCATCACCGCGCACGGCAAGGTCATCCGCGTGCACGCAAGCGAAATCCGCGAAGCCGGCCGCTCCACCCAGGGCGTGCGCCTGTTGCGCCTCGATGACAACGACGCCATCGCCGCCGCGGCCATGCTCCAGGAAGAGCAGGAAGAAGAAAAGAAATAGCGGCGCGCTGCGGAATCCGCTAAAGTGTCTGCCGGATGCGGCGCTCCAGCGATGGGGCGTTGCTTCCGGCAGCGTTATTTTCGCGGTTGGAAAATGTTCCGCATCGCACGCAGATCCGCGAAGCGCGCCGCGCTCAGGAACGCACTAGAAACGAGGCCCCGATGAGCCAAGAAGAGTTGGGAAGCCTGCTCAGCGCGCTGCTCCCATTCGCCCAGCAGAAATTGACTGAAAACGGCTCCTTCGCGCCCTTCGCCGGCACCGTGGACGCCCAGGGCCAGGTACGCGGCTTCGCCCCCAAGCCCGAAGCCGAACACATGCCCCGGGGCGAGATGGTCGAGCTGCTGGAGGCCAGTCTGCGCGAATCCGCGCAGCGCGGCGAGTGCCGCGCCACCGCCGTCTGCTGCGACGTGCGCGTGGCCCGCGAATCCGAGGGAGAAAAGATCGACGCCATCGCCCTCTCCATGGAATCCGCCGACGGAACCTCCCTCGAATGTTTTCTGCCCTACAAGAAGCTGGAATCCGGCGAGTACGAATACGCCGACGTTTTCGGCGGTCCCGCTCCCGCGCGCATCTTCCTTCCCGCCGCCCCGGCGGCACCCTCCGAATAGGTCCATTCCGATGGACTTTCCTGCAGGTTGACGTTTTGGGATAGCCCTGCGCCTCCCGCGCGAATTTCCTCTCCTCGCCGGGTACAATCAAAGGATGCCGAAGAAGAAAACCACGAAGTCCGCCGCAAAACCGAAGAAATCGAAGAAACCGGCCCGTTCGAAGAGCCCCGCTGCCCCGCAATGGAAGCCCTTCACCATTTCGCAGGAGAGCGTCATGCTGCTGGTGATCCTGCACGCGCGTCCGGGCAAGGAAATAGAACTGGAAAGGGAACTGCGCGCCTTGATCGTGCCCACGCGCCAGGAAGAAGGCTGCCTGCGCTACAGCCTCTACGGCGCCCCCGAGGGCGGTGCAATCGGCACCTTTCTCTTTTACGAAGTCTGGCGCACCCGCGAAGCGCACACGCTCCATACGCAGACGCCGCACTTTAAGCGCTTTTCCGAACGCAAGGATGAACTCGTGGAAGCCCGCGACTCCGCCTTCTGGAAGCAGATCGCATAATATCGGACGGGAAACTTATTCCGGCGACGCCAGATAATACCCCGGCCGCGAACGCACGCTGAGATTCGGCCGCCGCACGCGCACTTCGATCTCGTGATAGCCGAACTCTCCGCTGCCCGTGGGCGTGTAGCTGAGCGCATACTGCGCATGCAACTCCCCGCCAATCTCATCAATAGCCTTCTCGATGGAAGCGTCGCGGAACGTGCGCACGTGCATCCCGCCGGTGCCCGCCGCGGCCACTTCCAGCGCGTGGTCCTTCACCTCGTGCTGGATGTGCTGCACAATCCACGCCGCCAGCGCCAGCAGATCGATGTTTCCCCCGTTGTACTGCGGATCGCTCGTCGGCGTGGGCACGGTCCCCGGCCGCGGCGGCAGCGGATATGTTCCCGGCGGCGCGATCGTGGGCGCCGTGGTGCGCGGCTCGGCCTGCAGTTCCGCCCGCGTCGTGGAAAGCCCCACGCTGTAAATCGTCACGTTGGCCAGTTGCGCCTGCCGCAGCACTTCGCCCAGCGCCGCCGCGCTGCCCTTGTCCGCCGCTTCGGACACCACAATCAGCACCCGCCGCCGCGTTCCCGCCCCGCTCGGCGCTTCCGGACGGCTGGTCAGCATCTCCACGCCGGCGGCCATCGCGTCATACAGCTTTGTGCCGGAAGTTCCTTGCTTGATCTCTGCGATGGTTTTTTCAATGGCCGCGGCGTCGGAAGAAAATTCCAGCCGCTTCTCAATCGTATCGTTGAAAGTGACCACCGCCGCTTCGCCCGAGGGCCCCATCACCTGCTGCGTAAAAAGAATTCCCGTCTTGCGCAGCTCCGGAATCATCGGCTCGATCCGCGAGCTGGTCTCCAGCAGGATCACCACCGACAGCGGATCGCCGCCCAGATCAAAGTGCGTGATGCGCTGCTCGGTCCCGTTATCGAAGATGCGGAACTCTTCCTGCGCGACGTTGTGCAGCATCTGTCCGCTGGCATCGCGCACGGTTACCGGCGTCGTCACCAGCCGCACTTCCTTCTTGATGGCAGCCCCGCTTTCCTTCGGCGGCTCCTGAATTGCCACGCCCGGCCGGGGCGGCAGCGGCCCCGCGGGCGCCTGCGCAAAAACACGGTTAGTCATTGTAAATAAAAGAGTTATCGCAGCAAGGAGAGACGCAACGGCAGGTTTTAGATTTCGCATGAATGGCTCCCCTATATCCAATTGGACGCACCCGCCCCCACAAACGTTGCTGTCTTTCGCCGCTCTTCCTAGAATGAAGGTCCGCGCAACAGGGGGAGCAACAACATGCCCGCAAAGCAACGCAAGCCGAAACCGACGCACGCACCACCGGCCCCGCACGAAGACCAGCATTTTCTGGACAGTACGCCCGCTCGTCCCATCCGCATTCTCGGCGAGTATCTGCATCCCCTCGTCCAGCTCAAGAAGGAAGGCATCGGCGACACCATCGTGATGTTTGGTTCGGCGCGCATCGAATCCCACGAAACCGCGCAGGGCCGCGTGACCCGGCTAAAAAATGTGCGCGAGGCCAAACTCTCCGCGCCCGCGCGGGCCAAACACCGCGCCGAATTGCGTCACGCCAAAAGCGCCCTGGAAATGTCCCGCTACTATGAAGAAGCGCGCCAGCTCTCCCACAAGATCACCACCTGGTCGCTCACCCTCGGCCCCCGCCCGCGCCGCTTCGTCATCTGCTCCGGCGGCGGCCCCGGAATCATGGAAGCCGCCAACCGCGGCGCCATCGAAGCCGGCGGCAAGAGCATGGGCCTGTCCATCGAACTGCCTCACGAGCAATTCTCCAACGGCTATATCAGCCCCGAGCTGAGCTTCAATTTCCATTATTTCTTCATGCGCAAACTGTGGTTCGCGCAGATCGCCAAAGCCCTCATCGTTTTCCCCGGCGGTTTCGGCACCATGGACGAACTCTGGGAAATGCTCACTCTTCTCCAGACCGGCAAACTACCCCGCCACAACCTGGTGCTCATCTACGGCCGCAAATACTGGAATGAAGTCATGAACTGGAAGGCCTTCGAGCGCTGGGGCATGATCCGCGAGGAGGAATACAAGCTCCTCCAGTTCGCCGACACCGTGGACGAGGCCTTCGATACAATCCGCGCCGGCCTCGAAAAATATCACATGCACCTGGACTCTTTCCTCCAGGCCTACTAGCCCGGCTGTCACGACGTAGGGGCGGGGCTTGCCCCGCCCGCGGCCCCAGCAGGACAATTACCCGCTCCATTGTTCGCCTCGCAATGTAGTCTTAATTTCAGCCAGAAAAATCCCGCGCAACTTTTCCGCGCTCCCCGTGTTTTATCGGGCAGGCCTTCCCCCCAGCCCAGCGCGGAGGGAATCGCCGGGGAGGAAGAAATGCCGTCATCCAGCATCTTCAAGGGAAAACTTTTTGGGAAGGCGTTTGCGGCCACGGCGGTGCTGTCAGGCGTTCTGCTTTTTGCCGGAGCACCGGGCGCCGCTGCCCATGGCTCGGAGAAATGCCGCGGGAAAATCGCCCGCGCCGAATGGAAGCTCGATGAAGCCATCGAGCATCACGGCTTCTATAGCCGCCAGGCCGAGCACCAGCGCCACGAACTGCGCGAAGCCCAGGACCGCTGCCGCTACGAATCCTCCCGGCGCGACCGCCGTTACCGCGACTTCGACCATGATCGCGACCACGACGGAGATCGCGACTAAACTCTGCTTCTCCGCAAAATAAAAATCGGGCGTCCCGCTCCAAATGCAGGGACGCCCGTTCTTTTTTCAATGAGTTTCCCGCAAACGCTTAGTGCGAGGCCCCGGCCAGCTCTTCGGAGAACACCGCTTCGAATCTCCGCGCTTCTTCCTGGTCGTGCAGCATCACCACCGGCGCAATCCGCACATACGTGCGGCAAGCTCCGCACTGCACCACTTCGCCCTGCTCATCCTGCAAAAATCCGTCCACGAAGTGATACAGCGCCCGCTCGCGCCGCGCCGTGCGCATTCCCTGCGCTGCGCAGTTCGGGCAGGTAAACTCAATCTTGTCTTCCTGAGGATCGCGGTTCAGCGCCGCCCATCCCGTGCGGCGAACTCCCACCGCCTCTTTATACTGCCGGCTCATAGAACTGTTTCTCCTTCCAGCCACTACACCCATTGAGATGCGCCCCGCCAAAAACCGGGTACATTAATTTAAGTGCTGTTTTATTAAGCACATACGGAATTCTGTCGCCCGATTGCCCTCTCCTGCTTTGTTACGCCTTGCCGGGGAACTTGTAACCTCACCCGGTGTCCAATGCAATGAGGACGCGCGCACCCTCACATCCCTGCGGACGCGGAGCCGGTCTCCGGGAGCCAAAGATCTCCCGGGGGGCCGGCGACGCAAAACCAGCCGCCGCTCGCAGGCAATTCTTGTGGAGGTGTGAGATGAGCGATTCCGTTTCCGAAAAACGCGATTTGCAAAGCAGCATCGGTTCCCTGAGCGGCTGTCTGATGGAAGGCGACCCGGTCGAACGCGCCCGCGCCAACCGCCTGCGCCGCAAAGCCCTGGCTCTTTCGATTCTCTTGCAGGGCGTCGTCGTGGCTCTCGTCATTCTGGTGCCGCTGATCTGGGCCGGCGAACGGATCGCCTTTGCTGGTCCTCCGCCCCATCCGATCTATGTCGTAAGCAGCGGCGTCCACCGCCCGCCGGACCAGCCGCGCCCCGAGCATCCGAACCAGCCTCATTTCTGCGCGATGTGCCCGCCAATCACAATACGCCCGCTGCCGATTTCCCCGGAGCGCGCGTCTCGCGATGATGGCAGCGAAAATCAAGAACCGCTCCTCGGTTACGGTCCCGGCATTCCCGCCATCGATGGCAGCATCCGGCTCCAAGGCAATTCCAGCCCAACTCCTCCGCCTTTGCCTTCGCAGCCTCTCAAGCGGATCAGCCGCCCCATCATCCAAGCCGCCATCGTCAACCGCATCGAGCCAGTCTATCCCGCGCTGGCGCGCCAGTTGCACCGCCCGGGCCGCGTGGAACTCCGCGCCATCATCGCCACCGATGGAACCATCCAATCCCTCGCGGTGATTTCCGGCGACCCGCTCTTCTACGCCTCCGCGCTCGATGCCGTCCGCCAGTGGCGCTACCGCCCCACCATCCTCAACGGCCAGGCCGTCGAGGTGGACACCACCATTAGCGTGATTTACCGCCTGCAATAGAACGCCCCGCGGCGGCTTGCCAATTTCGCAGGCGGAGCAAGCCGCCGCTTCCAAAAAACGAAGCGCAACTCTGCAAATTAATTGTCCGGCAGGATTTTCAGTCGATGCGGAATCGCAGCCGTTCAATCGCCCGTGCCCGCAGCCGCCCGGCCGTGTTGCGCGGCCCTTCGTCGTCGGTTTCCACCAGCACCGCGTTCATCTGCACGTCGCCCGAGGCCACTTCGAATTTCGCCGGCATGCCGTAGAGAAATCGCTGGATGATCGCTTCGCGGCCCATCCCGATCACGCCCTCGTGCGGGCCGGTCATGCCCACGTCAGTGATATACGCGGTGCCCTCCGGCAGCACGCGCTCGTCCGCCGTGGCCACGTGCGTGTGCGTGCCAACCACCGCCGTCACTCGCCCGTCCAGATACCACCCCATGGCCACTTTTTCGCTGGTCGTCTCCGCGTGCATGTCCACCAGCACGAATCCCACGTCCTCCGGCAGCTTGGCCAGCTCGCGGTCGGCCATGCGGAAGGGATCTTCAATCGGCGGCAGAAACACGCGCCCCTGCAAATTCAGCACGGCATACTTCGCGCCGTTCTTGGCCGTTCCGATGAACAGCCCGCCGCCCGGATTGCCCTCCGGGAAATTCGCAGGCCGCAGCAGCCGCGGCTCGTGCGGTATATGCTCGATAATTTCCCGCCGGTCCCAGCTGTGGTTGCCCCCGGTGACCACCTCGATGCCTGTCGAAAGCAGCTCTTCCGCGATCCGCGGCGTAATCCCGAATCCCGAAGCGGAATTTTCTCCGTTGGCGATCACCAGATCAATCCGGCTCTGCGCCACAATATCCGCCAGCCGGTCGTGCACAATCCGCCGCCCCGGTGAACCCACAATGTCGCCGATGAAAAGTACGCGCATAAGAGAAGTTGTCAGTATTCAGTTTTCAGTTCTCAGTAAAACATTCCCTCAGTTCCGGCAAACCGCATTACTGGCAAAGGAAAACTGACCACAGAAAACGATAAGGAGCAGACTGCTTGGCCGTGGGCAACTAAGTCGTGAACCTCTGGATTAGGTGGGCGCCACGAGCCAGCCGTTAGGCTTTCCTGCCCCGCTCGCTTCCCGGTCTTTCCGGGACGCCAGCGGGACAGGCCGTGCACACAGGCTGGCTATCCGCAGCTCCTCAGAGATTCATCATTGGTTCAAACGACTTTCGTTCCCGCACCTGCTTCGAAGTACCGCTCCATCTCCATTCTAACAGGATGCCCGCCCCAAGTATCAAACCCCGCCTCACGCGTCACACTGTAATCCTACGTCGCACTTGGGAAATCCCGTTCGAACCGCTGTAGCCGCCCTCTTCAGAGGGCGGACTTTCCCCCCAGCCCGCGCAAACTCGCCCTTCCTTGCAAGAAATGCTGTCTAAGCCCAATCCCTTCTTCTGGTTGACCCCTGCAACCCATTTCCGCTACTCTGCGTCTTAGATATGCGTGTTATGACTTCCCGGCGTACTGCCATCTTTGCCCTGGTGCTCCTTACTGCGCTCCTTCTCGCGCAAGCGCACTTCTATGCCGAAGGCAGCGGCCTCCCCCACCCCCAGGCGCATTCCTGCGCCCTCTGCATGGCTGGGCTTTGGGCCGTCCCCGCTCCCGCCCAGACATTGACCGCCACCGTCGAATCCCGCCGCGTCGAAGTCCCGCGGATCTCTATCACCTTCCATTTCCAGGCCACGGAGAATCTCTCTCCGCGCGCCCCTCCAGCGGCATAGTTTTTTCCGGCTCTCTATTCTCCATTCGGTTTAACATTTCCCTTTGCGCCGGTTTTCTCGGAAAAACCGCCGCAGAGCGCCGGCTTCCAAGCCTCTTTCCTCCGCCTCTTCCCGCGGCGGGAACCAGAGCCCGGCCCTTGAACGAACAGGAGTTTTATCATGCGCAAGACCATCATTACCGCAGCAGCGTTGCTGATTCTCCCGTTTTTCGCCGCGGCTCAGGACCAGCCCGCCCCGGCGCCTCCTCCGCTGCAGGCCGCCCCGCCGCAAGTCGCCGCCCCCGCCTCGGGTGAAGACCGCGTGAAGGCCCTCGAAGAGCAAGTCCGCCTTCTCGCCGAACAGCTCGCCCAGATTCGCGGCGAGCTTCAGGAACTCCGCGCCGCCAAGGAATCCGCTCCCGCTTCTTCGACTGAATCCGCCGCGGCTGCTCCGGCTCCCGCGCCCGTGGCGGCCGCCCCGCAGGTCTACGGCGGCGCCACCAGCAACGCTAAGCTGCTCAACCCCGATATCAGCATGATCGGCGACTTCATCGGCACGGCCGGCCGCAACCCCGTCAGCTCCGCCCCCTTCCTCGAAATGCACGAATCCGAACTGGGCATCCAGGCCATCGTCGACCCCTACGCCCGCGCCGATTTCTTCGTCTCCTTCGGCGAAACCGGCGTCAACGTCGAGGAGGGATTTATTACCTTTACCTCGCTCCCCGCGGGCTTCGTCGCCAAGGTCGGCAAAATGCGCGCCGCCTTTGGCAAAGTCAATACCATCCACAATCACGCCCTCAGCTTCATCGACCGCCCTCTCGTCACCAACAATCTCCTCGCCGGCGAAGACGGCCTCAACGACGCCGGCTTCTCCGTCACCCGCATCCTCCCCGCTCCCGGCAACTGGTTTCTCGAAGGCACCGCGCAGGTCTTCCGCGGCGATTCCGGCGACGTCTTCACTTCCAGCCGCCGCCAGGATGCCAGCGTCATCGGCCATCTGCGCACCTATCGCGACCTCGGCGAATCCACCAACCTCGACCTCGGCGTCTCCTACGCCCGCGGCCACAACGCCAACGGCTCCGATTACCTCACCAGCCTCTACGGCGTGGACGCCACGCTCCGCTGGAAGCCCCTGCGCCGCGCCATTTATCACTCCATGCTCTGGCGCAGCGAATTTTTCTGGAGCCACCGCGATCAGCTTTCACCAACTGACATCTTCCAGACCCAGCGCGCCTTCGGCCTCTACAGTTCCATCGACTACCGCGTCAATCGCCGCTGGACGGTCGGCGGACGCTTCGACCGCAGCGCCCGCGCCACCGATTCCACCCTGGTGGATAATGGCGCCTCCGCCATCCTCACTTACTGGCCCAGCGAATTCAGCCAGGTCCGCGGCCAGTACCGCTTCGGCCACTACGCCGAAGGCCTCACCGCCAACGAGTTTCTCTTCCAGTTCCTGTTCGTTCTGGGAGCCCACGGAGCGCATCCGTTTTAGGCCGTGGGCTTGTTCTTTAAGGTTGTCATCCTGAGCGCAGCGAAGGATCTCAACGGATGGTATTTGCAATGAATCACAGTTCCGGAAAGAATTTAGGATGAAAGGAAAAATCATGAATTTCTCGAAAGCAATCCCGGCCGCTCTGCTCTCTCTCGCACTGTTGTTTGCTTCCGCGCCTCCCGCCGCGGCCGACGGCAAGATCAAGATCATGACCGCCACCGCCGATCTGGCCTCCATCGCTCAGGAAATTGGCGGCGACCGCGCCGAAGTCGAATCCATCGCCCGCGGCTACCAGGACCCGCACTTCGTCGACGCCAAGCCCAGCTTCCTCCTCAAGCTGCGCAAGGCCGATCTGCTCATCGTCGTCGGCCTCGAACTGGAAATCGGCTGGCTCCCCCCGCTCATCCAGCAGTCCGGCAACCCCAAAATTCAAGTCGCCGCTCCCGGCTACTTCGACGCTTCCCGCTTCGCCCGGATTTTGGAAATCCCCCACGGCCAGGTCACCCGCGCCGAAGGCGATGTCCACCCCCAGGGCAACCCCCACTACTGGCTCGACCCCGATAACGGCTTGCGTATCGCCAAGGCCATCCAGGACAAACTCAGCGAAATGCATCCCGCTGACGCCGCCTACTTCGCCCAGCGCTACGCCGCCTTCGAGCAAAAGCTCAAGCAGGCTGAAGCGCAGTGGCTCGCCCAGATGAAGCCGTACGCCGGCCGCAAAGTAGTCACCTACCACCGCTCCTGGCCCAATTTCGCCGATCACTTCCATCTCGACGTGGTCGGCTACATCGAACCCCGCCCCGGCATTCCTCCCAGCCCGCAGCACACCGTCGAACTCATCCAGCAGATGAAGCGCGACGGCGTCAAAATCATCCTGGTCGAGCCCTACTTCGACTTGAAAACTCCCAACTCCGTGGCCCGCGAAACCGGCGCCAAAGTCGTCGTCATGATGCCCTCGGTCGGCGGCGAAAAGGAAATCACCGACTATTTCAAGCTTTTCGACTACGATATTGCCAAGCTCCAGCAGGCTTTCGATGCCACGAAGTAGCGGAGTGGCCCGTGGTGCCAGCGGCAGCGCATCTGCTTTAGTGCACCGCAGAAAACGAACGAGTAATTGTCATCCTGAATCCCGGCTGCTTTTGCTGGGATGAAGGATCTCAACTTTTGGTTTTTGCAATACGTGTTGACCGCTCTGCGGTCATGGAAGTAAAAATTTTTTTAACCCGGTTTTTCATCAGGAGACGCGTCCATGGAAATGCTTCCCTTTTTGCTGGCTCCCTTCGTCGCCAGCCTCATCCTCACCGGCATCCACGCCTATCTCGGCGTGCACGTCGTCGAACGCGGCGTCATCTTCGTGGACCTGGCCCTCGCCCAGATCGCCGCTCTCGGCGCCACCGTGGCCATCGTTGTCGGCATGGACCCTCACGGCCACGCCTCCTACTGGATCAGCCTCGGCTTCACCTTCCTCGGCGCGGCCATCTTCGCCTTTGCCCGCACCCGCCGCGGCCATATACCCCAGGAAGCCTTCATCGGCATCGCCTACGCCGTGGCCTCCGCCACCGCGATCCTCCTGATGAGCAAAGCCACCGGCGAAACCGAGCACCTCAAGGACATGCTCGTCGGCAACATCCTAGCCGTCTCCTGGCCCGAAGTGCAAAAAACCGCGCTCCTCTACGGCGTCGTCGGCGCTTTCCATTACATCTTCCGCAAAAAATTCCTGGCCATCTCCATGCACCACGACGCCCCGGAAAAACTCGGCTTCAACGTGCGCTTCTGGGACTTTCTTTTCTACGCCTCCTTCGGCTTCGTGGTCACCTCTTCGGTAGCCATCGCCGGCGTTCTCCTGGTCTTCTGCTACCTCATCGTTCCCTCGGTCGCCGCCATGCTCTTTGCCGACCGCATCGGTACCCGCCTGGCCATCGGCTGGACCATGGGCACTCTCGTTTCCGCCCTCGGCGTCCTCCTTAGCGTCAAGATGGATACTCCCACCGGCGCCACCATCGTCGTCACTTTCGGCGGCGTCCTCGTCATCATGTTCCTCATCCACCTCGTCCTGCACCACGGCCGCGACGCCCGCCAGCTTGACGGCGCCACCTCCGCCCAGCGCGAACTCTAACCGCCCAACTGACGAAAGGTGTCATTCCGAGGAGCCGCAGGCGACGAGGAATCTGCTTTTCTCTTGCTTTTTCAGGGGCACGGCATGCCATGCCCCTGTAGCACCCATCCGGCCCAAACACGTATAATCTCTTTTTCACACTTCCGCACCAGGAGGACCCATGACCGAACCCACCTACGAAGAACTCAAAGCCCGCCTCGCCGAACTGGAAAAGTCCGGCGCCCGCCGCACCGGCCAGCTCGAATTCCGCGTCGGCGAAAAAGGCGGCGTCAGCGTCTACGGCCTCGGTCGCTTCCCCGTCACCCTCTATTACGAACAGTGGACCCGCCTGCTCGACGCCATGCCCCAATTGCGAGCCTTCCTCGAGGAAAACAAGGAAGCTGGCAAGCTTAAGCTGAAGGAAAAATAGCCGCTCTCGAGCGCCCGCAAGAAATTCTTACCCCAGGAGCTTTTCTCCCATGAACTACCGCCGCTTCGGCCGCACCGCTTGGAACGTTAGCGAAATCGGTTACGGCATGTGGGGCATGGGCGGATGGACCGGCTCGGACGACGCCGAATCCCTGTCCTCGCTCGAACGCGCCGCTGATCTCGGCTGCAACTTCTTCGACACCGCCTGGGCCTACGGCGCGGGCCACAGCGAAAAACTCCTCGGCAAACTCTTGCGCACGCGCACCGGCCCCGACAAAAAACTTTATCTGGCCACAAAAGTCCCCCCGAAAAACAAGCAGTGGCCTGCCCGCCCCGAATACACGCTCGAAGACTCCTACCCGCCCGAGCACATCGTCGCCTACGTCGAAAAATCCCTCGCCAATCTCGGCGTGGACACGCTCGACCTCATCCAACTGCACACCTGGAATGATTCCTGGATGGATGACGACCGCTGGGTCCGCGCCCTGGAAACCCTCAAGCAGCAGGGCAAAATCCGCGCTGCCGGCATCAGCCTCAACCGCTGGGAGCCGCACAACGGCCTCCGTGCCGTCCGCGCCGGCGTCGTCGACGCCGTCCAGGTCGTCTACAACATCTTCGACCAGAATCCCGAGGATGAACTCTTTCCCGCCTGTCGCAAACATGACGTCGCCGTAATCGCCCGCGTCCCTTTCGACGAAGGCACTCTCACCGGAACCCTCACCGCCGATTCCACATGGCCGGAAGGCGATTGGCGCAACATCTACTTCACCCAGAAAAATCTCAAAGAATGCGTCGCCCGCGCCGCCGCTCTCACCCCGCTTATCCCCGCCGGCTCCTCGCTCCCGCAAATGGCCCTGCGCTTTATTCTCGGCGCTCCCGACGTCAGCACCGTTATTCCCGGCATGCGCAAACTCTCCCACGTCGAATCCAACTGCGCCGCAAGCTCCGCCGGCCCGCTCCCCGCCGCTCTGCAATCCGAACTCCGCAAGCACCGCTGGCTCCGCAATATCGCCGACTGGGGCCGCTAACCCAAATTCCTCACAACCGCCCCGTAGGGGCGGAGCTTGCTCCGCCCGCTGCGCCACAAGCACGCGTTCCCCTTCATCGCATGTTTTTCTGGAATTTTACTGCTTCACTAGAAGACCGCACGCGCTCGCACTTCTCGCCCTCTTCCACGAGTCACAAGTCACGAAACACGAATCACGCCGTTTGTTTCAGCGCTCGCTCCACCAGCGTCAAACACCGCTCCGCCTGCTCCCGCAAAATCTCCTCCCGCCCCTCGCGCTCCTGGCGCAGCGTGTGCAATTCGTCGGCAATCGCCAGCGCCGCCAGCACCGCCGCCCGCTGCGTGTCCACCGTCGTCGTGGCCGCGGCAATCGCCCGCATCTTTCCGTCAATATATGCGGCCAGCTCCTGCACGTACTTCTCTTCCAGCTCGCTGCGTATCGAGTAACTCTGCCCGAATATTTCCACTCGCACGTCTGCACCCATGAGGTCCGCTCCGCCGGAAACAACCCCAAAATAGCACATCCCGCCGCGCCGCGACGGCGATTGCATAGTGCGTCGAACGCACCGCAATGTGGTTTTGCGTCTTACCGGGGGAAACCCGTCGAATGCCTGTAGCCGCCCTCTTCAGAGGGCGGGCCTTTCCATCCCTGTAATCAATCTTGTGGAAAATACGAATTTACTGCGCCCGCAAAACCGCGCCCAGCCGCTTCTCCAGCGCGCCCACGATCTGCCCGCAAAATCCGCCGATCTGCTCGTCCGTCAGCGTCCCCGCTCCGCTCTGGAACTGCACGCGCACCAGAAGCGAATATTTTCCCGCCGGAACGTTTTTCCCGCGAAACAGGTCCGTCGCTTCCACCGCCACAACCTCGCGGATTCCCAGCGCACGAATCGCCCCGGCCACATCCGCAAACGCGGTCCCTTCCGCCAGCAGCAGGGAAAAATCCCGCTCCACCGCCGGAAACCGCGGAAGTGCCACGTACCGCCGCGCCTCTCCCAGCGCCCGCGCCGCCGCGTAAAACGGCTCCAGCCGCAACTCCGCCAGATACGCGTCCTGCCGCAATTTCAATTTTTCCGCCACGCGCCGCGCTAGCCGCCCCGCTGTTCCCAACTCCTCCGCGCCCAGCAGCACCCGCGCGCGGTGCCCCGCATGCAGCCATTCGCCGCCGCCCTGCTGCCAGCGCAAACCACCAGCCAGCCCGCCCAGCGCATCCACATCGCCCTTCAAATCCGAAAATTCATACGCCCGCGCCGCCTCGTGTATCGATTTCTCCCGCGCTTCCCCGGTGGCCCCCAGCACCAGCACCGGCGTTTCCAGCGCCTCGTGCCCCCAGGCGATAATGCCGCCCGATTTCGAATAGCCGCACGTTGCGCTGCCCGTGATTCAGATTCCATTCGATCGCCGCGGCCATCGTCACCGCGCCCGTCGACCGCAGCACTCCCGCCTCTTCCGATAGCGGATTCGCCAGGCGCGCCGGGGCCGCCTCCGCCGGGCGAAAAATCTCGTTGCGCTCCTCGGCCACGTGCGGAATCGTCACGATTTCCTGGTAGCCCAGCCCCACCAGCCGCTCGCGCAGACGTTCTTGCTCCTCGGCGTGCGGCAATTGCCGCGCCGCCTGCCGCGAAACGGGAAAGCGCGGCGGAAATTTATCCAGTCCATGAATCCGCGCCACTTCCTCGATCAAATCGATTTCCCGCTCGACTTCCGCCCTCCAGCTCGGCTGCGTGCATTCCCACGCCGCCAGAAGC
This sequence comes from Terriglobia bacterium, assembly GCA_020072805.1. GTDB lineage: Bacteria > Acidobacteriota > Terriglobia > Acidiferrales > UBA7541 > Acidiferrum. The sequence continues at coordinate 17,643 of JAIQGC010000049.1, forward strand.
GACCCCGTCGCACCGCGGTTTTCATCCACGCGCACCGGCGCGAATCCCAGCGCCCCCAGAATCGCTTCAATCTCTTTGTCCGCCACGTCCGCGCCCATGATCCGCAAAAGCTCTGACCGCCGCAGCGTAATCTTCTTCGTCGCGCGTTTGCCCGGATACACATCCACCACTCCGGCGAGCAGATCTCCCCCGGCCAGTTGCAGAATTAGCTCCGTGCACCGCCTCGAAGCCACCTCCGCCATTTCCGGGTCCGCCCCGCGCCCGAATCGCGTGGACGCCTCGCTGTAGAGCCGCAGAAACCGCGTGGCCCGCCGGATGGCGATCGGCTCGAACCACGCGCACTCAATCAATACATTCTTCGTCGAAAAGGAAATCTCCGTCTCCGCCCCGCCCATGATCCCGCCGATGCCCACCGCCCGCGCGCCGTCTCCGTCGCACACCAGGCAGATTTCCGGATTCAGCGCGCGCTCGACGCCGTCGAGTGTCTTCATCTTTTCGCCCGGCTTGGCCTTGCGCACCACGATGCGGTGGTCGCGCACCAGATCGTAGTCAAACGCGTGCAGCGCGTGCCCCAGCTCCAGCATCACGTAGTTCGTCGCGTCCACCACGTTGTTGATCGACGCCACGCCCGACGCTTCCAGCCGCTCCCGCAGCCACGCCGGCGACGGCGCAATCTTCACCCCGCGGATCACCCGCGCCGTGAACCGCCCGCACAGCTCCGGCGCTTGAATCTCCACGCGCACCGCGTCGGAAACTTTCCCCGCGCCTTCCGCCGGCTTCGGCTGCAGCGCCTTCAGCGGCAATCTATAAATCGCGCTCACTTCCCGCGCCATCCCGTAATGCCCCAGGCAGTCCGGCCGGTTCGTGGTCAGCTCCGCTTCAATCACCGCGCCATGCGCGCCGTTTTCCACCCCGCCGATGTTCGTCCCGGAAACGGCCAGCCGCGCCGCCAGCTCCGCTGCCGGCGCGCGCAGCTCCACGAACTCCTTCAGCCAGTTGTAGACGATCTTCATCGTTGCCTTGTCCGTGCTCTTGTTCTCAATTTACGGAAACTGCTGCAAAAATCTCACGTCGTTCTGAAACAGTGCCTGGATATCGTCAATCCCGTACTTCAGCATGGCCAGCCGGTCAATCCCGATCCCGAACGCGAATCCGCTGACCTTCGCCGCGTCATAGCCCACAAACCCGTACACCGCCGGATCCACCATCCCCGCGCCGAACAGCTCGATCCAACCCGCACCCTTGCACTTCGAGCAGGTTCCCCCGCCCGCCGCCGTTCCGCTGCCTCCGCAGAAGATGCACGAAGCGTCGAACTCCACCGAAGGCTCGGTGAACGGAAAATAGCTGGGCCGGAATCTGGTCTTCACCCCGGGACCGAAGAATTCATGAATAAAATGCTCGATCGTCCCGGTGAAATCGCAAAACGTGATGTCCGTATCCACCGCCAGCCCTTCCACCTGATGGAACATGAACGAGTGCGTGGCGTCAGGATTGTCGCGGCGATAAACTTTTCCCGGCACAATCACCCGCACCGGCGGCTGTCTCTTCTCCATCGTGCGAATCTGCACCGGCGAAGTGTGCGTGCGCAGCAGTAACTGTCCCGGAGCCCCCTTGGGCAGCTCCAGGTAAAACGTGTCCATATCGTCGCGCACCGGATGATGCTCCGGAATGTTCAGCGCTTCGAAATTGTAATAAGGGGATTCAATCTCCGGACCTTCCACCACGGAAAATCCGATCTGCAGAAAAATACGCTCCACTTCCTCCAGCACCTGGCGAATAATGTGCCGCGAACCGACCGGCCGCGCAATCCCCGGCAGCGAAAGGTCGCTGCGCTCGCGCGCGCCCGCCGCCGATTCCGCCGCGGACTCGATCGTCACGCGCCGCTCCTCGATCTGCCCTTCCACGTGCGCGCGCAGTTCGTTCAGCGCCGCGCCCACGGCCCGTTTTAGCTCCGGCGCCGCCGGCTTCAGCCAGTTGTCGGTGATGTGCGTGAGCACGCCGGACTTGCGCCCCAGCCAGAAATCCCGCAGCTGCTTCCAGGCCTCTTCGCTCCCCGCCGCCGCAACGTCCGCGGCAAACCGCGCGCGCAGCTCCGCGAAAAGCGCCGCCACCGGGCCCGCCTGGGCCACGCCCAGCGCCGCCAGCGTCTTCTCCGCCTTGTTCTCGCCTGTGCTCATGGAATCCCGGAAAAAATCGCCGCCGCGCGCGTCCCCCGCGCCTCGGCGTAATCAATGGCATCTTCTCAGAAAAGAACCAGCGAAAGAAGCGGCTTCGCGGAACCGCACCCGTGCGCGCCCCGCGAAGCCGCTGAAAACAACTCCTCCGCTTACACGTCCTTCGGATTCGACGTATTCTTCTTCACCGGTGGCGCCGCCGCGCGGGCCTTGGCCGCCAGTTGCGCGAACGCATCCGCGTCGCGCACCGCCAGCTCGGCCAGCACCTTGCGGTCCAGCTCGATTTTCGCCGCCTTCAGCCCGTGCATCAGCTGGCTGTAGGACAACCCGTTGAGACGCGCCGCCGCTCCGATGCGCTGAATCCACAGCGTGCGGTACTGCCGTTTCTTCACCCGCCGGTCGCGGAACGCATAGCGGTCCGCGCGATTGGCGGCTTCCTGCGCCGACTGGTACAGCTTGCCCTTTGTGAGGAAAAATCCTTTGGTCCTCTTGAGGTACTTCTTGCGGCGCGCGCGCCGTTTGGATCCGCGTTTTACGCGAGCCATGGGGGTTTCTCCTTGGTTTTCTCGGGAGACAAACGGGGCGCGAAAGCGCTAGTCTGCGGCGCTTCGCAACGGGTTTGTCTCCGGTGTGTGCTGCTGACCCGCCTTGCGGCGGGCCGTTTCGGCCGGCAGGCACCCGTGTAGCTCTGCCTGGCTCGAAATACGCGGCGCTTTCGCCCCGCGCAAAACTCTTTTCGAAACTTTCTGCCTTTGCGAAATTCTACGAGTACGGCAGCATCTGCTTCACGTTGCGCACATCCGTCTTATGCACCAGCGTCATCTTCTTCAGCTTGCGCATGCGCCCGGACGCCTTCGTTCCCAGCAGGTGCCGCTTGCCCGAATGCATCCGCAGAATCTTTCCGCCGGCGGTCACCTTGAACCGCTTGGCCGCTCCGCGATGCGTCTTCAGCTTGCGCTTCTTCGTCTTTGCTTTCTTGGCCATTTCCCGAATCCTCTCCTCTAGTTCTCGCCCGCTCCGGCTTTCGCTCCGCCGGCCTTCTTGGGCGCCAGCAGCGCCACCAGGACGTTGCCTTCCATCCGCGGCATCGTTTCGATCAGCGCGTGTTCCCCGATCTCTCCCAGCAGCCGCGTCATCTTGGCCCGGCCCACTTCCTGATGCGCCATTTCCCGCCCGCGATGAAAGATCATCGCGCGCACTTTGTGCCCTTCTCCCAGGAACCGGATGATCTGATTCTTGCGAACCTGATAATCGTGCTCCGCGGTTGCCGGGCGAAACTTCACTTCCTTCAACTGCGACCCACGGCTGCCTTTGCGCTGCTCGTGCGCCTTCTTGTTCAGCTGATACAGATATTTACCGTAATCGGTGACCTTGCAAACCGGCGGATCTGCCGTCGGCGATATTTCCACCAGGTCCAGCCCCTTCTCGCGGGCCAGTTTTACCGCTTCAAAAGGCTGCATCACGCCCAGCTGCCCGCCTTCTTCGTCAATGACACGGACCTCGCGAGCTCGAATGCGCTCGTTGACGCGGACACGATCAGCCATCCGGAAATTCCGTTCTGCGATAAATCCCCCTTAGCGGTCACAGGCCTATGACCCGCCACGACTTGCGGGCACAGCCCAACTTCACCTTCAACCGGTCCACACGGCCCCATCACCTTCCAGGGCCGGGAAAGAAAGTATAGCACGCGGAAGCCGCCTCCCGCCAAGTGCTTGCCCCCTCCTGCCCCCTCAAAATCGCCGACCCCCCCCCCAACTTCGGAACTCAAGGCTAAGCCTCGTAAACCCAGCGCCCGCCCACCATCGTGCGTTCGACCGGGATGTTCACCAGCGTTGCGGGATTTTCCTGAAACGGATCGCGCCCCAGCACAACCAGGTCGGCCAGCTTGCCCGCCTCGATCGATCCTTTACGCTTTTCATCGTAGGAGGCATAGGCTCCGTTCACCGTGCCCACGCGGATGGCTTCCTCCACGCTGATGCGCTGGTTCGCTCCCCACACGTTTCCCTGGCGGTCCGTGCGGGTCACTTCCGATTGCAGCGCCATCATCGGCGCGTACTCGCCGGGGGGATAGTCCGAAGCCTGTGTCGCGGGAATGCCCGCGTCGAGAAAGCTGCGCAGCGCGAACATCTGCCTGGTACGTTCCGCGCCGTAATATTTCATCTTCTCGCCGTGGTAATAGACATACGTCGAAAACGGCGTGGGGATGGCCCCCAGAGCCTTGATGCGCTTCACCAGATCGTCGTTGATCACCGTGCAGTGCTCGATGCGGAAACGCGGGTCGTGCCGCGGATGTTCCTTCTGCAGGCGCTCGTAGACCCGCAGCGTCTGATCAATGGCCACGTCGCCGTTCGCGTGCGTGCCCACTTGCCATCCCGCCAGATGCGCCTTCCTGGCCTGCTCGTAATGCTCCTCTTCCTTCGTCACCAGAATGCCGTAATCGTCCGGGCGTCCCAGGTAGGGCACGGAGAGCCTCGCGGTGCGCTCGGATATCGAGCCGTCGGCGATCAGTTTCACCGCGCCCACGCGCACCCAATCGTCGCCCAGTCCCGTGCGCACACCCGCCGCCACCATGGGGTCGAAATACTTCTCGAAAATAAAGCAGTACACCCGGAACAGCAAATCGCCCGAATCCCGCGCATCCTGATACGCGCGCAGATCCTCCGGACTCCCCAGCACGTCATGCACGGACGTCAATCCCGTCCGCGTCATCATTTTCGAAATTAGTTTCACGCCCTCGCGGTAATCTTCCCGCGAAAACTGCAGCGGCATGGCCTTTTCGAAAAGGTCCTTCCCGTGCTCGGCCACCCGCCCGTTCAGTTTTCCCGTCGCCGCGTCGCGATCGTAGCGCCCGCCCGCCGGATCCGCCGCGTTTTCCTCTACCCCGGCTTTTTTGTACGCCAGGGAATTGACGTATCCGGTGTGCCCGCCGCGATGCTCAATAAAAACGGGATGATCGGGAAAAGCCGCGTCCAGATCCGCGCGCGTCAGCGCCCGGCCCTCCGCCGTTTTCGTGTCGTCGTACTTGAAACCCATCACCCATTCGCCCGGCGCCGTTTTCGCGGCGCGCTCGCGCATCGCCGCGATTATCTTCTCAATCGAAGGCAGATTGCAGTCCACCATGCGCAGGTGGCGCAGCCCGGAGTAGGAAGGATGCGTGTGCGCGTCAATAAATCCCGGCGTGACCGTTTTCCCCCCGAGATCCACGCTTTTCGTCCGCGCCGTAGCCAGTCCGCGCACTTCGTCGTTCGTGCCCACCGCCAGGAAGCGCCCGTCCACGATGGCCACGGCCTGCGCGCGGGGCAGCGCGCCGTCCATGGTGATGATGTTTGCGTTGTGCAGAATTATTTCAGGAGTTTCGCGCACCAGGGGAAACGCGGCGAAGGCCGCGCCCATCCCGGCAAATTGCAAGAACTCCCGGCGGTTTTTTCGCGGCAAGATTTACCCCTCGGCGGTGGTGGGATCGATCATGCGGCGAATCGCGGAGATGCGGTTGGCGGGGAAGCCGCCCTGCTGCGCGTGATTGCGGACGGCCTGCTCGTCGGGGGCGATATAGACGCAATAGATCTTGTCGTCGGTGACGTAGCTTTCCAGCCACTGCACCTGGGGCATGGTGCGCAGCACGCCGCAGGACTTCTGGGAGATGGCGTGCAGGTCGGCGGAGGAAAGTTTGCCCGCGCCGGGGATTTCGCGTTCAATCAGAAACTTGGGCATGAAAGTTCTCCTTGGGGTGCAAGTTATACCAATGGAGAACCTGCACAAGCAACTAAAAACTTTTACTGCAGCGAGCGCGTCTCCGCTTCGTTTTGCAGGGCGGCCACGAATTCGGCGAGGGGACGCGGTCCGAGGTCGCCCTTGCTGCGATGGCGCACGGAGACGGTGCCGGCTTCGGATTCCTTGGGGCCCACGACCAGCATGTAGGGAATTTTCTGCAGTTGGGCGTCGCGAATCTTGGCGGGAAGTTTTTCGTTGCGGTCGTCGAGATGCACGCGCAAGCCATGGTGTTTCAGTGTTTCGGCGACGTGTTTGGCGTAGTCTGCGATTTTTTCGCTGACCGGGCAGACTTCCACCTGCACAGGAGCCAGCCAGACGGGGAACGCTCCGGCGTAGTGTTCGATGAGGATGCCGAAGAAGCGCTCGACCGAGCCCAGCAGCGCGCGATGGACCATCAGGGGCTGGTGGCGCGCACCGTCTTCGCCGACGTATTCGAGGCCGAAACGCGCGGGCAGGTTGAAATCGAACTGCACGGTGGTGAGCTGCCAGGGGCGGCCGATGGCGTCAATGAGTTTGACGTCGATCTTGGGCCCGTAGAAAGCCGCTTCGCCTTCCATTTTCTTGAAGGGAATGTTCATGCGCTTCATGGTGTCCGCGAGGGCCGCGGTCGCGCGCTGCCAGTCCTCGGGCTTGCCGGCGTAATTTTCCGGATGCGCGGAGTCCCAATCGGAGAGTTCCACCTCGAATTTATCGAAGCCGAAATTTTTCATGACGGCGAAGGCGAAATCCACGCAGGCTTCCACTTCCGCTTCGATCTGCTGGGGCGTGCAGAAGATGTGTGCGTCGTCCTGGGTAAAGCCGCGCACGCGCAGCAGTCCGTGGAGAACGCCGCTGCGTTCGTAGCGGTAGACGGTGCCCAGTTCGGCCAGGCGCACGGGCAGGTCGCGGTAGCTTTTCAATTTGTTCTTGAAGATGAGGATGTGGCCGGGGCAGTTCATGGGCTTGAGCTGGTATTCGGCTTTTTCCACTTCCACAACGCCGAACATGTTTTCCCGGTAAAAATTGGTGTGCCCGCTGGTCTTCCACAGATCCAGGCGCATGATGTGGGGAGTGAAGACGAGGTCGTAGCCGCGTTTGAGCAGCTCATCGCGCAGCCAGTCCTCGATGATCTTACGGACGAGACCGCCCTTGGCGTGCCAGAAGATGAGGCCGGGGCCGGCCTCTTCCTGAATGCTAAAGAAATCGAGTTCGGGGCCGAGCTTGCGGTGATCGCGGCGCTTGGCTTCCTCGAGGCGATGCAGATAGTCATCGAGGTCCTTCTGGTTGAAGAAGCACGCGGCGTAGATGCGCTGGAGCTGCGCGTTGCCTTCCTGTCCTTTCCAGTAAGCGCCGGCGACGCTCATGAGTTTGAAGGCGGTGATGCGTTTGGTGGAAGGGATGTGCGGGCCGCGGCAGAAGTCGATGAATTTTCCGGTGGTGTAGAAGGAGACCATCGGCTCCTGGGCTTTTTCCTCGATCAATTCGCACTTGAAGGGTTGCCCGGATTTTTTGTACAGCTCGAGCGCTTCGGCCTTGGGAAGGAGCTTGCGCTCGTTGGGAAGATCCTGCTCGGCGAGCTGATGCATCTTCTTTTCGATTTTTTCCAGATCATCAGGAGTGAAGGGTTCTTCGCGGAGAAATTCGTAGAAGAAACCGTTGTCCACCGGCGGGCCGATGCCGAGTTTCACGCCGGGGTAGAGGTCCATCACGGCGGCGGCGAGAAGATGCGCGGCGGAATGGCGGAAGACGTAGAGCGCCTCGGGGTTTTTTTCGGTGAGGAGCTGCAGATGAACATCCTGCTCGAGCGGCAAGCGGAGATCGATGAGGTCGCCGGCTTCGGGCTCTTCCACGACGCCGGTGGCGGTCTGCGGCGCGGCGCCCGAGGAGGGCGTGGCGGCCGAAGTGGTGATGCGGGCGACGAGAGCGGCTTCGGCGAGGCGCGGGCCGATCTTGCGGGCGATTTCCGCGGGGGTGGTGCCCCTGGGCACTTCGTGAACTTTGCCGTCGGGCAATGTGACGCGAATCTGGTCCATGGTCATGTCCGCCTGGGAACGGCCTGATGAACAGCGGCAGGCCGTTGAAGAAGAACTAGCTTATCGGCGGGGCCGTGCAGGGTCAAGCAGGGAGGGAAAGTGACTCGTGGGCGGAGAAGGCGGATGGGTGCGAGTAAACATAATGACCCCCACCCCTCAGTTATTTTGTAACTGCAGATTGCAAAGGACTTTAAGTGTTGTGTTTTGGAACTGCAGATTGCAAAGGGGTTGCGGGTAGTATTTTTGGATCTGCTGATTGTAATGGAGTTAGAAGTTGACAGGTGAAAGTTTAAAGTAAGAGTCCACACCCCCGGTGTTTTTGCAAAGAGTGCGCATCCCATTGATTTAAGAATGGTTGCGGGGCGCTCCTCTTTTTGGAAGAGTGCAAAGAGTGCGCAACGCATAGATAGCAGGGGAGTTGCAGAGCACTTCTTTTTTTGAAAAAGCGTGATACGGAGTAATGGAGGAAGGGGCCGGCGAGGTAGCGAGCGCAGGTGAAGGGCGCGATTCATGCGGAAAAATAGCATCAAAAGTACTGTTTGTCAAGTAGATACTAGTAAGTGGTTTGCGTGGCGGGGGATAGCGGGGGCGCCTGGTGGACCTGACAAGTCACATAAGCCTGATACCTCAAGTTGCGAGCGTGAAAGTGTAATGAGACGGGTAACTCGCGACTGGTGCAAACACCACCAAGCACAGAGTTTATGCCATAGCACCGCCGTTTGCGTCACCGCAGAGACAGGCGGCGCGCACACAAAATTCAACTTCGGCGAAGTTGAATCTTCACGGAATAAAAGACTTAAAGAAAACAACTTACGCTTGGCGGCATCCGCGCAATTTCGGTATTCAGGTTAAGTTCGCTTTCTTCGGGCTTGGCGCTTGGGCAGATCTTCGAAGAGCGCTCCAAAGAGCTGGCGGACTTTTTCCCGGGCCATGGAGAGAGCCTTTCTGCCGGCGGGAGTGGATTTATAGATGCGGCGAATTTTGCCGGCTTCGAGAAATTCGTGAGAACGAAGGAGGCCCTTTTTTTCCATATTGTGGAGCAAGGGGTAGAGGGTGCCGGCGCTGAGTTTGTAGCCGTGGCGGGCAAGTTCTTCGATGATGCCCAGTCCGAAAACGCCTTCTTGCGAAGCATGGCGGAGAATATGGAGACGAATCAGACCGGAGTAGAGTTCGTGGGCCTCCGAGTACTTTTCTTCGGTCAGACGCATGATCGTGTTCCCTTCTCGACCACGAAAGCCGCAACGACATGCCCCAGGAGTGTGCCAAAGATGGCCCAATGGTTCGCGGGCAGGGCAACTGGCCCTGCCCGCTAGAGCCGGTAAAAGCCGGGGTTCTATTTTATGAAGATGAAGCGAATCTGGAAGGTGTCGTTCTTCCGGTTGTTGGTGGCGTTGAGCTGGGAATCCCGGTGCTGGTATTCGGCGATGAACTGAATGCCATTCTGCAAGGGGATGTTCACGTAGGGAGTGATGGCCCACTGGGAGTTGAGCTTGGTGGTGTTGGGATGGAACCAGTCATAGCGCATGCCGGCAGTGACGTATTGGTTGATGGAGTAAGCGCCGTCGGCAAAGATGCCCTTGCTATCGAACTTGGTGCCGTTGGGATTGGTATCGCGTCCGAATTGGAATCCGAACATGGGGAGGAAATGTTTTCCCACAGGATAGGAGCCATAGAGGGCCACGCGATCAAAGTTGTTGCGGAACGCGGTGCTGGAGGAGAAGTCAAAGTCTGTCCGCCCAGCCGTGCCGAAGGGCACAGTGAGGGTGGAGGCCGTCACGCCGCAAACCACGCCGAATGCGTCGGTTTGACCGATCAGGGTGCCATCGGTGCAAGCGGTTGGCGTTGCGATATTGCCGCGATAATAGACGACAGAGACACCGCCGCCATCGGAATGCAGGATATAGGTGGCATTGGCCGAGAAGTCCGGGGTGTTATGGGCGATGGTATCGAAGGGCTTGCCCAGAGAAGAGGTGGCCTGGTTGGCGCCCTTCCAGGGTCCGGTCTGAGCGGGGAAAGGCAGGAAGGCCATGGCCCCCTCTTCCCAGCGCATGAACGTGCCGCCGAGAATGGCTGCGCGGACGGAGAGCTTATTGAAATCGCCGCCCACTTCGAGGCCGGCTTCATCGAGCCCCCAGGGTTGGAAGACGTAGGGAACGCCTCTGCCGCCGGCGGAAATGGGGCTGGTCTGGAAGAGCGATCGGCCATTGGAGAAGGGACGGTCGGAAGATCCAAAACCTTCCCAGGGGTGGAAGATGCCGGCGCGGGCGGAGAAGAACCTGTTCTCGCTGCCGTAGTTGAAGCGCACATAAGCATTCTCGACCTCGATGAAGTCTTCGGGGGAGAAGGAGAGTTCCGACATCGAGCTGAGATACTTACCCCAGGAGCCGGTGAGGGGGTACAGGGTGAATTCCATGAAGCTGAATGCGTTGGTGGTGGTGCGCGGACCGGGAACACCGCCCAAGACATTGGCGACGGCGGCGCCGTTGGGCTGATTGGTCACCTGGGTGTCATAACGGGCCTGGCCGCGGGCGGAGAAGGTATCGCCCAGTTCGAATTTCTTTGCGTCCGGCTTGCCGATCTGATCCGGGAAACGGAAGCCGGCGGCGCGGAATTTGTAGCCGGTTTGATTCAGGCGGGGAATGGTGGTGTGGCAGGTTTCACAAGGGACGTCAAGCTTGCGAGAAAACATGGGCATGGCGTAGGCGTCCGAGCCCCCCAGGATTACGGTCAATGGGCTTGAGTCCATGCCAGCTAGACCGGCGAGTACTATTACACCGAGCAGAGAAAACAAGAGTCGCTTTAGCATATGCATCCTCCTTGATCAAAACTTTGCCGCGCAGTTCAAAATTCGAAAATCGCGGCGCCAATTCAAAACAGCAAAAGACCCCGGATCAATTGAATCCTTAAATGTTCAGGATTCATTTTTGATCAAGGGTGCATTTGCCCTGCCAAAGGATGACGTTGACGAAGCTTGCGAAACTGTTTATTTTCAGCTAGTTACGTTTTTTCGCTGGGTGGCGGACGAAAAACAGGATCACGGGCGCTGAGTGATTTGCCACACTTCTGCGCGGTTTCTCTCCGATTGCGCTGGCCGAATGACTATCTAGATTGGACATCGGTCGCCGCTATTGAATTTCGATATCGTTGCAAGATAGCGGGAAGACGGAGGCAAGGAGGCGGAAGTGGAGCAGAAAGGGAGGAATCCGGAGAAACTTTCGATCCGGAAGGTTGCTCTTGCGAACACAGTAGCGAACATATATACAGTGTACAGGCATGGGGTGATGAAGAGCGTCTTTTTGAGATTCCTTATTTCGGTGCTTCTTCCGGCGGCAGGGGTCTGCGCCCAGGGAGGGGTATCCGTGCCGGAGAAGCCGGCGGGGAGCGTGCCACTTTCGAGGGTACCGCGGGTGGTGCAGGCGCCGGTGATGGAAGATTTTCTCCGCGGGCGGGCGCGGGAGGCGGAGCTGGAGGTCACGGAGTTCCGGCAGTACGCGCCGGGGGACGGCAGCGCGGCGACGGAAGGGACATCGGCCTATCTTTCGTATGACGAAAAGAATCTGTACGTAATTTTCGTGTGCCGGGAGCAGCCGGGGGCGGTGCGCGGGCACCTGGCGAAGCGGGACGACACCTCACAGGACGACAGCGTGGGCGTGTTTCTGGATACGTTTCACGACGGGCACCGGGCGTACTATTTTTCGGTGAATCCGGTGGGGGTGCAGACGGACGCGATCTACACGGAGGGGCAGGATTACGACACGAGTTTCGATACGGTGTGGACTTCGGAGGGAAAGATCACGGCGGAGGGGTACGTGGTGCGCTTCGCGATTCCCTTCCGGAGCCTGCGGTTTTCGAATGCCGCGGAGCAGACGTGGGGAATCGCGCTGTACCGGCGGATTCAGCGCAAGAGCGAGCAGGATTATTGGCCCTACGTGACGCAGAGGCGGGAGGGTTTTACGCAGCAGTTCGCTGCGGGGGAGTTGCAGGACGTGGCGCCGGGGCGGAATCTGCAGTTTATTCCGCACATGGAGATGGGACGGCACCGGTTTCTGGACCAGAGCAATGCGGCGAATCCGGTGGTGAGCAACGTGTTCGAGCATCGCGAGGGGCTGGACGCGAAAGCGGTGTGGAAGGACGCGCTGACGTTCGACTTCACGGTGAATCCGGATTTCAGCCAGGTGGAATCGGATGATCCGCAGGTGACGATCAACCAGCGGTTCGAGGTGTATTTTCCGGAAAAGCGGCCGTTTTTCATCGAGAACGCGGGATTTTTTCAGACGCCGGTGAACCTGTTTTTTTCCCGGCGGATCGGCGACCCGCAATTCGGGGCGCGCATGAGCGGGAAAGTGGGGAAATGGGCGCTGGGGGCGCTGGCGATGGACGACCGCCTGCCGGGAGAAGGGCAGCCGCCGGGAAGTCCTCTGGACACGCGCGCGGCGGTGGGAGTGGTGCGGGTGGCGCGGGAGTTCGGGAAGCAGTCGCAGATCGGGGCGTTTCTCTCGAGCCGTGATTTTGCGGATTCGAACAACCGGGTGGCGGGACTGGACGCACGGCTGAAGCTCGATGAGAACTGGGTATTGGATTTGCAGGCGGTGCGCAGCGAGACGCGGCAGAACGGCACGCAGCTCTGCGGGCTGCCGGACCAGCATCTCCGCGGCAGCGACTACCTGAGCCGTCTGACGCACACGGGGCGGCACTTCCTGCTCACGGCGATCTACGATGACAAGTCGCCCGGATTCTGCACGGAATTGGGGTTTGTCCCGCGAACGGATATTCGCACCTCCGACACCGCCATGAACTATTTCTGGCGGCCGCGAAAGGGGAAGGTGCTGGCCTTCGGCCCGTTCCTAGAAGCGATACTCGATTGGGATCACAGCGGGACGTTGCAGGACTGGCAAAGCCTCACGGCGTTCGAGGTGGACTTCGCGCGGCAGACTATCGTGACGCTGAGCCGGGGAGAGGCGTTCGAACTATTCGCGGGGCTGGGGTTCCGCAAGCACAGCACGGCGCTGGCGATCACCAGCCAGCCGTACAAATGGCTGGCGTTCAACGGGCGGGTGGCCAGCGGGACGGGGGAGAATTATTATCCGGCGGCGGGGCTTCTTCCGTTTCTGGGGAACACGAAAAAGTTTTCCGCGGGATTCACGCTGCGGCCGCAGGCGCGGCTGAGCATTTCGCAGACGTATCTGTATTCGCGGCTGGGGACGCGGGAGGGTTCCACGCCGGCGCCGTACGCGGCAGGGCAAGCCATTTTTAACAACCACATTTTGCGGACCAAGCTGAACTACCAGTTCACGCGGGAGTTTTCGCTGCGGTTCATCGCCGATTACAACGCGACGCTGGCCGACAGCGGATTGCTGGACGTGCAGAGGAATCTGGGAAGCTACCCGGGAGGGCCGGTGCCGGCGAAGAAGAATTTGCGGGGCGATCTTCTGTTTACGTGGCTGCTGCATCCGGGGACGGCGGTGTATGTGGGGTACACGGACGGGTACGGGGATTTGCAGGTGGATGCAACGCTGGTGCCGCCGGTGGGCTATCGGGCCGCGCCGCTGACCTCGACGGGGCGGGTATTCTTCGTGAAGCTGAGTTATCTGTTTCGCTATTGAAGAGAGCGGCGGCGCGCCTTGTCTCTCCCGCGCGCATCGCATACACTGAAAATTCTTTTTATCAGAACAGGGGAAAGACAAGGAGAGACATGTCGCACCGGATTGCCGCCAAGATCACCGGAGTGGCCGGGTTTGTGCCGCCGCGGGTGATGACCAATGAAGATTTCACGAAGATTATCGAGACCAACGACAAGTGGATCCGCGAGCGCACGGGGATCCGCGAGCGGCACGTGGCGGAGCCAGGGGTGGCCACGTCGCACATGGCGACGGAGGCGGCCAAGCGGGTGCTGGAGCAGACCGGGACGGACCCGGAGGAAATCGAAATGATCGTGGTGGCCAGCGTGACGCCGGACATGTTTTTTCCGGCGACGGCGTGCCTGGTGCAGGACCGCATCGGGGCCAAGAAGGCGTGGGGATTCGACCTGTCGGCGGCGTGTTCGGGGTTCGCCTACGCGCTGACGGTGGCGGCGCAGTTCGTGGGGGCGGGAACACACAAGAAGGTGCTGGCGATCGGCAGCGACAAGATGACCTCGATCCTGGATTACAAGGACCGGGCGACGTGCGTGCTGTTTGGCGACGGAGCGGGAGCCGTGCTGCTGGAGGCGGCGGGCGAGGGCGAAGGGATACTGGATTTTCATCACGACGTGGACGGGGCCGGCGGAAAACACCTGTACATGCCGGGGGGCGGGTCGCTGAATCCCTCGACGCACGAGACCGTGGACAAGAACATGCACGTGGTGCATCAGGACGGGCAGAACGTCTTCAAGTACGCGGTGCGGCGGATGGCGGAAGTGGCCGTGATGCTGGTGGAGCGCAACGGGTTCAAGAGCAGCGACATCGGGCTGGTGGTGCCGCACCAGGCCAATTTGCGGATCATCCGGGCGATGCAGGATCGGCTGGGAATCCCGGATGACAAGGTGATGGTGAACATTGATAAGTACGGGAACACCACGGCGGGAACGATCCCGCTGGGACTGCGCGACGCGGTGGAGCAGGGGCGGCTGAAAAAGGGAGACCTGGTGCTGCTGATGGCGGTGGGGGCGGGATTTACGACGGGGGCAGTGCTGCTGCGCTGGGCGTATTGAGGTAGAAGCGCGGCTGATTATTCGGGCTGCGCGGGCAGATCGAGGCGCGGGGTCCAGAGGAGCAGAAGGAGGATTCCCGCCGCGAAAAAAAGACCAGCCACATTCCATTTAGCGCCGAGGAATTTCAGAGCGACTCCGAAAAGAGAGACCGATTCCGCAAAGGTAAATCCGAAGATATTCGCCATACGCCAGCGGCCGAGCGCAGCGGCATCGTCCGGGGTGTTGCGAAGGATATCCAGGGCCGCGGTGAGATGACGCGAGCGGATACCCCCCAGAATCAGGACGTTCGACGCACTCACCACCGCAAAAGCAACCAGTATCTCCCTGGCCAGGCTGCGCTCCGGGGAATGTTCCAGCCACAGAACGAAAACGAGAAGAAACTGGGTTAGCAGGAACACCGCATGGAGAATGCGCACCTGATTGAGCGTTGAGCGGGCCGCGTACATAGCTTGAACCTCATCGAGAGGGAGAAACGCAGCGGGATTATGCCGTGAGAGGAGGCGGAGAGCAAGGAAGGGAGGAGCGCGGGAGAGCGGTTAATTGGAGCGGATGGAAGAGGTGAAGGCGTAGCTGGCTTGTAGGCGGAGGTCGAGCTGAACGGCGGCGTAGCGGGCGCAGAGGGTGCGTTCGTGGCGGGTGAGGGTGGTGAGGCGGGGAAACTGGTCGGCGGACAGCAGGGAAAGCTGAGTGAGGAAGCGGAAGTAGAGGCTGACGAAAAACAAGCCGGAGGCGGAAGGCCCCAAATTGGGTGTGAGGCGATGAAGGGTCAGCAGAAAGTCGAAATCGCGACGGGAGACGGGGCGGGAATGAATGCCGGCGACGGCCAGGACCTGGGAGGAGACCGTGCGGGCGGCGGTGTTGGCAAGAACGGCGCGGCCGTAGTAGGCCGCGAATTGGGCAAGCGCAATAAAGGTAAGCAAGAAAAGCATTGCTGAAAACATGGCCCCCGCCTGATTCACCAAGAGGTTAGCCCGAGGATTGTGGAATGCCTATAGGCCTTTGGTACCAGGGAGAGGGAACTTCCGGAGGGGCGGCCGCCGGCGAAGGGGCTGGCGTTGGCGGTTGACCTGCGCTCCCGGTAGATGATAATCATGTAGGGTTGCGCCCAGGGTGTGCTGGGCAACTTGTTGAGGCCCGCCGGACGGGTCAACGTTTCGCGGGAAGCGCGCATCTCACCGGAAAACAAAGGGGCACCACGGCTGTCCGCGTTGTCCGCCGAAGGTAAAAAAGGAGTATTGATGAAGCGGTCTCTGGCAGGGTGGGTGTTGGCGCTGGCCATTGTGTGGCTGGCGGCAGGATGCGGGCAGACAAACAATACGTTCCAGCCGAATACCGGGGCGTTCATCAGCTATTTGGCGCCCAGCCGGGCGAGCGCCGGAGGGCCGGCGTTTACGCTGACGCTGACCGGAGCGGGGTTCGTGAGCGGGACGGTGGTGCAATGGAATGGGCAGAACCGCCCGACCACGTTTGTGAACACGGGGCAGGTGACGGCGGCGATTACCGCGGCGGATATCGCCACGGTGGGAACGGCGGCGGTAAACAGCCTCAATCCGAGCAAAGGGCCGACGGACAACGGGCTTTCCAACACGATTACGTTTTTTATTGATGCGGCTTCCAATCCGATTCCGACGATCAGTTCACTTTCCACGACCACGGTGACGAGCCCAGCGGCGGGGTTTGATCTGACCATTACGGGTACGAATTTCATGACGAGTTCGATTGTGTATTGGAACGCCGCGACTCTGACCTCCTTGACGCCCAAGTCCGTCACCGGCAGCACGCAGATTGTCGTGACCATTCCCTCCAGTCTGGTGGCCAGCGCGGGCACGGCCGTGGTGAGCGTCTTCAATCCTGCGCCAGGAGGCGGGACCAGCAACGGGGTCACTTTCACCATCACGGTCACGAGCGGGCCGACGGGAGCGCGGTCGGCGGCGCCCATCGCGGCGCCGGATGCCGGGACGGTTGCGGCGGCGGGATCCAGCAGCGGCAGCGGAGCAGGAATTGCCGCGCAGGACACGCCGGCGATCAGCGGGAACGGGCGATTTGTGGCGTACAGCGGACTTCTCCCTGGAAGCAGCGGAGGGAGCACGCAGATTTTTCTGCACGACACTTGCGCGGGAGCGGACGCGGGATGCGTGGCGGGGACGGTGCTGGTGTCCGTGGGAGCAGACGGAAGCGCGGGGGATGGAGCAAGCTCCGCGCCGGCGATCAGCGCGGATGGGCGCTACGTGGCGTTCAGCTCGACGGCGGGGAATTTTACCGCGGCGGGAGCGCCTTCAGGGCGGCAGATTTATCTGCGGGACACCTGCGTGGGAGCGGCGGGAGCGTGCGTGCTGGGGACGCAATTGATTTCCACCGATGCGGGAGGAGCGCTGGCGGGGGCGGAAAATATTCTGCCGTCCATCAGCGCCTCGGGAAGGTTCGTGGCGTTTCTTTCGGTGACGCCGAGCCGCGCGGGAGAAGTGGCCGCGGGGGGAGCGGGCGCGCCGAACAGCGGATACCGCCAGGTGTTTGTGCGGGATACGTGCATCGGAGCGGGGGGATGCACGCCGCAGACGACGCGGATATCACTGCAGCCGGGGGACGCGCCGGCGGGCGGTGCAGCTACAGGCCCGGCGCTCAGCGGAGATGCCCGGCGGCTGGCGCTGGCGGGGCGGGATGCCACGCTGTTCACGCCGGGGGCCATGATTGACGACAGTTTTTTCCACGCTTTGATTCAGAAGACCAACCCATAGGAAGAGCGCGCCCCCGGATGGCGGGGCGCTTCTTTCATCAGACAAAACAAGAAAAAAATCAGGCGAAGCGCACTTTGACGTCGGGGCGCTTTTCGAGATGGACGGAGTCCACGAAGCGCACCTGGCGGTCGTCAAAGGTGAGGATCATGGAATGGGTGCGGATGCCTTCGCCGAAGAAGCGCACGCCGCGGAGGAGGCTGCCCTCGGTGACGCCGGTGCAGGCGAAGATGATGTTCTTGCCGGGAGCGAGATCCTCGGTGTCGTAGATGCGCTTGCCGTCCTTGATGCCCATTCTGGCGGCGCGCTCCTCGTGTTCGGGCTTGCTAAGAACCAGGCGGGCGAGGATCTGGCCGTTGAGGCAGCGCAGGGCGGCGGCGGCGAGGACGCCTTCGGGAGCGCCGCCGGTGCCCATGACGGCGTGAACGCCGGTGCCCACGACGGCGGCGGAGATGCCCGCGGAGAGGTCACCATCGCCGATGAGCTTGATGCGTGCGCCGGCTTTGCGAATGTCGTCGATCAATTTTTCATGGCGCTCGCGTTCGAGAACGACCACGACGAGATCCTCGACGTCGCGGTCGAGGCGCTTGGCGATGGACTTAAGGTTGTCGGCCACCGGGGCGTCCAGCTCGACGGCGCCCTTGCAGGAGGGGCCGACGATGATTTTTTCCATGTACACATCGGGAGCGTGCAGCAGGCCGCCCTCTTCGCTGGCGGCCAGGACGGCGATGGCGTTGGGCGCGCCAGTGGCGCAGAGGTTGGTGCCTTCCAGGGGATCGACGGCGATATCGACTTTGGGAGCGGAAGGATGCTTCTTATGAGCGGCCGCGCCGACTTTCTCGCCGATGTAGAGCATGGGGGCTTCATCGCGTTCGCCCTCGCCGATGACGATGGTGGCATCCATCATGACGCCATCCATGGTCTTGCGCATGGCTTCGACGGCCACCAGGTCGGCCTTGTGGCGGTCGCCGTAACCCATGGTGCGGGCGGCGGCGATGGCGGCGTTCTCGACGACGCGGAGAAACTCGAGGCTGAGCTGTGATTCCATGGCGGGCCCTCCCTGACGGGCGCAAAGCAGAGAAACGATTCGTCCAAAATCCGTGGCGTGGAACAGCCCCCGCTGCGGAGCGGGCTGCCCGACTACTTTCAACCTTCCACTTTAAACTGTCAACTGCGCTGCCGCGAAAGCGCTAAGGCCGGCTTACCGGGGCGCGCAGCGGACGAAGGGTCACGTTGACCAGGTGCGGGTCGTCGAACTCGGTCTTCTGCCCCGCCTGTTTTCCGGCGACGGGAAGGAGGCGCGCGGACAGCGGCTTGTTCCATTTGAAGGCCAGGCTGGCCACGTCGGCAATCATCAGAGCCAGTTGGTCCTCGGTCACATCGCCGGGCAGGGGGATGGTGTCGAGGCCGGTGCCGCAAACGGCGGAGTAGGAGAGAAGGGAATCGAGGGAAATCTGCCCGTCGCTCCAGCGGGCGGCGAGGAGGGAGTCTTCGAGAACGGGGAGCATCAGGCCGGAATAACCGGTGCGCTTTACGGTGATATTGCGCAGAGCGGCGGTGATGGTGGCGGCTGCGGTAAGGGTGCCGCTGGAGCCGACGGGCTGGGCGATCAGATTTTCGATGGCCGCGGCAATGGAGACCTCCTTGAGGGGAGCGGGAGAAAGGTCCATGCCGACGTAAGCCCAGCCGGTATTGCTGTCCACGCGACCGGCGAGGGCCTCAATGGCGGCGGCGTGCGCGTAAAGGGCCGCGGTGAGGCGCTGCTGGGCAGTGGCGATGTCGGGAGCGCCGCGGAAGGCCTCGGCGGCCACATTGGCGGATTGCAGGGCGATAGCGAACTGGTGGCCGAATCCGGTGTGATAGGAGCCGGGATAAAAGGGGGTGAGCGGGGGAACCATGGCGATGGCGGAGAAATTAAAATTGCCCTGACTGCGCTCCGTGGTCAGGGAAAGAGTTTTGATGACGCGGGCGGCGGCGCCGACGGCGGCCCAGCGCACGCCATCCTCGCCGGCGACCACCACGCTGGCATTAAGGTGCTTGGTGTTGCGCAGGATTTCGGCAACGAGGACGGCTTCGGCGGGGGAGCTGTCGGGGTTGAGCATGGCCGGGCCGATGGAGGCGGCGAAATTTTCGCGGCCGGCGAGAGCGTCGTATTCCTTGAAAAAAGCCACGGTCTGTTCGGTGGTCAGGCCCTGGGTGTATTGGGGAAAGGGCTGGGTGGAAATGCGGATGGACTGGACTTCGTAGCCGCCGGTTGTTTCCAGGAAACGCTTGGCGCTGCGCAGAAAGAGCAGCGCGTCGTCAATCTGGGCGCGATAGGTGGCGCGGTCGAGATTGACGAAGGCGGTGAGGGCGCGAATTTTCGGTTTTTCGGCGTAGCCTGCGGCAGGGGCCTGCGCGCCGGCGGGAGAAGGCAGAGCGGCCGGCAGGGCGAGGGCCAGGAATGCGCCGAGAGTAAGCACCCGGCGGCGAGCCGACAGAAGTACCGAGGTCATCGCTTTCATGTGCTCTCCCTGAACGAGTGCAAAGCGGAACGACAAGTGTATTTCTTCCGCGGCCAACTAGACGTAGGCGGCGATGCCGGTGATGCGTTCACCAATGACCAGCTTGTGAATGTCGTTGGTGCCTTCGTAGGTGAAGACGGATTCGAGGTTGTTCATGTGGCGCATGATGCAGTAATCGTCGACGATGCCGTTGGCGCCGAGGATGTCGCGGGCCTTGCGGGCGGTATCAAGGGCGATGCCCACGTTGTTCATCTTGAGCATGGAGATGTGCGAGGGGTGGACCTTGCCGAGGTCCTTGAGGCGGCCGACATGCAGGGCGAGGAGCTGGCCCTTGGTGATCTCGGTGATCATCCAAGCCAGCTTTTCCTGGACGAGCTGGTGGGCGGCGATGGGCTTATTGGCAAACTGTTTGCGCGTCTTGGCGTATTGCAGGGCGGTGTCGTAGCAGGCCATGGCCGCGCCCAGGGCGCCCCAGCCGATGCCGTAGCGGGCCTGGTTGAGGCAGCCGAGAGGGCCTTTGAGGCCGACCACGCCGGGGAGGAGATTGGCTTCGGGGATTTCGCAATCGGTGAAGGCCAGGCCGGAAGTGACCGAAGCGCGCAGGGACCATTTGCCGTGGACGTCCCAGGCCTTGAAGCCGGGCGTGCCTTTTTCCACCAGGAAGCCGCGGACCTTTTCGTCTTCGCATTTGGCCCAGACGACGGCGACGTCGGCGATGGAGCCGCTGGTGATCCACATTTTCTCGCCGTTGAGGACGTATTTGGCGCCCTTCTTAACGGCGCGGGTCAGCATGCCGCCGGGGTTGGAGCCGAACTGGGGCTCGGTCAAGCCGAAGCAGCCGATGGCCTGGCCGGATTGCAGCGCCGGGAGCCACTTCTGCTTCTGCTCCTCGCTGCCGTAGGCGTGGATGGGGTACATGACCAGGCCGCCCTGCACGGAGACGAAGCTGCGCAGGCCGGAATCGCCGCGCTCGAGCTCCTGGGTCATCAGGCCGTAGGCCACGTTGGACATGCCGGCGCAGCCGTAGCCGTGGAGATTGGCGCCAAAGAAGCCCAGTTCGCCGAGCTGGGGGACCAGGTGCTTGGGAAAGGTGCCTTCGCGGCTGTGCTTTTCAATGATGGGAATGATTTCGTTTTCGACGAACTGGCGGGCGGTCTGGCGGACCAGTTTTTCCTCGTCATTGAGCAGCGAATCGAACTCGATGAAATCCACTCCGGTGAATCCAGCCATGATGGCTCCTTGTCCCTGGGGGGGTGCGGGCCGCAACCCCGCCCGCGTGATTGTAGCAAGTGTGCGCGAGGTGCAGCAAGGAACGAGGTTGTTGGAAGAGGGGGAGCGGATGGGCCTTCTGGAATGCAAGTGCGGAGAGGCAACAGAAGAGAGTTGGGGCACTGGAGGAAAGGCTGCGCAGGCGCTGCGTGATGGTCAGCAAAAAAGCGGAAGAGCGTGGCGAGAGGCTTCCCTGACTTGTTACGTTTCTACCCATAATTGGCAAGAGAGCAGGAGAATGGAGTTTTTTTGTATTTCTAACAAACACATAAGAAAGGTGTTAGTAAGAAATATCGGTTGGTACAGGACGTGCACTCTATCTGGGCATTCCGGTCCCCTCGCCGAGGCGAGTTGCTGGGGGAAGAGGGACGGAGCAAGCGAGCGGAAAGAGTTCCGGCAGTGAAGAGAGCCGAGAAAATGGAAAAAGCCATGCGGATGAAACATCAGGAGGGGTTTTCGCTGATCGAACTGTTGATCGTCATGCTGATCATCCTGGTCATCGCGGCCATGTCGATCCCCGGCTTCCAGGCGATTCAGAAGTACCTGCGCATTTCCGGAGACGCGCGCAGTCTGTACTCGCTCGCCGGGCAGGCCAAGATGCAAGCGGCGTCCCAATTTACTCATGCGCGCTTGCGGATGAGCCTGCAAAAGGGCACGTATTGGATTGAGATGTGGAATAAAAGCACGAATCAATGGCAAGTCCTCCATGGAACTCAGTATTTTTCCACGGGTGTCAGCGCCGGAACTGGGACCATCGCCGCTCCTCCCGCGAACACGCAAAATGTTCTAGCCCAGGCGCCGGTTTGCTACGCCAATGACCCGTCGACTCTGTGGTGGGGGTACGCGCTCGATCCCAGCGGGGATGTATGCATGGAGTTTAATTCGCGGGGCGTTCCTGTGGATTACTGGGGCAATCCTACTGGCAATGATGCGCTCTACATCACGGACGGCAACTCAGTGTACGGGCTGACGGTGAATGCCGCGGGGATGGTGCAAGGCTGGACCATCAACATGAACAGCGCGAACTGGACAAAACGTTAAAGCGGAGAGCCATGATGAATTCACGGAAACATACGGCCTGGAAAAATAAGCGCCACTCGCAAAGCGGGATGACCCTGCTGGAAGTGGTCATTGCCCTGGCTATCCTGCTGATCGTATCGGTCAATATCATGACCGTCTCCATACTGTCCATCAAGGCCACGGAAAGCCAGGGCCATCTCTCCGCACGAACCGCGGAGTATGCGCAGGACAAGATGGAGCAACTGTTGGCCCTGGCCTTCACCGATACCGTGTCCGACACGACGTCCACCACTAGCGGAATCATTACAACCGCCAGCACCGGAGGCACGGGATTGGGGGTGGGAGGAAGCTCGAATCCCTTGGCGCCCGTGGCGGGATACGTGGACTACCTGGACGCAAACGGGAATCCGATGGCCGCGGGGGGG
>JAIQGC010000049.1:40275-63548 GCA_020072805.1 Terriglobia bacterium
GTGTGTGGCAGATTGCAAACGTCAACAATGCTCCGACCGTAGTGATCGGCGGAGTGCCAACGCTCACCGAGAAAGTGATTACGGTTACGGTGCGGGTGGCTGGGTCGGTAGGCGGGGCGGCCATGCTGCCGCAGTCCACCTTGCAGGCCGGCAAATCCTACCCCTTTTAAGGCGGGAGAAGAGATTATGCGGAAGCCAGAGAGAGCCAAAATGAAGAATTTCAGAAAAGGCCAGGCGGGGTTCTCGCTCATCGAGATGATGGTGGCCATGGCCGTTCTGCTGATCGTTGCCGGCGTCGTCATGCGCGCCATGATGCAGATGATGAATGTGCAAGGAACGCTGGCCAATCGTTCGGAGATGCACAGCGGCCTGCGCAGCGCCACGGAATTGCTCCAGCAGGAAATCGGGCAGGCCGGAAAGGTTTCTGTTCCGCCGTACCCCTGGTGGTGGAACCCGGCATGGTGGGGAAACCCGCCGCTCTTGATGGCTACAGCGGTCACGGGAGCCACGGCAACTAACCCGGTCACGATGACGGTCTCCGTAAGCGGGGCCAATGCCTATTACACAGGCGCTACAGCGGGTATGTTCAACGGCGAGTATCTGGTCATAGACGTGGGCAACAACACCACGCTCGCTGGCTCGCCCGACAATCAGGAGACGGTGCAAATTTCGAATCTTCAGTCGAACGCCTTCACAGCCACATTCTTTAAACCGCACCTGGCCAATGTGCCTATCCTTGTCCAGGGGGCCTTTGCGACCGGGGTGGTGCCGCCCGATACGGCCACTCTCACAGCGCAAGGCGTCGCTGGGGTCACGGGCCAGACGAACGGGTCCAATGCCTCCGTTCTGAAACTCTATGGGGACCTAAACGGCGATGGCAATATGATGTATGCCGAATACGTTTGCGATACGGTGAACGGAAACCTCTATCGTAACGTCATGGCGTTCGACACACCGATCGCGTCGAAGCCGCAACGCACGCCCAGCATGATCGTGCTGAACAACTTGCTGCCCAACCCCGCAAACGCCGCGGGCGTACAGACGCCGTGCTTTACCTATTACGTCAAGCCCATAATCATCGCCCCCGCCACCTCTCCCACTCTTTTCGTGGTCAACGTGGAAATTACCCTGACGGCACAAACCGCGTACGCCGATCCCCAGACGCACGTGTATCAAAAGGAAAGTAAAGCGTTGCTGAACGTCTCGCCGCGAAACGTTTTTCAGGGCTGGATGCTGGCCGGCTTGGGCGCAAACAATCGCGTTCAGCCCATGCCAGCCACCATCGGCGACGCAAGCGGCACGACGGGGCTGATATCGACCACGCCCTAGGCAGGCGCACCATGGATTGGCAACCGGTGCACTCAAGGACAAAGATCATGAGAATGCGGAGAAAAGCGAACATGAAAAACAAGAGAAACGAAAGAGGCTCGGCGCTGATCCTGACTTTGATTCTCCTGCTGGTGATGTCGGTGATGGCGGCGTCCATGATGTTCCTGGCGCAGTCGGAAACTTGGGCCACCATGAACTACCGGATGATGTCGCAGACGCGCTACGCCGCGGAGACGGGGATTCAGGCGGCCGCCAATTACCTCATGTTTACTTACGTCCCGCCGAGTACCGCCACGGACCAACTCACCTCCTATAACTACCAGACGGTATCGCCGGTGACGTTGGGGGTGGGAAGCAGCGCCCCGGCCGTGGTACTGTCCTCGATCAACGGGGAGTCGGCGGTTTATGCGGACTCGGCCGTGATGTCCCAGTACGCCAATGTTACCAAGGGCACGCTCACGGCAGGGAATACGACGCTCAACTTCGCGTCGGACGCGAAACTGATAGCCATGCGGCAGGTGAAGGTATTCGGCAAGAGCCAGCCGGCCACGGTGCAGACGTGGCTGGTGAAGGGCCGCGGCAACGTCGTGGGCGTGCAGAATGCGCAGGTGGAAGTCACCGCCATCCTGGAACGCCTGGTCACACCGATGTTCGCGTATGCGGCGTTCGCCAACAGCAGCGGATGCAGCGCGCTGGTTTTCGGTGGCGGTGCGAAGACCAATAGTTACAACTCCGCTTCGCTGACAGCCAATGGAGGCACGTACGCCACTCCGACCTTTGTGGCGTCTGGCGGAAACGTCGGCACCAACGGCAACCTGGATGATTTTGGGAATAGCGTGATCAACGGCAGCCTCTCCACCCCGCGCACCGGAACGGGCACCTGTTCCACCGGCAATGTTACCGCTCTTTCGGGAACCAACACGCCCACGGGCGGTATTATCGAGCTGCCCCAGCCGATTCTCTATCCGACGCCGGATCCCCCCAGCCCCATGCCGCCCACGGGCAGCCTGTCAATCAACAACGGCCCCTGCGGCTATACCGGATGTAATCAACCAGCTAAGAATGGCGACTATTACCTTACTCCCACGCTCAATCCGGATGGCATCACCGCCTTTACGAGCAGTGCTACCAATCCCACGCAATACAACTGCTCGACGGCGCCCGCAACCCCTTGCACGTATCCGGACATCACCATCAATGCCGGAGCCGTGGTGCATTTGACGGCCGGCACATACAACATCAACAGCATCCGTTTTAACGGTAATGCCAGCATCGTTGTGGACAGCGGCCCGGTGGTCATGAATATCGCCGGCACCGGCCTGGGATCGAGCACCTCCGCGGTAGATCTTACCGGCGGTTCCGTAACTAATTCGTCGCTCAACCCCTCCAATCTGCAGATTTTGTATGGGGGCACGAATGCGGTCAAGGTGGCCTCCGGCAATGCGGGAGCGGCCATGCTGGCCTATGCCCCGAATGCGGTCGGAAGCATTACTGGCTCCGGCGACTTTTATGGTTCGCTGATTGCCAACACGATCACGGACATGGGCCAGGGAACCATTCACTACGACTCCAACTTGCAGGTGACCATGATGAATCTGGGCGCCTGGATGCTGGATTCATTCACCTGGAGCAAGTTCTAGCCCGCTCAGGGAACGGGCGAACGGTTTTTCTTTTCTCAATCTCTCCTTGAGGAACAGCGGGGCCGGGAGCAATTCCGGCCCCGCTGCTTTTTAGGAATGCGATTTCCCTGAGCGCCGGAGAACCGGCAAGGGGCGGTGGCGCGTGATATCTTATAGAGAGGAGACGAACACGGACGAACCCGCCTCGACGGAAGCGGAACAGGCGCAGCAGCTGCTGAGATTCGGCCCACGATACATGAAGCGAAAACTTTCACCGGAAATTCTGATTTTCGATGTGGACGGCGTCCTGGTGGACGTGCGCGGGACGTATTGGCGCTCGGCCCTTGAGACGGTGCGCTACCTGAGCGGGCGGAGGGTGACCTACCAGCAACTGCATGAATGGAAGAGCCGGCCGGGATTCAATGACGACTGGCGGATGACGGCGGCGTGGGTGACGGAGTTGGGGAGGCCGACAACCTACGAGGAGGCGCGGGAGGCGTTTAACCGCTTCTACTGGGGCGCGAACGGGAAGCCGGGAAACGTGCGCAACGAGAAGCTGGTGATCACGCCGGGGCAGATCGAGCGCTGGGCGGCGCATTACGAGCTGAACATCTTTACCGGGCGGACGCGGCGGGAATTCAATTATACGTTCGAGCGCTGGACGGCTACGGGGCATTTCCGCACGGTGATTACCATGGACGACGTGAAGCGCATGAAGCCGCATCCGGACGGTTTGCGCAAGATACTGCGGCGGCGCGATCCGGCGCGGGCGCTCTATCTGGGCGATAACATTGACGATGCGCTGGCGGCGCGCGGCGCGGGAGTGGCCTTCCTGGCGGTGGCGCCGCCGGGAGCGCGGGGCGGGCGGAAGCGCGCGGCGGAATTCCGCAAGCTGGGGGCGCTGGGGCTGCTGGAACGAGCCACGGAACTGAACGAGTGGCTGGCGGGGCGTTAGTTTGTAGATTTTTTGACCGCCTGCTGATAACCGTCAACTGACAACCTGCACCGGGTGTTCGTCCTCGCGAGAACTCCGGGCTTGTGGTTCGTCCGTTGCCGCAGGGCGCGCTTGCGCCCGGCGGGGTCCTTCACTATCCTCACAAATGTTCTGCCGGGAGCGCCCGGCGCGAATTTTCCGGAGGAGTCCATGCGTAAATCCATCACGTCTCGCGCGGCCCTGCTTTCCATTGTCGTCGCCGCTCTCCTGTTCTTTGCGCTGCATGTCCGCGCCCTTCCCCAGGACGGCCCGGAGTCACAAAGCGGAGACCGCCGCGCGATCGAGCAGGTGCTGCGCGAGCAGCAGGAGGCCTGGAACGCCGGAGACATCGAGAAATTTGTCGGGGGATACTGGCGCTCGCCGGAGCTGACGTTTTCCGGCAGCGGAGGAGTGGAGCGCGGCTGGGACGGGGTGCTGGCGCGCTACAAGCGGCGCTATGCGACGCGGGAAGAGATGGGACGGCTGGATTTCTCCGGGCTGGAATTCCGCTTTCTGGGAACGGATGCGGCGCTGGTGCTGGGACGGTGGCATCTGGCGCGCCCTCCCAAGAATGACGCCGGAGGGGTGTTTTCGCTGGTCTTGCAGCGGTTTCCGGAAGGGTGGAGGATTATCCACGACCATACCAGCGAAGTGGCCGGGAAGAATTGAGCGGGCGCCGATGCCGCGCCGCCCGTTAGCGTTCCCGGCTTAGGTACAATCATCCCGTGAAGATTCTCCTGCTCAATCTCTATTATCCGCCGGATACTTCGGCCACGGCGAAGATGGCGCGCACGGTGGCGGAGGCGCTGAGCGCGGAGCACGAGGTGACGGTGCTGTGCGGGCGGCCGTCGTATGACCCGAGCGAGCGGCGGGCGTGGCGGCTCTGGCGGACGGAGCGAACTCCGGGCCAGCCGCGCGTGAAAATTATCCGGGTGGGTTCGACGGATTATCCGCGTCTGCGGATGAAGCTGCGGGTGCTCAACTATCTGAGCTATGTTTTTCTGTCCGTACCTCTGGCGCTGTTGCTGCCCTGCGACGCCGTTCTGGCCATGACCGATCCGCCGTTCGAGGGAATCGTGGGAGCGTTCGTGGCGCTGCTCAAGCGCAAGCCGTTCCTCTACAACATCCGCGATATGTATCCGGACATGGCCCTGGGCGGAGCGCTGATTTCGCCGGGACGGCTGGCGCGGCTCTGGGAACGGCTGCACCGCTGGGCGCTGCGGCGGGCCGCGCGGGTGATCGTGCTGGGCGAAGACATGCGCGAGAGAATCATCGCCAAGGGAACGGACCCGGCGCGGGTGGAGATAGTACGCGACGGCGCGGAAATTTTTCCGCCCGGCGCTCCCGCACCAGAATTAGACGCGGAAGTGACGCGCGCGATACGCGGCGATTTTCGTTTTGTGCTGGTGCATGCGGGAAATCTCGGCTTCTACGGGGCGTGGGAGACGCTGCTGGAGGCGGCGCGGCAATGCCAAGGCGAAGGGATAGGGCTGGTCTTTGTGGGCGAAGGAGCGCAATTCGAGGCGGTGCGGGCTTCCGCGGCGGGGATCGCCAATGTGCGATTTCTGCCATTTTTTCCGGCGACGAAAATTTCCACGGTGTTGGCCGCGGCGGACGCGCACGTGGTCACGGTGAAACGCGGGCTGGAGGGAGTGGTGGTGCCGAGCAAGCTGTACGGAATTCTGGCGGCAGGCAAGCCGCTGCTGGTGGTGGCGCCGGCGGAATCGGACGCCGCACGCATCGCCTTGCGGCACGGCTGCGGGCTTGCCGCCGACCCGGAGCGTCCCGGGGAAGCGGCGGCGGCGGCGCGGGCGCTGGCCGGGGAGCCGGAAAAAGTAAAGCGCATGGGAGCAGCCGCGGCGGCGGCGCCGGGCTATGATAGGCTGAAGGAATTGCGGCGCTTCATGGAAATTTTGCGGGATGCCGCGCCTTCGCGGAAGGAATGAGAACGATCGAGGAAGAATGAATTCCGCCTTGCTGGCATTCGCCATTTCGCTGACTGCTTCCCTGCTGCTGACCATTCCCGTGCGCGCGCTGGCGCTGCGCGTGGGCATGGTGGACCTGCCCGGCCCGCGCAAGGTGCACAGCGAGCCGATTCCTCTGCTGGGCGGACTGGCGATTTATGGAGCGGTGGTGCTGGCGCTGCTGCTGGTGATGGATGCGGTGGCACGCGGGCAAAGCGCGGGGATTCTGGCGGGCGCCACGCTGGTGGCGGTGACAGGAATGCTCGATGACCGCGGGCTGCTGCATCATCAGATCAAGCTCTTCGTGGCCATGCCGCTGGCTGCGGTGCTGCTGATGCTGAACGGAATTCACGCGCAGGTTTTCCGCGTGCTGCTGGGCGGGCGCTCCGGGCAGATTGCGGATATCGCCCTGACAATATTCTGGGTGGTGGGCATCACCGCCGCGTTCAGCATTCTCGATCACATGGACGGACTGTGCGCGGGAACCGCGGCGGTGGCCTCGG
Source organism: Terriglobia bacterium (assembly GCA_020072805.1). Classification (GTDB taxonomy): domain Bacteria; phylum Acidobacteriota; class Terriglobia; order Acidiferrales; family UBA7541; genus Acidiferrum. The sequence continues at coordinate 46,664 of JAIQGC010000049.1, forward strand.
CCTTCTTCGCGCTGCTGGCCCGCCAGAACGGGCAGGCTCTGGCGGCTTTGCTGGCGGCCACCGTGCTGGGCGCGGCGCTGGGATTTCTGCGCTGGAATTTCAAACCGGCAAAGATTTTCATGGGCGATGGCGGAGCCATGTTCCTGGGGTTTCTGATGGCCACGCTGGGACTCCAGCTGCGCTTCGAGCAGGCTCCCCCCGCCGCGGGCTGGATGATTCCCGTGTTGATCCTGATCGTTCCGGTCTTCGACACGACGTTGGTGACGATTTCGCGCGCGCGCCGCGGGCTGTTGCCTTTCACCAGTCCCGGAAAAGATCATTGCGCACATCGCCTGGCGAATCTGGGCCTGGAGCAGCGCGGCGCGGTGCTGGCTTTATATGCTCTGGGTGCCCTCGGCGGGATTCTGGCTCTCCTGGTCAGCCGCGTTTCTCCCGCGGGAGTTCTCTGCGCATTCCTAGGAGTCGCGATTGGCATTCTGGGTGGAGTCGCGCTGCTGGAGCAGGCGCCTTACCAGCGGCAGGAAAAGAAATAACAGCCGTAGCGCGGAGCGCCGGAAAAGCCATTCAAAATCAATAACTTACTATCAAGGATTCGTATTTTTCGGGATGCTCTCCGGCTTTCCCCCAGACTGTGAATCCGCTATACTTTTCACTCCCTCTCGCGCCGGCCTGAGACGACATTGCGCAGGAATGAACCACGGCCTGGAGGGATCAGAGTGAAACCTTGGTCCGACGACCGCGGCGCCTGAATGTCCAAAACCGGAAAGAGCAAACGCATGTCCGTAGAGCACGGGACTGAAAAAGTCCAAGGCGGTGAAGTTGTCGTGGTGGGAGGCTCGGCCGCCGGGCTGTGCACAGCGAACTTGGTGGCCCGTGGAGGGCGCCGGGTGCGCGTGCTGGAGGCCGCGGAGGAGTTGAGTCCCGCGCCGCGGACGCTGATCGTCACGCATCAATTGCAGAATCTGGTGGGCGCGCCGGCCGGGGAATGCACGGTGAATAAGATCCGGCGGTTTGAACTGTTCACCAATGGGCGCTCGGCACAGGTGGCGCTGCAGCAGCCGGACCTGATTATCGAACGCACCAAGCTGATTCACGCACTGGCCCGCGAAGCGCGCGAGGCGGGAGCGGTGATTGATTGCGATACGCGCTTCCACGCGGTCGCTCCCAATGCCCGCGGGCTGCGCCTGGAAGTGGAAACGAAGGGAAAGCGCGAGGAGCTGCATGCCGCGAGCGTGGTGGGGGCCGATGGGGCCACCAGCCGCGTGGCGCGTTCGGCGGGATGGCCGGCGCTGGAGACGGTGCCGCTGCTGCAAGCCATCGTGCGCTTGCCCAAGGATTGTCCCCCGGACACGGTGCGCGTCTGGTTTGTTCCCGCCGACACGCCGTATTTCTACTGGCTGATTCCCGAATCGGAGGACCGCGCGGCACTGGGACTGATCGCCGAGGACGGAGGCGACGCCTCGAAGTGCCTCACGCAATTCATGGAAAAGCGGGGAATGGAGCCGCTGGAATGGCAGGGCGCGCGCATTCCGGTCTATCGCGGATGGATTCCGGTGCGGCGGCGCATCGGGCGGGGCGATGTGTATTTAGTGGGAGACGCGGCCGCGCAGGTGAAGGTGACCACGGTGGGGGGAATCGTCACGGGATTCCGCGGAGCGCGGGGAGTGGCTGAATCCATTCTGGAGAACGGCAAGAGTGCGGAGCTCAATTCGCTTCGGCGCGAGCTGGGCACGCATTGGCTAATCCGGCGCGCGCTGCATCATTTCGAACAGAGCGACTACTGCCGGCTGGTGGACCTTCTGGACGGATCGGCGCGCAGCAAGCTCGGGGAGATCACCCGGGATGAGTCCGCCCGGCTGCTCTGGGAAGTGGCCCGGCGGCAGCCCAAGCTGGTGCTGCTGGGGCTGCGCGGGCTGCTGCTGGGCGGCAATTCGGCCCGGCGGAGTTGACACACCTTGCGAGAACGCCGGCAGGCGCGCTTGTTGCCTTTCGAGCGGCCCCGGCGGCAGGGAAGACTTGCATTGAACGCCGCATGGTGTACAAAAGAGAAGGCCCATTCCAGCCGTAAATCTTTTGTTTTTTCGCCTGAAACATAGAGGAGAGAGCGCTTGCGCATTTCGGTCATTGGTTGTGGGTACGTGGGTCTGGTGACGGGCGCCTGCCTGGCCGAGGCCGGGCACCAGGTGCTGTGCACGGATATCGACAGCCAGCGCATCGCGCAGTTGCAGGCCGGCGGCGTGCCCATTTACGAAGAGCACCTGGACCGCCTGCTGGAATCCTGCCGCAAGTCCGGGCGCATCTCCTTCACCAGCGACACGAGCGAAGCCATCCGCGCGAGCGAGGCCATTTTCATCTGCGTGGGCACGCCGCCGAAGGGAACTGGCGGAGCGGACCTTTCGGCCATCGACAACGTGGCTCGGCAAATCGCGCGGGAAGCGCGCAGCCCGAAACTGGTGGTGGAAAAGAGCACGGTGCCGGCGCGCACGGGGATTGAGCTGCAGCGGGCGCTGGAGGCCTACAGCCGCGGCGGGGAAATCCGTTTTCGGGTGGCTTCCAATCCCGAATTTCTCCGGGAGGGAACGGCGGTTTATGATTTTTTTCATCCCGACCGCATCGTGGTCGGCGTAAACGAAGCACAGGCGGGGGAGGAGTTGCGGGAGATTTACCGGCCGATCCTGGAGCGCAAGTTTCACTGCCCGGTGCACGGAGAAAACTGCCCTCCGCATGCGGAGACGCCGTTTGTGATCACGTCCATCAACAGCGCGGAGCTGATCAAGCACGCCTCCAATTCGTTTCTGGCGCTGAAGATCAGCTATGCCAACGTAATCGCGGACCTGTGCGAGAAAATCGGCGCGGACGTCGAGGAAGTCAACCACGCCATGGGACTGGACCCGCGCATCGGCACGCAGTTCCTGAAGGCCGGGCTGGGCTTCGGGGGATTCTGCTTCCCCAAGGACGTGCAGGCGTTCATCCACCTTTCGGAAACGGTGGGGGTGAATTTCGAAATCCTGAAGGCGGCCGAGCGCGTCAATAAACAGCGCATTGACGCTTTCCTGGGCAAGGTGCACAAGGCTCTGTGGGTGGTGAAGGGCAAGAAGATCGCGGTGCTGGGCCTGGCCTTTAAGGCCAACACCGACGACATTCGCTTCGCTCCCGCGCTCGAGGTGATCGAACGCTTGCTTGCGGAGGGCGCGGAAGTCCATGCCAGCGACCCGCAGGCCATTTCGCGGGCCAAAGCAATCCAGCCGAATGTCAGCTACCACGAAGACCCTTACGAGGCGCTGCGCCATGCCGATGCCGCGCTGGTGTGCACGGAATGGGAGATTTACCGCAAGCTCGATTGGGAACGCGCCGGGAAGGTGATGGCCCGCCGTCTGGTAATTGACGGGCGCAATCTCTATGCGCCGGGGCGCATGCGCGAGATGGGATTTGAATACCACTGCTTCGGCCGGCCGGAGTAACTTCGCCCGAATAACCCGTCCGCCGCCGCGCGCTACTTCTTTTCCGCCGCAAAACTCTTTTTAAAATAGTCCAGCGTGATTCCTAGTCCCTCTTCCAGTCCCACCTTGGGCTGCCACTGCAGCAGGCGCTGGGCTTTGCGGATGTCCGGGCAGCGCTGTTTGGGGTCGTCCTGCGGGAGCGGACGGAAGACCACCGGCGGCGCATTGGGAAAATGTTTACGGACGCGCTCGGCAAATTCGAGAATGGTGATTTCCTGGGGATTGCCGATATTGACGGGCAGGTGCTCGGAGGAAAGAGCCAGGCGGTAGATGCCGTCAATGAGGTCGGAAACGTAGCAGAAGCTGCGAGTCTGTTGGCCCTCTCCGTAGACGGTCATGGGCTGCCCGGTGAGCGCCTGGTGCACGAAATTGGGCAAGGCCCGGCCGTCGTTCAGGCGCATGCGCGGGCCGTAGGTGTTGAAGATGCGCACGATGTGGGTATCCACGCCGTGATAGCGGTGATAGGCCATGGTGATGGCCTCGGCGAAGCGCTTGGCTTCGTCATAGACGCCGCGCGGGCCGATCTGGTTCACGTGGCCCCAGTATTCCTCGCTCTGCGGAGAAACTTCCGGATCGCCATAGCATTCGCTGGTGGAAGCCAGAAAAAATTTCGCTTTTTTGGCCAGGGCCAGGCCCAGGGTGTTGTGCGTTCCGAGCGAACCGACTTTCAGCGTCTGGATGGGCAGCTTGAGGTAGTCCACCGGGCTGGCCGGCGAGGCGAAATGCAGAACGTAATCCACGGGGCCGGGCACGTCGATGAATTTCGTCACATCCATCCGCTGCATCTGGAAGCGCGGATGTCCCTGCAGGTGCGCGAGGTTGGTAGCCACGCCCGTCACCAGATTGTCCAGAACCAGAACGTCCCAGCCCTCGGCGATCAGCCGGTCGCAAAGATGCGATCCCAGAAAGCCCGCTCCACCCGTTAATACCGCTCTCATTAGTCCTCCCATCGCGCCTTTCGAATTGTATCCCGCGCGGCCCGCGATGGCCACGCTGCGCTTTTCTGCTAGAAGAAGAAAAATCGTTTGCGCCGCGGAGCTTCGCTCACTTCCGGAACGTGCGGCAGCGGCCGGCCCTCGAAGGCCGCGCGGGGATTTTCCTGGAACAACGCCCGGGCCTTTTCCTCGCCGAACTGGCGGGCCACCTGCTCCCGCGCCGGAGCGAGCCGGAGCGGACGGCCGCGGTCATTGTGCGCATCGCTGGCCACGAAATGGATCAGACCCTGCGCGATCCATTCCTGCGCGTGGCGCTGGGCTTGCGGGCCGAAGACGCCGGTGAGGGCTCCCGCGGTGGCCTGCGCGCGGCATCCCTGGCGCACCCAGTTGCGCAGGCGTTCGGGGTTCTTGCACAGGATGGAGTTGCGCTCGGGATGGGTCACGATGGGGCGGAGTCCGGCGATCTGCATTTCGTGCAGCACCTGGTCCATCGCCTGAGGAATGGAAAAATCGCTGAACTCGACGAGCAGGCAGTCGTGCTGGTTGATGCAATAAAGCGCTGCGCCGCGCTTCAGAGCGGCCAGATTCTCCGGGCTCATGTGAAAATCGCAGCCGGTGGCCAGCGTCAGCCTTCCGTGCAGTCGCGCGGCAAGCTCCTGGCGCGCCTGTTGCACGCGCTCGTAATCGAAGCGGAAGGTGCTGTTGCAATGCGGCGTGCAGACGACGTGGGTAATGCCGTCGTCAATGGCCGCTTCGGCCATGAGCAGCGACTGCTCGAGGCTGTCCGGGCCGTCATCGAGGCCGGGCAGGAGGTGGCAATGGATGTCAAACATAAGCGGCCTCGGTTCGCGAATCTCTCAAGAGAACCAGCCGGAATAGGCTTCCCAGGCGCCCAGGGCCAAAATGACCGCCGCGAAAATCTGGCGCATCTTGCGCGGCTGCAGCATGTCCGCAAGGCGGCTGCCGGCGATACCGCCCAGGAAGATTCCTGGCATGAGCAGCAAACCGATATGCCCGGACACCTTGCCGGCGTGCCAATAGGAAAGAACGGCCAGAGCGCCCGTGGGCGGCACCAGAGCGATCAGGCTGGTTCCTTGCGCGTGAAGCTGCTCAAAATCGAACAAGAGGCCTAGGAAGGGCACCAGCAGCACTCCTCCTCCCGCGCCGAACAGGCCCGCGGCGATGCCACAAACACCGGCCACAGCCAGGATGCCTAGTTGCCACAACAGGGAAGGCGGCGAGGAAGTGACCGTGAAGGATTGCAGATCCGGGGCAGCGGGCTGCTGACGTGTCTTGCGCCAGAGCAGCGCCGCAGAAATCATCAGGAAACAGCCGAAGGCGCCTTTCAACTGCATGGAGCCGATGGGCATGGCGATCAGACTGCCCGCATAGCTGCCCAGGAGCATGCCCAGAGCGCAGAGAATTCCCACTCGGAGATCTACATAGCCGCGTTTCCAATAGGCGACGAGCGCCCCTATCCCCAATGGCGGCAACAAGATAAACAAGGAGGTGCCCTGGGCCATATGCTGCTCCATTCCCAGCAGATAGACCAGAGCCGGAACCAGCACCAACCCTCCTCCAATGCCGAACAGTCCCACCAAAATGCCGACACACAGGCCCATCAAAAGAACCAGCAGACTCAAGGTTAGGATTCTCCCGTAGATTCAATTTTCGCCTGAGAGTGCGCTTCCGGGCAACCCCTATTGCTCTTCTGAGCGACGCGGAGGGTACGTCCTGTTTTGGGAAGCAACTTAACTGGTATAGTGTAGATTCTCATGGTTCACACAGGGTCTGCGACCCGCGAGCTTGCGCAGAAATCCCCAGGGAGAATAATAAAAGCGATGGCCACGGACAGGAAACCGGAGTTTTTTAAGGGAGCACAACTCAGAGTCGGGATCATTGGTTGCGGCTATGTGGGGCTGCCGCTGGCGCTGCGCTTTGCCGAAGCCGGGCACCGCGTCACCGGATTCGATACCGACCCGGAGAAGGTCTCCAAGCTGAATGCCGGGAAGACCTATATCGAGCACATCTCCCAGGCCAAGATCCAGCAGTTCGTCAACAGCAAGCACTTCTCCGCGACCAGCGATTTCTCGAAGCTGCGCCAGGTGGACGCGGTGATCATCTGCGTCCCCACGCCTTTGGATGAACGCCGGGAGCCGGATCTCTCCTACGTGGAAGACACGGCGCGGGCCATCCAGCCCAACCTGCAGACCGGGCAACTGGTGATTCTGGAATCGACCACGTATCCCGGCACCACCGAAGAGCTTGTCCTGCCCATCCTGGAAAGGGGCGGGATGCGCTGCCCGATCGGACGTGGCCCGGAAGCCGAAAATATGCCCATGGATTTTTTCCTGGCTTTTTCACCGGAGCGCGAAGATCCCGGAAACAAGCAATTCGGCCTGGCGCAAATTCCCAAGGTGGTGGGGGGAATCAACCCGGCCAGCGGGCGCGCCGCCCAGGCGCTCTATTCGCAGGTGGTTGCCAGGGTCGTGCCGGTCAGCTCGACACGGGCGGCGGAGATGACCAAGCTGCTCGAAAACATTTTCCGCTGCGTGAACATCGCGCTGGTGAATGAACTGAAGCAGCTCAGCCTGCGCATGGACATGGACATCTGGGAAGTGATTGACGCGGCGGCCACCAAGCCCTTTGGCTACATGCCCTTCTATCCCGGCCCCGGCCTGGGCGGACACTGCATTCCGGTGGACCCCTTCTATCTCTCCTGGAAGGCCCGCGAATACGATTTCGCCACGCGCTTCATCGAACTGGCCGGGGAAATCAATACGGCCATGCCCTATCACGTGGTGGATGCGATCGCCGCGGCGCTCAACTCGCGCGAAAAGAGTTTGAAGGGCTCGCGGGTTCTGCTGCTGGGGGTGGCCTACAAGAAAGATGTGGACGACCTGCGGGAATCGCCTTCGCTCAAGATCATGCAACTGCTGCACGAACGCGGCGCCCTGCTCGATTACAACGACCCGTATTTTCCCAAGATGCACAAGATGCGCCACTACGACTACAGCCACATGCAGAGCGTTCCGCTGGAGCCTGCCAGGCTGGCTTCCTATGATTGCGTGGTGATTGCCACGGACCATACCAGCTACGATTACGAAGCCATCGCCGACGCGGCCAAGATCGTGGTGGATACGCGCAACGCCACGCGGCGCATCGTGCGCAACCGGGAAAAAATCGTGCACTGCTGAGCGGAGAAAACGTTTCCGCTCGCTCCCCCGGGGCCGCGTTCACTTCGCGGAGATCAGTTCGACCCGGGCGTTTCCAATGGGCAGCACCGCCTCGAGCAGCACCGGGGTGGGCGCGCCCGCCGCTCCGGCCGCGGCCAGATAGACCACAAACGAGGCGTCCTTGAATTCCTTGCCGTTTTCAAAGACCTGCACGGCGATCTTCAGCGCCTGGAATTCGCCCGCTGGAACCTTGACCTTCTCGGCCTGCCCGGCGAGCCGCGCGCGCACTTCATACAGCTTGCGCCCGTCATAGACCGGACTGCGCACTTCCTCCGTTTTCGTCCAATCCACTTTGCGCAGGTAATAGATCATTCCCAGCGGGTCGCGGGTTCCCGGCAGCACGCGCGCCGCGGTCATCCCCGCCGGGGCGGGCTCCGCGCCGCTGCTCAGGCGCAGCACGATGGACTGCTTCTGCCCGCGCTCGCTCAGGTGCATCTCGTATTGCTGGCTGGTCCATCCCGCGGTTTCGCTGTAGGAATCGAAGCGGTCGTCCAGCTCGAAGACCATGCGCAGAGGATTCTGGGTGTTGGCCAGGGCCTGCAGGTGAATTGATTTTTTTCCCAGGAAGTCGCTGCGTTCGCCGGCCAGCAGGCGCAGAGCGGCGACGTTATTGAGCTTGGACAGGTGGGCGGTGAACGTGAGGGATTCCCCGGCGGGCGGCCAGGGATTTTCCTCGGGCTTTTTGGCCAACGGTGAACGGGGCGACGCGGAAGCTCCGTGCTTCCCGTCCGCCGCAGGCGCGATGGGCGCGCGCAGGGGCGCTGCGCTGGCCTGCACCGGCGGCGGCATATCGGGACGCGGCGGCGTGCCGCGCAGGAGCCATCCCGCCGCCGCTCCCAATCCCAGCAGAAAAATGGCTGCGCTCCAATTGCGAATTCCGTGGCTCATGTCTCTCCCGCGCCCCTCGCCGGTTTCCGCCCGCCGCCTCCCGGCACATCCATCGTACAATAGACCCGGGCCAGCCGGGAGCAGGCGCGGGAAACCACTGCGGAGGAATCTCCAAAATGCGCTACGCGGTTACGGGGGGAGCCGGATTCATCGGTTCGAATACCGTGGACGAAATTGTGCGCCGCGGGCATAGCGTGGTCGTCCTGGACGATCTATCCGGCGGCAAGGAAGAAAATCTGGCGGAAGTGCGCAACAAGATCACCTTCATCAAGGGCAGCATCACCGATATCGAAATCGTGCGCAAGGCCTTCCACGAGGCCGATTATGTTCTGCATCTGGCCGCACGCACTTCCGTGCCCCGCTCGGTCAAGGACCCCATCGAAACCAGCCGCGTGAACATCGACGGAACGCTGAACGTGCTGGTGGCCGCGCGCGACGCCCGGGTCAAGCGCGTGGTCTTCGCCGCGTCCTCTTCCGCTTATGGCGAGACCGCGGAACTTCCCAAAACCGAGGCCATGCAGCCCTCGCCCATCTCCCCCTATGGCGTCAGCAAGTTCGTCGGCGAACTCTATGCCCAGGTCTTTGGACGCTGTTACGGCCTCGAGAACGTTTCTCTGCGGTATTTCAACGTTTTCGGCCCGCGCCAGGACCCCGGTTCGCCTTATTCCGGAGTCTTGTCCCGATTCATCACCTGCTTTTTGGATGGCGCGCAGCCGGTCGTCTATGGAGACGGGGAACAGTCTCGCGATTTCACCTATGTGGAAAATGTGGTGCAGGCCAATCTGCTGGCCTGCGAGGCTCCCGGCGCATCGGGAAAGGTGTTCAACATCGGCACGGGCGCGCGCATCACGTTGAACCAGACGCTGCGGCTGCTCGAGCAAATCACCGGAAAATCCATCGCCGCAAAATATGATCCACCGCGCGAAGGCGATATCCGGGATTCGCAGGCCGATATTGCGCTAGGCCGCTCCATCCTCGGCTATGACCCGCGTGTCGCTTTCGAAGAAGGGCTGCGGCGCACCTGCGACTGGTATCGCGCCCACCACAAACCATCACCGGCGGCGTAGAACCGGGGGAAAGAACCGGCTGCCGCCAAAGAAAAAAAGAGCCGCCGCGCAAGCAGCAGCTCTTCTTTCTTTAGCTTTCAACTCGAACCCACTACCTCTTCACTGAAAACAGCTCACTGAATACTGGCAACTTCACTTTTCACGGCTGCGCGGTTTTCCCGTAGCTCAGCCCCGCCCCCGCTTTCGGCTGGTCGTAACCTTGGAAATAAAGCGGCGCGAGTTTTTTCTGCTCGGGCCAGACCTGGTTGAGAGTGTCGCCCTCGAAAAGCTCGCCGTTTTTCATCACCCAGCGAATCGTGTTGGTGTTGTGGATGTCCGCCAGTGGGTCCTTGTCCAGGATCACCAGATCGGCCAGCTTGCCCGGCTCGAGCGAGCCCAGGTCCTGCGGGCGGCCGATGATTTTCGCTCCATTGAGCGTGGCGCAGCGCAGGACTTCGAGCGGGGTCATGCCGCCGGTGGCCAGCATCCACATTTCCCAGTGGTAGCCGAGGCCTTGCAACTGGCCGTGGCTGCCCACGCCGATCAGCCCGCCGGCGCGGGCGATTTTGGCGGTCTGCGCCGCCAGCTTGGGAAATGCGTATTCATCCTTGCGGAACCAGCCTTCGCGCCGCTTGGTCTTTTCGTCAATGATGCGGTGCGGAGTGAAGTGATTGAGCTTGGCGTTGTCGTGCACTTCGCTGTTCTCGTACCAGTAATTTTCGCCGAACGGCCCGCCGTAGTTGACGATCAGCGTGGGCGTTTCCGCGATGCCCGATTGCGCGAACATCTGAATCACGTCCTTATAGAGCGGGGTAATCGGGAGGCTGTGCTCGTTGCCGTGGAACCCGTCAATGACGTGGGTCAGGTCCAGTTTCAGGTCCAGCCCGCCCTCCGTCGTCGGCATCATCTCCAGTTCTTTGGCGGCCTGCACCATGAATTGCCGCTGCTTGCGGTTGCCCACGATGTAGCTCTTGATGTTGTGCGTGCCGTAATATTTGTGGTACTTGGTCAGCACGCCCTTCACTTCCTCTTCCGACTGAAAATTGTTATCGGAAAAAACGCCCGGGCCCGTCGAATACGCGCGCAGCCCCACGATTTCCCCCGCATCCACCAGGTCCTGGTAAGCGAACATATCGTTGGTCATGGTCTGCACGTCCAGACCGGCGGTCACGCCGTAAGCCAGATTGGCCAGGAACGACCAGTTCTGGGTGTCCAGAATTCCCCGGCGGATTTCCGTCCAGTGCGCGTGCGTGTCAATAAATCCCGGCACGATGGTCTTCCCGCGCGCGTCGAACACCTTCGCGCCCGGGGGGATCTTGCCGGCCGCGCCCACGCTCTTGATGCGGTTATTTTCGACGACGATGTCGGCGTTCTTCAGCACTTCGTCGCCCTTCATGGTCACCACGGTGGCCCCGCGCAGCACGATGGTGCCCTGGGGCGTCTTGCGCGGCGCTTCGATGGTCACCGCGATTTCCTCGACGCTCTTTTCCTGCTCCTTGAACTTTTCCGGCTTCTTTTCCGCCGCTTCGTCCTTCTTTTCTCCGTTTTTCTTTTCGTCCTTGGGCGATTCGAAGGAAACGGAAGCGAGCGGCTGGCGGAAGTAGCTCGCGCCCACCGCCCAAGTGATGGTTTTTCCGCCATCGGCCCAGCCAAAATAGTCCGCGCCGATGTCCGTCAGCCGCTTGGCCGGAACCGAGGGGCTGCCGACGGTCACCGTGGGAGTTTCGCCGCCCACGACGGGAACCGCGACCACGTAGAGTTGGTTCATTACGTGCGCCAGCGCCCAGCTTCCATCCGGGCTGATGCGCACGTCATCCGCGGGAACCGGCTCTTCGAAGAAATACAGACCCTGTCCTTTCACCTGTAAGTGCGTGCGCCGGTCCGTTCCGTCATAGCGCAGCGAAATCAGTCCCTGTGGCGTATAGACGTAGACGCGGTCCGGATCAAGGGTGAAGTGCGGCTTCTGCGCGCCGCGCGCCGGATAGATCAGCTTCACCGCGCCGCCGGAGGCGGGAATCCAAATCAGGTCCGCCGCGCCGGCCTGCCCTTCGTCGTATTCCATATTGTCGCGGTCGTAAGTGGCGCCGCGCACGGCCACGATCCGCGCGCCCTCCGGCGACCAGGCCGGGTCGCGGTAGAAAGAGGCAACCCTGGTGAGCTGCTGCGGAGTTCCGCCGGCGGATGCGATCTTCCAAATCTGTCCGCCCGCGGCCGACCAGGTCACATAGGCGATGGATTTTCCGTCTGGCGACCATACCGGCTGAAACTCCCGCGCGTCTCCGCTGGTCAGCCGCCGCGGCTTGCCCGCGGGAAGGTCCATCACGTAGAGATGCGTGAGCGCGGAAAAAGCCAGCTGCTTGCCGTCGGGAGATTGCGCGGGGTCCTGAATCAGCCGCGCCTTCACCGGGCCCTGTTCGTCGCGCTGCGGGAAATCGAGCTTGGGTCCGAGTTCCTGGGAAACCTGAGCGCGGAAGGGAATCACACTTTCCTTGCCGGTGGCCAGCTCCAGGCGGCGAATTTTTCCGTCCTGATTGTAGACAATCTCCTTGCTGCCGGGCAGAAACGCATAGCCGGGGAAAAGGTCGCGGGTGAAGCGCGATTCCTGGTCGTCCCGTGTGATCGGATATTTTACCCAGACGTCCTCGCCGCTTTCCAGATTGCGCAAACGCAGACCCGTTTCCGTTTCATAACGCGTGACGTAGAGCAGTTGCGTGCCGTCGGGCGAAAGCACGGGGCGGAAGCTGCTTTCGATCTGCTCGATGAGCACGTCTTCGTCGCCGGTCTTGCGGTCGCGCCGGGCCACCTGCCACAGGGGAAACTTCGCGTTGTACTGAAAACCGCCCTTGCGCACCGCGTAGTAAAGATACTTTCCGTCGGGAGAAGCCACGACGCCAATGGCATTATTGCGGTCCTTGCGCGGGGTGTTCGGAGCGGGCTTGGCCTTGGTGATCTGCACGCCCGTGCCGCCCTGCACGTGGTACATCCACAGCTCGAACGTGGTGATTCCGAATCCGGCCTTGGAAACGAAAATGTACTGGCCGTCCGGCGACCAGCTGGGCGAGGCGAATTCGTTGTTGGGATCTTTCGAGACCTGCTTCACGTCGCTGCCGTCCGGCCGGGCGATCCAGATATTTTCGCTGCCCTCGCGGTCGGAAATAAACGCGATCCACTTCCCGTCGGGTGAAAATTTCGGCTGGCTGTCGAAGGCTATGCCGCTGGTGATCCGTTTGGCTTCCCCGCCTTCGATGGGCAGCGTGTAGAGATCCCCCAGCAGCTCGAACACAATGGTTTTCCCGTCCGGCGCGGCGTCCAGCGAGAGCCAGGTGCCCTCGTCGGTGGTGAATTCGATTTTGCGCTCGGATTTCAGCGGCAGCGGCGGCTTCTTTTCTTCCTTCTTTTCCTCTTTTTTCTCTTCTTTCTTCTCTTCCTTCTGCTGCGCCGCCGCCGGGCGCGCCATCATGCACAAAACCATCGCCAGAGCCGCAAACCACGCCGCTTTTTTCATTGTGCTTTTCTCCTTCATCTATTTTGAATTCCCAGGATCGGCGGCACGGGACGCACTGCCCGCCGGACACACCCCATACTCGCTGTTTAGACGCCGCACGGAAGAAATCGTTTCCTTCCGTCCCGCCGCGGCGCTCGAGGAGTTTCCCCTACCGCTCGGACTCCTCCTCCTCGAATCCTCCCCGCCGCCCGGGCGCTGTCCCCGCCGAAGGCACGATGTGCGGAATTCCGGCTTCGTTCATTTTCTTGTTCAGCGCCGGAAGATCTTCCTCGGCGATTTTCTTCACCTGCGCCGAAGCGCTCCCGCTGAGCGCCGCCAGCTCCGCCAGTTTTTCCTTCTGCTGTCCGCCGGGCGCCGCCACGTAGCCGTCCAGGTCGTTGAGCAGATCCTGCGCGCGGTTGGGCAGCGGATCGGGCTTCCATTCGAACGGCGGCCCGGCGTTGCCCAGGCCTTCGCGCTCGCGCACATACGTGCCGGCGACCGCATCCACTTTCTTCTGCAGTTCTTCCACGGCTTTCTGCACTTCCGGGGGAATCTTCATCCCATCGGCCTTGGCCTCTTCCTTCTTCCAGTTGTCCCGCGCGGCTTTCAGGGCATCCTTGATTCCGGAAATGGTCCGGCGGTCGCGGTCGGCCACCTTGGCCAGGTCGTAGGCTTTCTGGATGGCGTCCAGGCGCGCGGCGCGGTCCGCTTCGGAAATCTGCACGCGCGGATCTTCCTCCACGAGCACCTTCTGCACCGCCTCCTTCTCCCCGGCCTTCAGTTTGACGGTGTATTCCCCGGGCTGCGCCAGCGGGCCGCGCGGCCCGGCGGACCATCCTTCGGCGATCGCTTCCATCTGTTCCGGAGTGGGCTCGGCGCTGGGATTCCACCGCAAATCCCAATTGGCGCGGTTGACCCCCGCGGCGGCCGGACCGTCCATTTCCCGGATGGTTTTTCCGTCCTTATCCACGACGGTGATTTTGACCTTGCCTTCTTTTTTCGCCGCCGCGGATTTTTCCTTTTCCTCCGCGCCGGGCTTGGGCGCCTCCGGCGCCACGGCTTCCTTCAGGTAGTAGTTCAGCAGCGCGCCGTAGGGCGGATTTTTGCCGGAGAAATTCTTCTGCCCGCGGAACCAATGCCGCCGGTTGATGTGGTAGGCAACCGCCGTGCGAATGGGAAAAAGGGTCAGATCCGCGGCCATCACGTCCGCGCCGATCTTTTCGATGGGCGTGAGATCGTCGAAGACCCAGATGGAGCGCCCGTGCGTGCCCAGAATCATGTCGTTATCGCGCGGGTGGATGGCGATATCGTCCACGGGCACGGTGGGGAGATTGTTCTTGAACGCGCTCCAATTGGCTCCGCGGTCCCAGGAAACCCACAGGCCGAACTCCGTTCCGGCGAAGAGCAGATTCTGGTTGCGCGGATGCTCGCGCACCACGTGCACCGTTCCAGCCGTGTTGGGAATGCCGTTGCGGATGGCTTTCCAGGTCTCCCCATAGTCGCTGGTCTGGAAAAGATAGACGTTGAAATCGTTGCCGCGGTGGCCGTCGAGCGCGGCGTAAGCCGTGCCCTCGGCGAACTTCGAGGCGATGACCCGGCTGACATAGGTGCCCTTGGGAACGCCGGGAAGTTTCGCGGCGACGTTCTTCCAGGTTTTTCCCGCCTCGCGGCTGACCTGCAGGTTTCCGTCATCGGTTCCCGCCCAGAGCACCTGGGCGGAAAGCGGCGATTCGCTGATGGTGGTGATGGTGGGGAAATCCTCGACGCCGTCGTGACGCGAGAGCGTGTTCTTATCCGGCACCTTGCCCAGGATGGGCAGCTTGTTGCGTTCCACTCCGGTGGTCAGGTCGCCGCCCAGGCGCGTCCAACTGTCCCCGCGGTCGGTGGATTTAAAGAAAAAATTTCCGCCGTAATAGACGGTGTTGTGTTCAAAGGCGGAAATGGCCACGGGAGAATTCCACTGAAAGCGGTAGTGCGGTTCGCCCTCTTTCGCCAGGGGCATGATTTCGCGTACCTGCATAGTCTTCAGGTTCATGCGCGCGAGATGACCGTCCTGCGATTCGTAATAGACCGTGGAGGCATCCAGCGGGTCGGGCTGCACGAAAAATCCGTCGCCGGCGGGAAGCAGGGTCCAATCCGCGTTCTGAATGCCGTCTCGGGCCAGCGAATTGCTAGGGCCGCACCAGTCCGCGTTGTCCTGCAAGCCCCCGCAGACGCGGTAGGGCTTTTGCATGTCGAAACCGACTTCATAGAACTGTCCGATGGCGATGGTGTTGACGAAGTCCCAGGTCTTGCCTGCGTCGTGGCTCCAGTGCAGGCCCCCGTCCGAGCCGGCGACCATAAGATTCGAATCCACGGGATCAATCCACATGGCGTGGAAATCGCCGTGGATGTCGCGCACCCGCTGCGTCGTAAAATTCTTTCCGCCGTCCTCGGAAGTAAACATCTGCGCGCCCAGCACCCAGATGCGCAGGTCGTTGTTGGGATCGATGCGCACCTGGCTGTAATAGGACGGCCGTGGATTGGTTTCGCCCATCTTCCTCCAGGTTTCGCCCTTGTCCTCGCTGCGATAGATTCCCCCGTTTTCATGCTGCACCACGGCGTAAACGATATTGGAATTCTTCCTGTAGATGTCCAGGCCGATCCGGCCGACCTCTCCGCCGTTTTCATACGGCAGGCCCTTGCTAAGCTTCTTCCAACTGGCGCCGCCATCCGTGGTCTTATAGATCGCTCCGCCAGGGCCTCCGCCGTTGAATCCATACGGCGTGCGCCGCCGCTGGTAGGCCGCCGCATACAGCGTGTCCGGGCTTTCCGGGTCCATGGCGATGTCCGAAACTCCCGTGTCCTCGTTGATTTTCAAAGCCTGCGTCCAGGTCTTTCCGCCGTCCGTCGTCTTGTAGACGCCGCGCTCCGGATTGGCTCCCCACAAGCGGCCCAGCGCCGCCACGTAAACGATATCCGGATTCTTCGGATGAATGACGATCCGGCCGATGTGCTGCGTCGCCTCCAGCCCCATCTTCTGCCAGCTCTTTCCGCCGTCCAGCGATTTGAATACGCCGTCGCCCCACGACGAACTCTGCCGGTTGTTAGGCTCGCCCGTTCCCGCCCAAAGAATCGCGGGATCACTCGGCGCCAGCGCCAGATCCCCGATCGTCGAAACGCTTTCCTTGTCGAAGAGCGGCTCCCAGGTCGTCCCGCCGTTGACCGTCTTCCACACGCCGCCGGAAGCCAGCCCGGCGTACACGACATTCGGATTGCTCTCGACCACAGCGAAATCGTCCACGCGCCCGCCCATCACCGCCGGGCCAATTTCGCGAAATTCCAGGTTCTTCAGCTTCTCCGCAGGGCTGGGCGTCTGCGCCGCTGCCGGGCCGGCGCCGGCTGTCAGGCACAGGGCCAGGCAAACGAGCAGCCAGCATGCCGCCGCCTTTTTCGCTTTCACGATTTGCAGGGTACGAACCATGGCTTTCCTCCGTCGGTCTTGATCGTGGATGTTTGTGGCCTGTCGCGCAGAGCCCGTAGGATACTCTCGCCGGGCGGCGGCTTGCACCTTTTGTTTGCAAAGGCCCGCTCCACGCGTACTAGGAAGGACGTGCGCGGGGCTCGAAACGTTTCCGCGCTCTTCTTCCGGCTGGCCCTGCCCTTTTGCCGCCCTTTTGTGGAATGATGGGGAAGCCATGCCCGCGCCGCTTGCAGGCGAGTTGCCGGCGCGAACGCTCAATCGCGCGCTCGAAGGCCTGATCCGTCAGTGCCCGGCGCAGTATGGCTGGAGCTATAACCGTTACAAGGTGCC
>JAIQGC010000050.1 GCA_020072805.1 Terriglobia bacterium
CAAGGTCTATAATGTGTTTGATCTCCTTGGATTCCCCATTCTGTATGAGATTTACAAGGATGAAAAGGAAGCAATCGGCAGATTCAAGGATGGAAAGAAGTAGTCGGGAACCTACATCCGCTCGCTGGCGCAGGAGATGGGGGAAAAACTGGGCTGCGGCGCGCATCTTGCGGAAATCCGCCGCACCGCCGTCGGGGAATTTTCCATCGACCAGGCCATCTCCCTCGAAGAGCTGGCCCAGGACGCCCAGGCCGGCCGCCTGGCTTCCCGGGTCATTCCCCTCGAAGGCCTGCTGCAGAATTTTCCGCGCATCAACGTTTTGCCGGTGGTGGAAAAACGCGTGCGCAATGGCGGCCGCTTTGATGTCACTCTTTCCCAGATTCAGCCCGGCCGCGTCCAGTTCGTTCCCGGCGCGACCGCGCAGCTCGATGGCGGCGAAGCGCAGCCCCCGCGCCTGCGGGTCTTCAGCCAGCAGGAGAAGCTGCTGGCCATCGCCGAAGCCGTCGTCTTGCGCACCTACCAGCCCATCGTCGTCTTCGACCCGCTCCCCTGAGCGTTCCTATGAATTTGTCATTCTGAGTCCCGGCGCCTTTACCGGGACGAAGAATCTCAATCAAGCGCGTAGAAAGAATTATAGGTTGAGATCCTTCGCTCCGCTCAGGATGACAGCTTTCAGTGATTTATATTGCGCTTGCTTACGGCTCCACCGGCGGCCCCGCCGGCACTTTTTCCGCTCCGCCGCGGCCCGCATAAATCGGGCGCGCGCCCTTCTCCGGCAGACGCAGCCGCCGCGGCGTCACCAGGATCAGCATCTGCGTCTCGCTCGTTTGTTTGGCGTGCGAGCCCACGGTTGCCGCGCCGGGAAAGCCCGGCAGCCCGCTCAGCGCGCGCATCTCTTCGCGGTCGAGCAGCCCGCCGATCAGCGTCGTCTCGTTTTCCTTGAGCCGCGCCGTCTGGCTCAGCGTGCGGTTGGAGAGAATGGGAATGCCGTTGACGCTTTGCCCCGATAGCGCGCGGATTTCCAGTTCCAGTTGCAGGGTCACTTCTCCCCGCGGGTGCATGACCGGCGTGGCTTTCAGCTTCAGCCCCAGGTCCACGAATTCCGATCCCGGATACGGCTGCGGAGAAAGCCCGGCTCCCGCCGCGTTTCCCCCGAAGCTCACCGGATCGAACTCCAGCGAAACCGCGTTGGCCGTCCGCTCCACGATGGCGGCGTCCGGCCTGCCATCCCCGTTGAAATCCGCGGCAACCAGCGCCACCGGCCCCGCCGCCGTGGGCAGTCCGAAGCGCGGCGCGAACAGGCCGCTGCCCAGCCCCAGGTAAATGCTGATGCTGTCCGCGCCCTGATTGGTCAGCACCAGGTCCGCAATGCCGTCCATGTTCACGTCCGCCACGGCCACGCCCGAAGGCGTGGTGGACGCCGCCAGCGGAGAGCCGAGCGCTGCCGCGAATGTTCCATCGCCTTTGTTCAGCAGGACGCTCACCGTGTTGTCCGTCTGGTTCACCACCGCCAGGTCCGCGCGCCCGTCTCCGTTCAGGTCGCCCGCTGCCAGCGCCGCCGGACCCGCGCCCACGCTCAGCGGAGAACCGGGCGCGGTCGTAAACGTTCCGTCTCCGTTTCCGTTGAGCACCGTTACGTTGTTCGTCGCCCGGTTGACCACCGCCAGATCCAGTTTTCCGTCCCCGTTAAAATCCGCGGCCACCAGCGCCCCCGGCGTTTGCTGGCCCGTCCCCAGCGCAATGGGCGATTCTGGCGCCGCCGTGAATCCCCCCGCGCCGTCTCCCAGAAAAATCGAAATGGTGTTGTCCGCGGAATTGCTCACCGCAAAATCGATCTTTCCGTCTCCGTTGAAATCTCCGGTGACGATTCCGGCGGGCCCGCCTCCCGCCGCGAGGGGAGAAGAAGGCGCCGCCGAAAATGTTCCGTCGCCCTTGCCCAGCAGGATGGTGACGTTGCCGCTGGTCTGATTGGCCACCAGCAGATCGAGCAGGCCGTCGCCATTAACGTCGGCGGCCGCGATGGCCGCCGGCCCGCTCTGTCCCGCGCCCAGCGCGATGGGCGAACCCGTCGGCGCGGTGAAATTGCCGTTGCCCTGATTGAGCAGGATGCTGATCGAATTGTCGCCGCTATTTACCACCGCCAAGTCCCGCTGCCCGTCGTGGTTGAAGTCCGCGGCCACCAGCGCCACCGGCGCCTGCCCCACGGGAAAATCGCTGCGCGGAAGCAGCCCGCTTCCAATCACGGGCGTTCCGCTTCCCGTGCCCGTGCTCGCGGAATACTGCAGGAGCGTCACCGGATAGCGCTCGCCCACGAAAAAACTGGCCGGCTTGCCGTCCTGCGCCCGTAGCAGTATGCGCCTCCCGCTATTCACCAGCGTCAGCGCTTCGGAAAACTCCGCCGCCGCCCCCGGCATCGTTCCCAGGATCGTGCTCCGGCCTCCGCCGAAGGCGATCAGCGGCGGCAGCAGCGCCCCCGCGCCGATCTGCCCGCTGCTCAATAACGATGCGATTTGCCCCGCAGAGCCGCCCAGCGCTCCCTGGGCGCCGAAGATTTTCTGCAACAGCCCGATCAGCGTCTCCAGATCCGTGGCCTTCTGCAAGGCGCTCAGGTCGCTTGGGCTGAGCGCGATCAACTGCGCCGTCGTCGGCGGGGTCACGCCCAGCTTGCGCGCCTCGGCCGCGTCCACTTCGAGCAGTTCGATCTCCAGCAGCAGTTCGCCGCGCGGCTGCTCGATCTGCCGGATCAAGTCCCCGGCCATGCCCACGACTCCCGGCGTGTCCCGGATGGTGACCGTACGGTTGCGCGAGTCCAGCAACACCCTCGTCGCCCCGGTCATCTCCCGCACAATTCGCTGGATCTCGGTCATTTCCTCGGGGGCCACCGCCGCGGGCAGCAGGAACGTCTGCTCGATGGTCAGTTCATACTCCTTGCGCTTGGCCGGCGTGTCCGAGGCCACGAAAAACGTGTCCGCGCTCACCGCCCGCAAGAACGTTCCCGTCTGCATGGCCAGCAGCCGCGCCGCCGTCGGAAAATCCACCTCCGGAATATGCAGCTTCACGCGCCGCTCGGTCAGCTCGGGATCGAAGCGCGCCTTCAGTCCATAGGCCGCCGCCACCTGCTCATAGGCGGCCGTGGTCGTTCCGCGCAGCTCAAAACCGTGCTTGCCCGCTTGTGGCCGCAATTGTGGGCTGCCTTCGGCCAGGCGCGCCTCGCTGCTGGGTGGCGTCTGGGCCGGCGTCCGGGCAGAGCCCGCCAGAGCCGCCAGGAGCAGAGCGGTCCGCATCGCGAATTTGCAGGCGCAATTCATCGCTCTTGATTGTAGAGGCAGGACGCCCCGGCGGGAATGGCAAGTTTTTGGCGAGCGGGATGCGCGGGGCGGCCAACAACATCCCCCCCGTTCCTACCCCACGCCCAGATGCGGATTGGGGGGATTCCACTTGTCCGCTGTGCGCGTTATTTTACAGCGGAAGGAGTATCATACTTTCGCTATGGCCGAAACCAAGCATCCTTATACTCTTCAGACTCTCAGCATTCACTCCGGCCGCCCAGTGGAGCCAGCCACCGGCGCTGTCTCGCTACCCATTTACACCTCCACGACCTATGTGCGGGATGCGGATGGAGGATTCTCGCGCGAGTATGCGTACATTCGCGATGGCAATCCGAATCGCAATTCCATCGAAGATTGCCTGATGGCCCTTGAAGGCGGGGAGCAAGCCGTCGCTTTCAGTTCCGGTATGGCGGCAGCCTTTGCTGTTTTCCAGGCCCTTGCGCCGAAAGACCATGTCATCCTGCACCGCGATATGTATTTCGGAGTCCGGGAAGTCATACGAGGAGTATTTGCCCGCTGGGGATTGGAACACACCGTTGTCGATATGCGGGACATCCGTCAAATTCGCGAAGCTTGCCGTCCCGAGACAAAATTACTCTGGCTGGAGACGCCTTCGAATCCATTGATCGAAATTGTTGAAATTCAGCCCGCCGCCGAGATCGCTCATGAAATCGGAGCCAAGCTGGCCTGCGAGAACACCTTCGCGACCCCGGTGCTGCAAAATCCATTGGCGTTGGGAGCCGACCTCGTTGTGCACTCCATGACGAAGTATCTCTCGGGCCACAGCGATGCCATGGGCGGCATGGTCGTCCTGAAGTCCAATAGTGAATTCGGGCAGAGAATCAAGGATTATCAAATGAACGGAGGAGCTGTCCTGGCGCCGTTTGATTGCTGGCTGATTCTGCGTGGTATTCAGACCCTTGTTCCCCGGATGCGTCTCCATTGCGAAAACGCTCGTCGAATTGCGAACTTTCTCTCCACGCATAGGGCGGTAGCTGCGGTTCACTATCCAGGCCTTGCGAATGACCCTGGGCATACCATTGCAAGCCGCCAGATGCGCGACTTTGGCGGAATGCTGGCTTTCGAGATCCTTGGCGGGCGGAAGGAGGCTCTTGCACTAGCGTCGCGGCTGAAACTTATCGTGCGAGCAACCAGCCTCGGCGGAACGCACTCGCTCATCGAGCATCGAGCCTCGATCGAAGGTGAGCAAACGCGGGCTCCGGAATCGTTGCTCCGGCTCTCGGTTGGGCTGGAAGATGCGAATGATCTAATTCAGGATCTCGACCATGCATTAAGCACGGGCCTGTGAGGCGATGGTTACCGAGTGACGGCGAACTTGGAAGTGATTCCGTTTGCGTGGTGAGGCGGTTGACCGGACCAGTGGAATAGCAACCCCACGCAGGGAAGCGGTAACTTTTGCGGGTATTGTTGGTTCACTGCCTTGCCCTGTTCTCGCGTTACCTGTTCCCCCGTTGCCTGTTTCTCCCTGGTCTTGACGGTGGTAGCTCCGGAGCGTACACTGAAATAGACAGTTGCAACTGATGTGCAACTGATAGACCCATGTTTTCCGCCTTTCTCATCGCCCTGCGCGAGGGTGTCGAAGCCGCTCTCGTCGTCGGCATCATCCTGGTCTACCTCGCGCGCACCGGCCGCGCCGGCTTGGCCCGCTACGTCTGGTTCGGGGTTGCCGCCGCTTCCACGCTCAGCCTGGCCGTGGTCCTGGCGCTGGAAAAATGGCGCATCACCCAGGACGGCTTCGAAGGTTTCCTCATGCTGGTCGCCGCCTTCTTCGTCGTCACCGTCATCGTGTGGATGAATCGCGTCGCCCGTCACCTCAAAAAAGAGATCGAATCGCGGGTGGAATCCTACGCCGGGCGCGCCGCGGGCTTCGGCCTCCTGCTCTTTGTCTTCTTCATGGTTCTCCGCGAAGGCGTCGAGATGGCTCTGATTCTTCGCGCCGTCGAAGTCTCCTCCGAAGGCCTGCAAACCTGGATCGGCACGCTTTCCGGGATCGCCGCGGCCGTGGCCGTGGGCCTGTTTTTCTTCAAGGGTTCGCTGCGCGTTCCGCTGCACCGTTTCTTCGCCGTCACCAGCGCCATCCTCATCCTGGTCGCCCTGCAGTTGGCCCTCACTGGCCTGCATGAACTCAGCGAAGCGCGCTGGCTTCCCTCCAGCAAAGGCGAAATGGCCTTGATCGGCCCCATCGTCCGCAATGATCTTTTCTTTTTCGTGTTTATTCTCGGCGCCGCCGCCCTGCTGGTCTTCCGCGAATGGATGACCCTCGCCCACGCCGTTCCTCCTTCCGCTCCACAGCAGGAGCCGCCTCTCAATGACGCCGAGCGCCGCCGTCTGGAATGGGAGCGCCGCCGCCAGCGCCGCTGGATGATGGCCGCCGCGCTCGCGTGCCTCGTCGTTCTCCTCGCGCTTACCGCCGACTTTATTTACGCTCGCGCCGCCTCCGCTCCTCCTCAGGCGCGTCCCATGGAAGCTGTCAACGGCCAGGTGCGCATCCCGCTCTCCGAAGTGCAGGACTCCAATCTGCATCTCTTCTCCGTGAAAGTGAACGGCGCCTCCCTGCGCTTTCTGGTGATTCGCAAGCCCAACGGCTGGGGCACGGCGCTGGACGCCTGCCGCATCTGCGGCGCTGCCGGTTATCATCAGGACGGCCAGAACGTCATCTGCCGCCATTGCGCTTCGGCCATCTATATTCCCTCGATCGGAGATCAGGGCGGCTGCAACCCCATTGGTGTACCCTATCGAGTGGACGGGGCGGATCTGGTTCTCGACGTTTCCGCTCTTGCCCAAGCCTGGACCGAGGTGCCCAAGTAAGCGCCCTGCAGCCCGCGCCCCTTTCGCCATGTTCCTCCGTCTCGTTGCCGACTCCTTCTCCCGCCGCGTCAGCCGCAAGCTGCTCACCGCTGGCGCGCTCGCTCTGGGCATGGCCGTGGCCACCGCTGCGTTGAGCGTCTCGCTGGATGTCGGCGACCGCCTGGCCTTCGAATTTCGCAGCCTGGGCGCCAACCTTTTCGTTACTCCGCACGCCGATTCGCTCCCCTTGGAAATCGGCGGCGTGGACTACCGCCCGGCCAACGCCGGCGCGGATCTTCCCGAAGCCTCGCTCCCCAAGCTCAAGACCATTTTCTGGCATAACAACATCGTCGGCTTCGCTCCTCTGCTCGATCTCCCCGTCGAAGCCTGGTCCGCTGCACTAAAAACTCCTCCGCCCACCGGCGGCGCTCCGCGCGCCACGCTCATCGGCACCTGGTCCCGTCATCCTCTGGCCATTCCCGACGGGGGCACGTTCGTCACCGGCGTGGAAAAGACCAATCCCTGGTGGAACGTCGAAGGCCACTGGTTCGCCGAGGACATGCACGAATGTGTCGTCGGTGTGGCCTTCGCCCGGCGCGCGGCTCTGCGCATCGGCGATACCGTGGTTCTCCGCGCCGACGGGCAGACTATTTCCCTCACGGTTTCCGGACTGCTGACCACCGGCGGTCCGGAGGACGAAGCCATCGTGGCTCCGCTTTCCTATGCCCAGCAACTCGCCGGCCGCCCCGGAACTTTTCGCCGCCTCTACATCAGCGCCATTACCAAGCCCGAGGACGCATTTGGCCGCCGCGACCCCTCCGGTATGACTCCCGCGGAATTCGACCGCTGGTTCTGCACTCCCTACATCTCCTCGATCGCCCTGCAAATCGAGCAGGCGCTCCCCGGCACCGACGCCCGCGTCATTCGCCGCGTGGCCGAGGGCGAAGGCCGCATCCTCACTCGCGTTCGCGTGCTCCTCTGGCTGGTGGCTGCCGCGGCTCTGCTGGCCGCGTCGCTCGCCGTGGGCGCCACCTCCGCTGCCACCATCATCGAGAGGCGCACAGAGATCGCCCTCATGAAAGCCCTGGGCGCCGGTTCCCCCATGGTCAAAAGCCTTTTTGCCGCCGAGCAGATTCTGCTCGCCGCGGTTGGCGGCGGCGCCGGCTACGCCATCGGCATTCTCCTCGCGCGTTTTCTCGGGCAGATTGTTTTCGGCGCCTCTCCCGCGCCCAGCCTGCTGGTTCTGGCCGTGGTCCTGGCTCTCGCCATTTTCGTCACCCTCGCGGGCAGCTTCTTTTCCATGCGGCGCGCCGCCCGTTATGAACCCGCGCCCATCCTGCGAGGCGAATGATGTTCTGGCGCCTCATTCACAGGCTCCTGCAGGCCAACCGCGGCCGCCTGGTCACCGTCCTGCTCGCCCTGGGCGCCGGCGCCGCCATCACCGCCGCGCTGCTCAATCTTCGCGTGGACGCGGACGCCCGCCTCACGCGCGAATTCCGCTCCTTCGGCGCGAATGTGGTCATCGCTCCTCCGCCCGCCGGGCTCGGCTCTGCGCAATCCCCGCAAACCGCCACCCTCGATGAATCCGTTCTCCAGCGCGTCCCGGCGCAGTTTGCCGGCGCTCCCGTGGCCGCCGTCCCTTTTCTCTATCTCGTCGCGGAGGTTTCCAATCCCGCTGCCGCTCTGCACACCGTGGTCCCCGCCGTCGTCGCCGGCACTCATCTTCCCGGACTTGCGCAAGTGGGCCCCGGCTGGCGTTTCGATCCGCCGTCTTCTTCTTCGTCGCAATCGGTCCGCTGTTTGGTGGGCGCCCGCGTCGCTTCTCAATTCGCCGTGCGCCCCGGTGCGACGCTCCTCCTGCAATTCGCCGGAAGGGAAGAGCGCTGCGTCATGGACGGCATCCTCTCCGCCGGCGGCGCGGAGGACAATCAGATCTTCGTGGACCTCGCCGCGGCGCAGCGCCTTGCCGCGCAGCCCGGCCGCGTCAGCCTGGTGCAGTTGAGCGTCACCGGCAATCCCCGCGCCATCGAATCGTTTCTCGCCGCGCTCTCCGTTGCTCTCCCGCAGGCTGCCGTGCGCGGCGTCCGCCAGTTCTCCGACGCCGAAGCCCGGCTCTACGAACGCATCCGCGGCCTGCTCTCCGCCACCGTGGCCATTATCCTTGTCCTAACCGCTCTTTGCGTCATGGCCGCCATGACCAACGCCGCCATGGAGCGCCAGCACGACGTCGGCCTGATGAAAGCGCTGGGCGGGCCGCTCTCGCGCATCCTGCACCTCTTCCTCGCCGAAGCCGCCCTTCTCGGTCTCGCCGGCGGCATCCTCGGCGCCGCCGTGGGCATGCTGCTTTCCATAGGGCTCGGCTCGGCCGTCTTCGGCGTGGCGGCGCAGCCGCGCTGGATTGTGTATCCTGTTACTGTTTTCCTGACGGTCGCCGTCGCCGTGGCCGGCGCTTTTCCGCTGCGGCGTCTCGCGTCGGTCCGTCCCGCCGTTATTTTTCGGGGAGAGGCATGAGCGTCCAGGTGCAGATCGAATCGCTCGTCAAGCAATACGGCGCGCTGCGCGCCCTCGACGGCCTCTCCTTCAGCGTCGACGCCGGCGAATGGATTGCCCTGATGGGCCCTTCCGGCTCCGGCAAGACCACCCTCGTCAATATCCTCGGCGGCCTGGACACGCCCACCTCCGGCCGCGTCCTCGTCGACCACCTGGAAGTCTCCCGGCTCTCCGAATCCGAACTCGTCCGCTACCGCGCCGAAAAAGTCGGCTTCGTCTTCCAGCAGTTCCACCTCGTTCCCTACCTCACCGCCGTAGAAAACGTCATGCTCGCCCAGTATTTTCACAGCGTCACCGACGAGCCGCAGGCTGGCGAAGCCCTCCGCCGCGTCGGCCTGGGCGACCGCCTCGCCCATCTCCCCGCGCAGCTTTCCGGCGGCGAACAGCAGCGCGTGGCCATCGCCCGCGCCCTCATCAACCAGCCGCGCATCATCCTGGCCGACGAGCCCACCGGCAATCTCGATGAAGCCAACGAAAAAATCGTCATGGAGATTTTCCGCGAGCTGCACAGCGCCGGCCACACCATTCTCATGGTCACGCACGATTCCCTGATCGCCCGCGAAGCCGACCGCCGCGTCGAGCTGGCTCACGGCCGGCTCCAGCAGATCTCCGCCGTCTCCGCCGAAGATCAGATGCGCTTCGACCATCTCCTCGAGCAGATCTGGATCTGCGGCGAAGAGGGCACCACTGCCAGCGTCGAGCGCATCCGCACTCCCGGCTCGGTGGATCCCGTCAAGACCCTGGCCCGCCTCGTGGATTTAAAACTCGTCGAACTCCACGGCCGCGACGTTCAGCTCACCGACCTGGGCAGCCACCGCGCCCGCGACGTCATCCGCCGCCACCGCCTCGCCGAGCGCCTCTTCCGGGACACCTTCGCCATCAGCGATTCCGAAGCGCACACCCAGGCCTGCGAATTCGAACACATCATCAGCCCCGAACTTGACGAGCGCATCTGCTCCTTCCTCGGCCACCCTACCTCCTGCCCCCATGGCAATCCCATTCCTCCGGGCGCTTGTTGCTCCGGAAAATCCGGCCCCAAATAGGAAATCCGCTCCCCATGCCCATTCCCCTCGATATCCGAAAAAAGCCCGCTGACGTCAAAATTCACGTATCCTCCGGCGCCGGCGTGGACATCACCTGGGCCGATGCCCACTCCAGCCACTTCGATTTCGCCTACCTGCGCGATGAATGCCCTTGCGCCGCCTGCAACGACGAGCGCCAGAAAAAAATCGCTTTCGCCGCTCCTTCCTCCTCGCCTCTGCTGCCCATTTTCAAGCCCAAGCCCCGCGCCACCTCCGTCGTTCCCGTGGGCAATTACGCCATCCAGATTTTTTTCTCCGACGGCCACTCCTCCGGCATCTTCAGCTACGACCATCTCCGCACCATCTGCCCCTGTCCCGATTGCGCCCGCTCCTTCCGCTCCCCGGCTCCCTGACGCCGGGCGCTCTCTCGATTGCCTCCCGCCTTGCTTTGTGGAATCCTCTGCATGGCTTTCCATGGATTTCCCAATTTCCGACGAGGTGGCTCATGCCCTGCGATCCCGAAGTCCTCAAGAATGTTCCCTTGTTTGCCTTGCTGGATAATGAGGAGATCGCTGTCCTCGCCGCCCAGGTCGAACTCCGCCAATTCGCCGCCCGCCAGCGCATCTACAAAATGGGCGAACCTGGCGGCCGCGCCTATGTGGTTGTCTCCGGCCGCGTTCGCGTCACCACCCTCGACGAGGACCAGCAGGAGGTTATCGTGGACGAAACCATTCCGGGCGAATTCTTCGGCTTCGCCTCCATGCTCGAGAGCTCCTCCCACCAGACTTCCGCCGTCGCTCTGGAAGACACCCTGTGCATCGAAGTGGATCGCGACGACATCACTACCCTTCTCGCGCGCAAGCCCCACGCTGGGATGGACCTCCTCACCACACTGGGCCGCCAGATTCATGCCGCACAGCATCTGGTCCGCCTGCGCGCCTCCCGCAATCCCAATCTGCTCATCGAAACTCGCGCCACCCTCGGCGAGCGTGTCGCCGACGCCGTCGCCCGTCTCGGCGGCTCCTGGTCCTTCATCATCGCTTTTGGAATTCTTCTGGTCGCCTATATCGCCACCAACGTCCGCATGCATTCCGCTGCTTGGGACCCCTACCCCTTCATCCTTCTCAATCTCTTCCTCTCCATGTTGGCCGCCGTTCAGGCGCCCGTCATCATGATGAGCCAGAACCGCCAGGACGAAAAAGACCGTCTCCGCGGCGAACTTGATTTCGACGTCAACCGCCGCGCCGAATCCGAAATCCAAGGCCTCTCCCGCAAACTCCACTTCCTCGCCGAGCAGGTCTCCGACCTCCAAGACCTCATCCGCGACTCCCTCTCCTCCGGCCGCCCCAGCTGAAGCTCCTCGCGCAAGCGCCGGCGCGGGCACAAGCCGCTTCTTTGTTTTTCCGAGGGCCGCGCCGCTTTTTCTTTGTGACTGCAGTCACGTCTCCTTGTGACGCAAGTCACCTTGCCCCGGCCTGCCTTGGCGTTACTTTCATTGCACTCCATTTCTGTTTTTAGGGGACTGCGCATGCAATCAAAAGAGTTTCTGGCTGGTCGTGTCCAGGCAGGCTGGTCGGCCCTGTTGTCCAGAGTTGCCGCCGCCATCCTTCTCTTCGAGCTTCTCTCCGGCCTGGCCGTCACCTTCGGCCCTTTTCATCCCGCCGTGGAATGGAGCCTGCTCGCCCACACCCTCCTCGGCGTTCTCACTCTCGCGCCGCTGGTCTGGTATCTCGCCCGCCACTGGAAGGTCTATTCCGACCAGGCTCTTTCGGACGTCCTCCTGCTCGGCTACGTCGGCCTGGCCGCACTGGCCATCTGTCTGCTCTCCGGCCTCCTGCTCACCGCGCAGGCCCTGCTCGGCATCCGCACCTCCCCCGCATGGCGCTACGTCCACCTGATTTCCACTCTCCTCACGCTGGCCGCCACTGTTCCGCATATCGCCATCGCCTGGTGGCGCCGGCGCAGGACCGAAGCCGTCCGCGGCGCACCGCGATGGCTCAGCACCGCGGCTGCCGGTACCCTGGCCGGGCTCCTCCTTATTGCCGCTCTCACCCTGGCCTACTCCGGAACCAAATATCGCAACGAATTTCCCGCTGGCTACACGTTCCCCCTGGGAAAAGATCGTCCCTTCGCCCCCAGCCTCGCGCAGACCTCCACCAACGGCGCTTTCGATCCCCGCTCGCTGGCCGGCTCGGAAACCTGCGGCGCCAGCGGCTGTCACAATGAGATTTACGCCGAATGGAAAACCAGCGCGCATCGTTACTCCGCCATGGACCCCATCTTCCAGGGCATTCAAACCGTCATGGCCAAACAGAACGGTCCGGAATCCACACGCTACTGCGGCGGCTGTCACGACCCCATCTCTCTGTTCTCCGGCACCAAGAACATCCTGGTCGAAAATCTCACCGGGCAGCTTGGCTACAACGAAGGCGTCTCCTGCGTCGCCTGCCATTCCATTCAGAAAACGGATATCCGCGGCAACGCCAATTACACCATCAACCAGCCCTCCGAATATCTCTGGCAGTGGAGTCCCGCGCGCTCTCTCGCTTCCGTCGCGCGCAATTTTCTCATTCGCTCCTGGCCCGGCCCGCACAACCGCCTCAGCAAGCGCATGTTCAAGAAGCCCGAATACTGCGCCGCCTGCCATAAACAGTTCATCGACCAGGAAGTCAATCGCGTCGGCTGGGTCCAGCTCCAGAATCAGTATGACAACTGGGCGGCCAGCCACTGGAACAAGAAGGGCGACGCCCGCGCCACCGTCGAATGCCGCGAATGCCACATGCCTCTGGTTGATTCCCACGACCCCGCCGCCGGCGACACCGCCGACTACAATCGCACCGCCGATGACCACAAACATCGCAGCCACCGCTTCCTCGCCGCCAATAACTTTGTCCCTGCCCTCCTGCATCTCGAGGGCGCCGAAGAGCAGCAGCGCCTGACCGTTCGCTGGCTCCAGGGGCAAATTGAAATTCCGGAAATTCGCAATAAATGGGCCGAAGGCCCGGTCGTTAAAATTCGCATCGAGGCTCCGCCCTCGGCCGCTCCCGGACAAAAATTTCCCGTGCGCGTCGTCATCACCTCCAACAAAGTCGGCCACGACTATCCCACCGGCCCCCTGGACATGATTCAAAGCTGGGTGGAACTGACCGTCCACGACGCCAGCGGCCGCGTCCTGTTTTCTTCCGGCCAGCGCGACGCCCGCAATTTCCTCCCTCCCGGAACTTTTCTTTTCAAGGCCGAACCCGTCGACCAGTACGGCAATCTCATCGACCGCCACAATCTCTGGGAGATGGTCGGCGTACGCTATCGCCGCTCTCTCTTCCCCGGATATTCCGACACGGTCGAATACAACGTGATGTGCCCTTCCGGCGGCCCCAGCATGCCACTTCCCGATGTTCCGTCCGGCAGTAGTTTCTCCGTTCCTACCGGTTCTTCCAGCGGCAATTTGCGCGTGGACGCCGTTCTGCAGTACCGCAAAATCGATCAATTCCTGCTCAACTACGTCCTCGGCGAAAAAGCCGGCCTCACCGCGCCCGTGGTGGATATTGCCAGCGCCTCGGCCACCGTCTGCGTGGCCCGCAACGGTCAGGCTGTCTCATGCCGTTGAACGGCGGCTTCCGATTTTCCGCCGCGGGCTCACGCCGCCTTCGCCGTGTTGTCTGGACCGCCTCCATCCTTGCCGTCTTGATTCTCATCGGCGCCATCGTTTCCTGGCGCATTCGCCGCGAAAACGAACCCGTCGAATACGCTCCCGGCGAAGCTTCCAAAGACATCACCAGCACCATCAGCGATCGTGGCGCGCTCGCATCCTCCTCCGCTCCACCGACCGTCCGCCATGCCGTCGCTTCCCGCGACGTTGATCCCTTGCTCGACCCCGGCCGCCCGCTCCCCTCCGGCGCTCCCGAGCCGCGCTTCACCGACGTCACTCGTTCCGCTGGTCTCTCCTCCTTCGTGCAGTTCAACGGCCCGCGCACTTCCCAGTTGCCCGAAGACATGGGCTCCGGCCTGGCCTGGGGCGACTTCGATAACGATGGCTTCGACGACCTCTTCGTCGTCTCCGGCGGCGGCTCCCTCGACCTCCCCGACTCCCAGCTCGCGCCCTCCATCCTCTATCGCAATCTCGGCGACGGCCGTTTCGAAAAAGTTCAGGACTTTCCCGAACTGCGCATCCGCGGCATGGCCGCCGCCTGGGCCGATTACGACAACGATGGCTGGCTCGATCTCGTCGTCACCGGCTACAACACCATCCTTCTTTTTCACAACGATCACGGCCACCTCACCCAGGTAAAGGATTTCCCCTCGCCCAAAGGTTTTTGGGCCGGCGCCTCCTGGGGCGATTACAACCGCGACGGCTATCTCGACCTTTACGTTTGCGGCTATGTGCAATACAAGCCCGGCGCCGGCAAAGCCTCCGCCAGCTCCAAACAATTCGATATCGAAGTCCCCTTTACCCTGAATCCCGCCTCCTATCCCCCGCAGCGCAATCTTCTTTTTCGCAACAATGCCGGCCATTCCTTCACCGAAGTCGCCCATCAACTCGGCGTGGACAATCCCGAAGGCCGCAGCCTCAGCGCTCTCTGGCAAGATTTTGACGGCGATGGCTGGTCCGATCTCTATGTGGCCAACGACATCTCCGAAAACAAGCTCTATCTCAACCGCCACGGCAAATTCGCCGATTCCGGCAGAAGCGCCTGGGTCGAGGAGTATCGCGGCTCCATGGGTCTGGCCGCCGGTGATTTCGATCGCGACGGCGACGACGATCTTTTCATCTCCCACTGGATTGCCCAGGGCAACGCCCTCTACCAATCCCTCCTCTCCGAGCAGAAAAGCGCTTCCCTCGCTCCCCAGCTTCACTTCACCGATGTTGCTGCCAATCTCGGCATCGGCCAGCCCTCCATGCAGGCCATCGGCTGGGGCGCCAGCTTTGTTGATTTCGATTCCGACGGCTGGCCCGATTTAATCGTCGCCAACGGCAGCACCTTCGAGCAGAAGGGAACCGCGCCTCCGCGTCTCGCTCCCATGCCTTCCTTTCTCTTCTGGAATGCCCGCGGCGAATTTTTCCACGACCTGGCCCCCTGGAATCGTTCTTTCTCCCAGCCTCACGTTAGCCGCGGCCTGGCCGTCGCCGACTACAACAACGACGGCGCCATGGACGTGGCCATCGTGGACCAGGGCGAAGGCCTGCGCCTGCTGCGCAACGACATTCCCCAGGGCAACTGGGCCGAATTTCGCCTGCATAGCCGAGTTCCCGGCAACTCCGCGCCCGTCGGTTTCGGCGATGGCGCAACCGTCATCGCCTGGGTCGCCGGCGTTCCCCTCCGCCGCAGTGTCTCCAGTTCCTCTTACCTCTCCCAGGACTCCCGCCGCGTGCATATCGGCCTGGGCGCCGCCACGAAGATCGATCGCCTCGAAGTTCGCTGGCCCAACGGCGCCGTGGAATTTTGGAAGGACATTGCCCCCAATCGCATCTGGGAAATTACCCAAGGCGATGCGCAAGCCAGGCCTTTCTCCCCGCATTTCCCGGGCGCCGCCCCGCTCGAAAAAGAAGCTCTCCTGCGCTTCTGGGAAAAACAGCATGCCGCCATGGACGCCATGAAGCGCGAGCACAACTGTGCAAAAGCGATTCCCCTCTTTCGCGAAGCCCTGGCCATCCATCCCGCCCACGAGGACTCGCACTATTACCTGGCCAATTGTCTGGTCGCCTCCGCGGACGTCCCCGCCGCTATCGCCGAACTCGACTCTCTCGCCCGCCTCAATCCCCAGAGCCATCGCGCTTTTCAGCGCAAGGGCGAACTCCTCGCCGCTTCCGCCCGCTCGCGCGCACAACTCCAACTGGCCCGCCCCCCGCTATTGGCCGCTCTCGCTCTCAACCCCGAAGAAACCGGCACTCTGCTTCTGCTCGGCCAGGTGGCTCTCGGACTCGGCGATCTCGCCGAAGCCGAGCAGCGCTTCGCCCACGTCTGCCAGGCCAATCCGCATTCCGCCAGTTCCTGGTTCTTCCGCTCCTACATCGCCTGGAAGCGCCGCGATACCGCCCAGTCTTCCCTTATGCTCAAGACCGCCGGCGCGGCCCGCGCCCAGACCCCCGCGCCCGCCGGCGCCGCTCTCGAAGGCGATGTCCGCCGCCACATGTTCAGCGAATCCGGCTTCCTCAACGTCTTCGAACTCCAGTGGGACGGTTCTTCCGTTCCCTCCTCGGCCTTCCCTCCGCTCGACGCATACCTCCGCTCCCTCCGTTGATGTCCCTTCCTCGCGGGTTGCATCGAATTTCCAAGAAAGGCGCGCCTTTCGTTCCTCCGGCTCCTGACTCTTTGCGCCCGCTCTGCCGCCGTTTTTATTTCAATCCTTCGAATTGAAATATCTGCTTCTTTTCCTTTTCCCATCGCTGGACAATGGCCCGTAAACATGGGAGTATTTTTAATCGCTGATACGTGAAGACCACATTCCATGCCCTCTGAACCGAAGGTACCCGGAGCTGTTCCGCAGTCTGGCGTTAATGTCCCCCGCGTTATCGTTGCCACGACCGC
Organism: Terriglobia bacterium; assembly: GCA_020072805.1. Classification (GTDB taxonomy): domain Bacteria; phylum Acidobacteriota; class Terriglobia; order Acidiferrales; family UBA7541; genus Acidiferrum. The sequence continues at coordinate 16,237 of JAIQGC010000050.1, forward strand.
TCTCCTTACCTTCATCTCCTTCTGGCGCGCCGCCTCCATCGTCCTGAACGACCTGGCCTCCTCGGCCTACTACGCCGGCGGTGAAGCCGAGCATTTCATCGGCAAGTCCGCGCCCTGGTTCATCCTTGCGGTCATGCTGTTTTCCTACGCTGTTCGCGCCGTCTACGTCGAAAGCTGCAGCATGTTTGTTCGCGGCGGCGTCTATCGCGCCGTCAAGACCGCCCTCGGCGGCACCCTCGCCAAGTTTTCCGTTTCCGCCCTGATGTTCGATTACATCCTCACCGGCCCCATCAGCGGCGTCGCCGCCGGTCAGTATCTCGCCGGACTCCTCAACGAGTCGTTCGACTATTTCCAGATTCACCTGCACCTCAACGTGAACGGCACCGCCGTATTCTTTGCCATTCTCGTCACCGTCTACTTCTGGTGGGAAAACATCAAGGGCATTCCCGAATCCAGCGAAAAAGCCCTCAAGATCATGAAGCTGGTCACCGTCATGGTGGTCATGCTCATCCTCTGGTGCGGCTTTACTCTCTACACCCGCGGCTTTCATCTCCCTCCCTTTCCCACCGCCAAGAATATTGTCCTCGGCGAAGACGCCCTCGGCTGGCTCCACGGCATCAACTTTGGCGCCCTCTTCGGCATGATGGCCATCTTCATCGGCCTGGGCCACTCCGTCCTGGCCATGAGCGGAGAGGAGTCCCTGGCCCAGGTCTACCGCGAAATCGAACACCCCAAGCTTCCCAACCTGCAAAAAGCCGGCAAGGTCATTTTCGTCTACAGCCTGTTGTTTACCTCGCTGGTCTCTTTCTTCGCCGTCATGATCATCCCCGACGGCGTGCGCCAGGGTTACCTCCAGAACCTCATTGGCGGCCTGGCCATGAGCCTCGAAGGGCCTTTTGTCGCCCGCCTCATCTTCCATGGTTTTGTGGTTGTCGTCGGCACATTAATTCTGGCCGGGGCCGTCAATACCGCCATCGTCGGCTCCAACGGCGTGCTTAACCGCGTTTCCGAAGACGGCGTTCTCGCTGACTGGTTCCGCCAGCCCCACCGCCGTTACGCCACCTCCCACCGCATCATCAACATGGTCGTCGCCCTTCAGCTCATCACCATTCTCATCAGCGGCGGCAACGTCACGTTTCTCGCGAACCTCTACGCCTTCGGCGTCATCTGGAGCTTCGCGATGAATAGCCTCTCCGTTCTCGTTCTCCGCTACAAACATCCCGGCGAGCGCGATTACCAGGTTCCTTTCAATCTCCATCTTTTCGGCAAGGAGATTCCCGTCGGCCTCGGTCTGATCGCCCTCCTCCTTTTCACCATCGCCATTGTCAATCTATTTACCAAGCCCCATGCCACCATCTCTGGCGTGGCTTTCTCCCTCCTCCTCTTCACCGTCTTCACCCTGTCCGAGCACGCCACCCGCAGGGCCAAGGTCCGCGCCGGCACCTCGCAAGCCGCCAGCATGGACCATTTCAATCTCGAGCAGGAAAGCGAACTCACTCCCGCTTCCGTCGGCGCGCGTCCCGGCAACATCCTGGTTCCGGTCAGCACGCTTCACTCTCTCTATCATCTGGGCAGCGTTCTCGACCGCTTCAAGCCCGAGCGCCGCGACGTCGTCGTTCTCCACGTCCGCGTATTCCGCCGCGCCGGTTCCGGCGAACACGAACTCGAACCGGAGCAGCTCTTCGGCAGCATCGAGCAGCACCTCTTTTCCCAGGCCCTTTCCATGGCCGAAAAGCGCGGCAAGGGCATCCGCCTCGCCGTCGTCGGCACCAACGATTTGTGGGAAGGCATCCTGCGCGCCGCGCAAAGCCTCCAGTCTTCCACCATCGTTCTCGGCACTTCCGTCAAATGGACCACCGAGGAACAGGCCCGCCAGATCGGCGAAGGCTGGGAAAAGCTCAGCGACCCCAAGCCCCAGTTCAACCTGGAAATTCACACTCCCACCGGAGATAAGCTCTTCAAGGTCCTCGGGCCGCACGCCCCCAACCTCACCACCAACGAGGTCAACGAGCTGCATCAACTCTGGCTGCGTTTCAGCGAGGTGCTGGCCCCCGAAGAGCTGCACCATCACGATGTCGTTCATTTTGCTCTGGATGAATTGAACCACGAACTCGATGCCGGGAAGGAAGACGACGTCGTCGCCCGCCTGCGCGCGCACATCGAGGAAAACAAGCGCAAGCGCAACCCGCCTCCCCCCGGCAGCTAATCAGTTTTTTTAGGCAGGTTCTCTGTAGCCGCCCTTTTTAGTCGCAAGACTCAGGGCAGCAGCCGGAGAGGGCGGCCTTTTTCGCCCGGGCCCGCTCAGGCTTCTCACTCCCCGTGAAAATGCGGTTAATTTCCCGCCGCAATCTGCGCCGTACAGTGCCCGCACCGACCGGCCTTCGCCGGTATAGCCATCAGGCAATAGGGGCAATCCCGCGTCGCGGGCGGTGCCGCCTCCGCCGCGGGCGGCGCCGTCCAGCGGTTCACCTGCCGCACCAGCAGAAATACCGCGAACGCCACGATCACGAAATTGATCACCGTGTTCAGGAACAGTCCGATATTCAGCGTCGCCGCTCCCGCCGCTTTGGCCGCCGCCAGCGTTTCATAGGACTTTCCACTCAAATTGATGAACAGATTCGAGAAGTCCACGTGCCCGATCAGCCGCCCCAGCGGCGGCATCATCACGTCCTCCACGAACGAACTCACGATCTTGCCGAACGCCGCGCCGATGATGATACCCACGGCCATGTCCAATACGTTGCCCTTCATCGCAAAGGCCTTGAATTCTTTTAGCATGGTGATTTTCCTCCTTGCCGAATTGAACTTCCCCGGGGGAAAACTTTTTTCTTGAGGTGGTGGCGCCGGCTTTCAGGCCGGCATCCTGCTCTTTCCCGATTTTCGCGCCGCCAGATACGCCCCGCAAACTCCCCGCAGAGCCAACAAAATCCCGGCCGCGATCAGCAGCGGCGCCACCCACGCGAAGGGAACCCGCGCAATCGCCAGCAGCAGCCCTCCCGTGAGCACCAGCGAAATCCCGCGGATTCGCTTTTCCCACTTCTGCCACCACTGCTCCGGCGCCAGCAGCGTCCGCAATCCCCACAGCATCATGGCCACGCTCAACACAGCCCATGCCGCCGAGCGCCGGTCAAACAATACGCGCCCGCTCGCCCCGATCCAGGCCAGGAACGCCCCCAGCAGCAGAAAGATCAATTCATTGGCAAATCGGAATAGACGGTCCGGCGTGAGCATGGCGGTTGGCCTGGTCCCCCGTTCCCTCGCGGCGCTTCGTTCCGCGCGCCGCAAAATAAAAAAGAGAGCGGCAGGCCGGCCATCCCGGAATCCTTGCCGCCCCCCTCCGCTGATCCTTTCCGCGCGGGCTTTTCACGCCCGTCGCGTCAGGCGATCCGTTCGATCTTCACTTTGCTCATCACCACCGGAGTCTTCGGCCGGTCCGAGGAGTCCTTCGGCGTGTTCACAATCTTGTTCACCACGTCCATGCCTTCCACCACTTCGCCGAAAATCGCATGCTTCCCATCCAGCCACTCCGTCGGCGCCACCGTGATGAAAAACTGGCTGCCGTTGGTGTTCGGCCCGGCGTTGGCCATGGACAATTTCCCCGGCGCCGAATGCTTCAGCGACGAATTGAACTCATCCTTGAAGGTGTACCCCGGCCCGCCCCGCCCGTCTCCGCGCGGGCATCCGCCCTGAATCATGAAATTCGGAATCACCCGGTGAAAGATCAGCCCGTCGTAAAAATTGCGCTTGGCCTTCGCTCCGGTCTTCTCGTCGGTGAACTCCTTGGTTCCTTCGGCCAATCCCGTAAAGTTGGCTACCGTCTGCGGCGCTTCCTTCTCGTACAATTTGCAAACGATGTTTCCCATCGTGGTTTCGAATATCGCATAGGTTCCCGCGGGGCGTGTCATGAGCTCTCCTTGGCTGCTTCCGTATCCTACCTGATATCCCGGGGCTCGTGCCACCTGCGGAGGTTGGACAGGGATCAATGGGATGTTGCTTTGCCGCTGGATTCGCCTGCTGGACGCAACTGCCGCGCTCGGGCGATGGCCTTCTGCGCTTCCTGCGGCCTCCCGGCCCTTTGCAGAGCGTTGCCCAGATTGGTCCAGAGGTAATCTTCGTTGGGGGCCAGCGCGACGGCCTTGTTGTACGTCTCGGCGGCATCTTCGTAGCGGCCCAGTTTGAAGTAGCACCCGCCCAGGTTGGCCCAGGCCTTCACGTTTTCGGGCTCTCGCGCCAGGACAGCCTGGAATTCCGGCACGGCCTCTTTCCCGCGTCCGCCAAGCATCAGCGCGATGGCGTGATTCGTCTGGATGTCCGAATCGCCCGGCCGGATCTTCAGTGCGGCATCGAATTCCGCCAGCGCCAGGGATTGCTTCTGCAGCGCCGAAAGCGCCAGCCCGCGGCTGTTGTGCAAGTCCGCGTTCTCCGGATGGGCCTGCAGCGGGACATCGAGGACGCTCAATGCTCCCGCGTACTCCCCCAGGGCCAGCAGCGAGGTGCTCAGCGTCTGCGCCGTTTCGGGCGCATCGGGCCGCGCCGCCAGCGCCTCCCGTAACAGGGGCACCGCCTGCTCGTATTGCCCCTGCCGGGCCAGGACCGTTCCCAGATTGCCCGCTGGCGCGGCATCTCCGGGATTGAGCGCGTGCGCCTTCCGCATCGACTCCGCCGCTTCCGCGTTCTTTCCCAGATGCTGCTGCGCATTGCTGAGATCCATGTACACCGCCGCGGAATCGGGTTTGAGCGCCGCCGCTTTGGTGAAGGCCGCCGCGGCCTCCTCCCAGCGCTCTTTTGCAGCCAATGCGCTTCCCAGCGCCCCAAGAACTTCTCCGTCATCGCCGTTCAGCGCCGCGGCCTTCTGCAGCAGAGCCAGCGCTTCGTCGGTTTGGCCCTTCTTCTCCAGCGCAATGCCCAGATTGAGCAGCGCATCGGCCTGGCGCGGATCGCGCGCGAGCGCGGTGCGGTAGGCCTGGATGGCTTCCTCGGGATGCAGTTGGGCCTCGAGGATCGTCCCCCGCGTTGCCCAGAACTCAGCCGGCACGGACGAAGCCGGCGTCCATACCTTCATGGCCTGGTCCACCGCGGTCAGCGCTTCGGCGAATTTCTTTTCCCGGTAATACACCACCGCCAGGTTGTTCAGGGACATGGCGATGTTCGGCCGGAAGGAAAGTCCGCTGCCCGCCGACTTCTTCTCTTTTTCCACGTAGAGATTGATGGCTTTTCCGTACGCCGCTTCCGCTTCCGCATAGGTTCCCCGGTCGGTGAGCGCCTGCGCCAGCGCGAAGAACGCTTCTGGGTCGCCCGGGCGCAGCGCGGCGGCCTGTTGGAACAATGTGATAGCGGCGTTCAAATCGCCCGCTGCGTATTTCTCCCGGCCTTGTTTGAGAAGCGCATCTGCGCTTCCCGACTGTCCTGCCCGGGCCGAACCGCGCGTCGGCCCCGCAAAAGCAGCTGCCAAGAAAATCACTGCTATATACAAAGCCCCACGCCTGCGCACGCTTCCGCGCACGGAAGTCCCCACGGTGTCCTCCTGTGTATTCTTCCCGCGGACGTTGCCCGCGCGACAGGGCCACCCTAGCATATCTTGCTATTTTCTTGTAGTTAGCGTGCCGCGCTGTGCATGTCCCGGCCGCCGCCCCGCGAAATCTAGGAGCCCGCCTTGTCCGGCGCGCCCCCCTTCAATCTCTGCGCTTCTTCAATCTCCTTGCGCCCTTCCTCCGCATGCCCGGCTTTCTGCAGCGCCTGCCCCAGCCGCGCATGAATCTCCGGATTCGTGGGAGCCAGTTGAGCCGCCTTCGCCAGGGCCTCGCTGGCCTCCGCATACCGCCGCAGTTCCAGCAGGGCGATCCCCAGATTGGCCTGAGCCTTCACGTTCCCCGGCTCCGCCTTCAGCACTTTTTCGAACTCTGGCACCGCCGCCGCGTACTGCCTCTGCATCGTCAGCATCGTCGCGTAGTTGGCCCGCGCATCGGCAAAATCCGGCCGCAGCACCAGCGCCTGCTTGAACTGCGGCCCGGCCAGCGCGAATTGCTTCTGATTCATCAGCACCATCCCGTAGGCGTTATGCAGCTCCGGATTTTTGGGATTCTTCACCAGTGCCGGCTTCACCGTCTGCGTGGCCTCCGCAAGCTTTCCCGTCACCGCATACAGCGAGGCCAGCAGCGCGCTCGCCTCCGGAAAATTCGGCCGGCTCTTCACCGCGCTCTGCGCCGCGGAAATGGCTTCCTCGTAGCGTCCCTGGACGGCCATCGCGCTCGCCAGATTGTAGAAGGACGAGGGGTCGCTTCCTTTCTGCGAGGCCGAACCCTGCAGCAGCGCTTCCGCTTCCTTTGTTCTTCCCGCCTGCGCCAGCGCCGACCCCAGATTCGTCGAAATCATCGCGTCTTCCGGCGCCATCGTATGTGCCTTCTGCAATATCTCAATCGCTTCTGGCAGCTTCTCCTTCCCCTGCCTCCGCAGCGCGTCTCCCAGCATCGCCAGCACCGCCGGCGAATTCGGCGTTGCTGCCACGCTCGCCCGCAGCGCCGCCACCGCCTCCGGCAGCCGGTTCGCGCTCACCAGCGTGCCTCCCAGCGCCGCCTGCAAATCCGCGTCCTCCGGGTGCTGCTTCGCCGCTTCCTGCAAGACCTTGATGCCCTCCGCAATCTGCCCCTTCTTCGCCAGTGCCAGCCCCAGGCTCTGCTCCGCTCCCGCATGATTCGCCGAAAGCGTCAGCGCCTTGCGGTACGCCGCAATCGCCGCATCCAGCTTCCCGCCGCTCTCCAGGATCAGCCCCCGCGTCACGTACGGCTCCGGGTTGCTCGGCCACAGCTTGATGGCCTTCTCGGCTCGCGCATCCGCTTCGCTCATCTTGTTCTGCTGGTAGAGCACCAGACCCAGGTTGTTCAGAGCAGCGTCGCCGATTTTTCATACGCCGTTGCCGCTTCCGGCAGGTTGCCCTTGTCCGCCAGCGCCATCCCCAAATTGAAGTAAATCTGCCCGTCATTCGGGTTCGCCGTCAGCGCTTTGCGGAACGCCGCAATCGCCCCATCCAGATCCCCTTGCTGGTACAACTCCATCCCCTTATCGCCCATGGCCTTGCCCTTGCCGTTGGGCTTCACTTTCTTGACCTTGCCCTTGTGGCCCGCCAATGCCGGCGTCTGCAAGGCCAATAGCCCCGCCAGGGCCAAGAACGCCACTTTTGACACCATCCTACCTGTCCGCCGCATAAAGCTGCCTCCCAGAGTTTTCCTTCATGGGTAGTACTAGTACATAGTACCACGCCCTTTCCGGCCTTCACCGCGGGAGGGAGGGTTCCTGCTGACATTCAGTAACGGGCTGTGCTTTACTCCTCCTGTTCCCGGCAAAGTCGCCCGAACCGCCCATTTGGCGGCCCTGCGCAATTTTTCCCCCCGAGAGGAGGGCCCATGTTCGTCGGACACCTAGCCGCCGGTCTTGCTGCGAAGGGCTTCGCCCCGCGCACCTCCCTCGGCACGCTTCTCGCTGCCGCCCTTCTGGCCGATCTCCTCTGGGTCGCTTTTCTCCTCGCCGGAATCGAGCACGCCCGTATCCAGCCCGGCATCACCGCCGCCAACTCGCTCGATCTTTGGGACTATCCCCTCAGCCACAGCCTGCTCACCAGCGCTCTCTGGGCAGCCCTCTTCGCCGGAATCTACTACGCTTGGCGCCGCTATACGCCCGGCGCCTGGGCCCTCTTCGCCGCCGTCCTCAGCCGCTGGCTGCTCGATTTCGCAAGCCATCGCCCGGACATGCCTCTCGCTCCCGGCATTCACCGCTACTTCGGTCTGGGCCTCTGGAACTCCATCCCCGCTACTTACCTCGTTGAGGGTCTCCTCTGGCTCTTCGGCATTTTCCTTTACGCCCGCGCCACTCGCGCCTCCACCCGCACCGGCGACTATGCTTTCTGGATCATGATCGTCTTGCTCACCGTCCTCTGGATCCCCAGCGTTGGCGGCCCTCCGCCCCCCAACGTCCGCGCCATCGCCTTCGCCAATATCCCCTTCTCCCTCGTGCTCTTCGCCTGGGCCTTCTGGATCGACCGCCTTCGTCCCGCTCGCGCCCCGGTGCCGCTTGCGCCATAGTTATTGCTGGTAAATTGGCGACCTTCTGTTTTACCCTTGCCCGGGTAACTGCTTCCCTCGTTTTACGGTTACGCAATGGAAGAAACCGGCCGCTTTGCGGTCACGGCGTATCTCTATGCTCTTCAAGACCCAGAGCGCCTCTGTCTACGGCATCGACGCCTACCTCGTCGAAGTCGAGGTGGACGTCGGCTCCGCCCGGCTGAACGACTTCAACGTCGTGGGCTTGCCCGACAACGCCGTCAAGGAAAGCCGCGAACGCATCAAATCCGCCCTGCGCAATTGCGGCTTCGAGTTTCCCTACGGCCAGGGCGTCACCATCAACCTGGCCCCCGCTGACGTGCGCAAAGAAGGTTCCGGCTTCGATCTCCCCATGGCCCTGGGCCTGGTCGGCTGCCTCGGCGGCTTCTTCGGCAAAACCCTCGGCAAGACTCTTTTCCTGGGAGAACTTTCCCTCGATGGCAGTGTCCGCCCCGTCCGCGGCGCGCTCTCCGCCGCGCTGGCCGCCCGCGAAAGCGGCATCGAGTCACTCGCCGTCCCCGAAGCCAACGCCAGGGAAGCCGCCGTCGTCGAAGGCGTCAACGTCTTCGCCGTGCGCTCGCTCCCCCAGGCCGTGGACCTCATCAACTCCCCGGAATCCTTCCAGCCTGTGCGCGTGGACGCCCGCCAGATGTTCTCCGAAGCTGAGCAGTATGCCGTGGACATGCGCGACGTGCACGGCCAGCAGGCCGCCAAGCGTGCCCTCGAAGTCTCCTGCGCCGGCGGCCACAACATCCTCTTCCTCGGCCCTCCCGGCGCCGGCAAAACCATGCTGGCCAAGCGCATCCCCACCATCCTCCCGCCCATGTCCCTCGAGGAGGCCATCGAAACCACGCGCATCCACAGCGTCGCCGGCACCCTCGAAGACGGCCGCGGCCTCGTCGGGACGCGCCCCTTCCGCTCTCCGCACCACACCATCAGCGACGCCGGCCTCATCGGCGGCGGCGCCATCCCGCGCCCCGGCGAAGTTTCCCTCGGACACAACGGCGTCCTCTTCCTCGACGAACTCCCGGAATTCCAGCGCAACGTCCTCGAAGTCCTCCGCCAGCCCCTCGAGGACGGCCACGTCACCATCTCCCGCGCCGCCATCTCCGTCACGTTTCCCTCGCGCTTCATGCTCGCCGCGGCCATGAACCCCTGCCCCTGCGGCTATTTCGGCGATTCCACCCGCGAATGCCACTGCACCCCGCCGCTCATTCAGCGCTACGTCTCCAAAATCTCCGGCCCTCTGCTCGACCGCATCGACATCCACATCGAAGTCCCCGCCGTGAAATACAAGGAGTTGCGCGCACCCTCCTCCTCCGAAGACTCCGCCGCCGTGCGCAGCCGCGTCATTGAAGCGCGCTCCCGCCAGACCGCCCGCTTCCGCGGCGAAAAGAAAACCTATTGCAACGCCCAGATGCCCTCGAAAATGATCCGCAAATTCTGCGTCATCAACGACGACGGCGAAAAACTCCTGGAAAACGCCATCACCCGCCTGGGCCTCTCCGCCCGCGCCCACGACCGCATCCTCAAAGTCGCCCGCACCATCGCCGACCTGGACTCCTCGGACGATATTGAACCCCGCCACTTGAGCGAAGCCATTCAGTACCGCACCCTCGACCGCACCTATTGGACTTGACCACCCTGCCTTAGCCCGATTTGCGCTGCCCATTACCCCGTCTGCTAAACTTTAAGTGTGGTAAATAACGCCCACGGGCGCGCAAGGAGAAACAGAAATGAGTTATCCCATTATCGTGAAAGATGAATGGCAAGAGTTACCCGATGAAAGACCGGGCGACCCCTTCTTCGCCTCGTTGTTTGACGAAAAGAAGGAGGAACTTCGAAGCCGAGTCGCAGCCGAGCACCCGGAAAAGCCAGACTGGCGTTTCACCTATGAAGTTCACGGCCCATGCACAGTAACCAGGAGTTTTGATGGAACGGGCCTAGTGTTCATTTTCGGCACGCCAAGGGGTTCGAGCGACCGCGTTGGAAAGTTTAAGGTTGTCTTGCGCAGCAATGACTTCGAGCCGCAGACGCTGGAGTTCAGTTCGAGCCTGCAAAACTTGCGTCCCGTCCAGTCGGCCTAATTCCGCGGCACCAGAACTGGCGCTGCACGGCAAACTTCGGATTGCCTGGGGGCGGTTTTTCCCTTACAGTGGAGCCGTATGAGTTATTCGGACATCATCACCCTGGAGCCTGGGAAACGCAGCGGAAAGCCGTGCATCCGCGGTCTGCGCATCACCGTCTATGACGTCCTGGAATATCTCGCAAGCGGCATGACCCACCAGGACATCTTGCGGGATTTCCCCTATTTGACGGAGCAGGATATCCGCGCCTGTCTCGCCTTCGCGGCTGACCGCGAACGCAAATGGGAAATGCTAAAAGCGTGAAGCTTCTCCTCGACGAAAATCTTTCTGTTCGCCTGGTTGATGTGTTGGCCGATCTTTATCCAGGCGCGGTCCATGTTCATCACTGCGGATTAGGCAGCGCGGACGACGGGGTGATCTGGGATTACGCTAGGATTAACAATTTCACCATCGTATCCAAGGACTCTGACTTTCAGGAGCGTAGTGTTCTCTCCGGCGCCCCGCCCAAAATCATTTGGCTCCGGGTGAGCAATTCCACTACCTCCGAAATCGAAAAACTACTGCGAGCCGCCTTCCCGCTAATAATACGCTTCATCCAGCAAGATGAAGAATCCTGTCTGATCTTGGGACACCGGGAGAGCAATCCGTAGGCGCGTGGTCCTCCGTAATCTGGATTTGCTCCAGGCCACCGGCCTGCAAGACTTGGCCGCGGTCCCCGGCAACCATCTGGAGGCTTTAAAGGGCGATCGCCGGGGACAGCACAGCATTCGCATCAACGACCAGTGGCGCATCTGCTTTGTTTGGCGCGTATGCGATGCCTGCGACGTCGAGATCGTGGACTACCACTAGGAGCGCAAGATGGCAAAAAAACTGAAGCCGGTGCATCCCGGAGAAATTCTCCGCGAGGAGTTCATGCCCCCTCTCGGCCTGAGCATGAACAAAATGGCCATGGACCTGCGTGTCCCGGTCACGCGCATCGCCGAAATCTGCCACGAACGCCGCGGCATTACCGCCGGCACGGCCCTGCGCCTAGCCCGCTATCTGAACACTTCCCCCGCGTTCTGGCTCAACCTGCAATCCCGCTACGACCTGGAAGTCGCCGAAGACCGAGATTCCGCCCGCATCGCCCGCGATGTGCAGCCCCTGGAAGCGGCCCCCTCGCGTTAAATGAAATCGGCTCTTGTCTTTGATTCTGTAGAGGCCGGGCGGAATTCATCCCGACTCGGTCGGGAGCCCGGCTTCTCTCTACTTCCTTTCAACTGTCAACTTTTAACCTTCATCTCTTGACCCTTCCTGCCGCAAGCGGCCCCTGTTTCCTTGCTTCGTATAGATATTTATATGGTTAATAATGGATTCGAGGTGACTCTCTTCGCATCCTGTTTCTTTGGTTTCGCGGGCCGTAGAATATCCCCGTAACGCTGAAATCGGACGGAAGAGATGGCGCGCCGGCGCTCGCTCCTGCCTTCGCGGCGCAGGACTTGGAGCTGGGTTCCGTTCCTTCGATTCCGCCGGGTTGGCAGGGAGGAAACCAGAAATGCAAATGAGCAGGCTTTCCATGGCAGCCCTCGCCCTATTGGCGATTCCGTTCGCGGTCTCTCCCGGCCCGGGCGGCGGCGCGGTCTCCGGAAAAATCACCTTCACCGGCGTTCTTCCCAAAGCAAAGCCCATTGACATGTCCAAGGAGGCGGAATGCGTCAAGATGCACCCCAAGGGGCTCCTGACTGAAGACGCCGTTACCGGTCCCGGTAACGCCCTGCAAAATGTCGTCGTCTACATTTCCTCCGGTGTGGCGGATTCCTCCCTGGCGCCCGCCCCTGCCGTTAACTTCGATCAGAAGGGTTGCCATTACACCACCCATGTCCTCGCGGTTCGTGCGGGGGAGGAAATATCCATCTCCAACAGCGACCCTCTGTCCCACAACATTCACCCTCTCGCCAAAATCAATCGCGAATGGAACAGGATTCAGTTGCCGCATACTCCCCCGTTTTCCTACGCCTATGAAAACGAGGAGTTCATCCCCATCAAGTGCAATATTCACCCCTGGATGAAAGCCTATTTCGCCGTTCTGAAGACCAGCCACTTTGCCGTTACAGCAGCTGATGGTCTCTTCACGCTGCCTGGCCTTCCCCCCGGCAAATACACCCTCACCGCCTGGCATGAATCCTTCGGCACGCAAACCCAGGAAATCACCATCACCGACGCGCAAACTCAAACCGCCAATTTCACTTTCAAGGCGGCTCCCTGATGCGCAACCACTTGTAAAAAGAAGTCCTCCTGCCCTATTCCACCCGGCAATAGCACGAGAGAAACTGCTGCGTGGTCCCGAACGGCGTCTGATGCGTCTCCTTCGAGCTTTCCACCAGCCGGAAACGCGCCCCAAACTCCGCGTGCAGCGCCTTCGCGTCATATCTCATCACGTCCAGACCGCTGCACTTCACCGGACCCTCCGGCCCGAACGTGCTGACGATCACGTGCCCGCCGCGCTTCATCGCTCGCAGAACCTGCCGCACATAAGCCGCCCGCTGCTCCGGCGCGGTCAGAAAATGAAACACGGCGCGGTCGTGCCACACGTCGTAAGACTGCGCCGGCAGCGCCACTTCAGTCACATCCCCGGCGAGCCACAGCACGCCCTCGCCGGCGGCCCCCAGTCTTTTCCGAGCCACATCCAGCGCCGCCTGCGAAATATCCAGCACGGTCAAATTCTTGTAGCCGCGCTCCAGCAAATCATCCACCAGCGTGGACGCTCCGCCGCCCACATCAATAATCGCCGCCGTGCGTTCTGCCGCGGCCCGCTCGATCAGCGCCAGCGAAGTCTCCAGGTGCGGCCGGTACCAGCTCACCGCATCCGGTGCTTTCGTCCCGTATACGTTTTCCCAATGCGCTTTGCGGTCCATGTGTGCGCCCGCCTTTCCCGGCTCTCCAGCCGCTCTCTTGCGCTTAGAATAACAAGAATCATCTACCATGGAAGTTTCCGCCACTCCCTCGCCACGAAGCGTATTCCTTCAGGTTTCATTGACTCCGCAATCCTCCTTATGTTACCCATAAGGGTCCGTGGTGGGGCTCTTTCCGGCGGTGGGACGGGGATGGATTCAATCAGCAAGCATCTTGAGGTCGAATTGCAGTCGCAGGTGGAAAGCGTCAGCCTGGCCGAGGAGATGTGTATGCGCGTCGCCGAGGCCGCCGGCTTTGGCGAAGACGAGTGCTACCGCATCGGCATGTCCGTCCGCGAAGGCGTCATCAACGCCTTTCATTACGGCAACCAGGAACGCCCCGGCAAAAAAATCTATCTCTCCGTGGACATGACCCAGGAAAAGATGATTATCCGCGTGCTCGACGAGGGCCAGGGCTTCAGCCTCCAGGACGTCCCGGACCCCCTCGCCGAAGAAAACCTCCTGAGCACTTCCGGCCGCGGAATCTTCCTCATGAAGGCCTTCATGGACGAATTTGAAGTCGCCCGCGGACGCACCGGCGGTGCCGAACTGATCATGACCAAGCGCCTCCCCAACGGCTCCTGCAACTCCACCTCGCAGTGACCGTCCAGCGGCTACCAGCCGTTACTCGCTGCCCAATCGCCCCCTGGTGCCCAGATTATTACATTTCCCTAATCTGAATCTGGACAGACGTCCCTTTTTGAGACAGAATGGCCCCGCGTTCACGGGCTGTGCGGTTCCGTAGTCCCTCGAAGACCTACGCGAGTGGTTCTTCCCGGCTTTCGGTTCGCCTGGCACGACGCTATTCCACAGGCAGAGGAGTACCGAAGTTGAGCAAAGAACAGGGTGTTGTAAAGTGGTTTAACGCATCAAAGGGGTATGGCTTCATTCAACGGCAGTCCGGCGAAGATGTGTTCGTGCATTTCTCCGCCATCCAGATGGAGGGATATAAAACTCTCTCCGAAGGACAGCCGGTGGAATTCGAAGTCAAGCAAGGTCCGAAGGGATACCAGGCGGAAAACGTAACCGCAGCCAGCTAACGTTTTTCCTGGAATCGAGAGGCTCTCCGACCCGGTCGGAGAGCCTTTTTTTTGTTCCCTGCTCGCGGGCGCCGGGTTTCTGGTGCACAATTTCAATCGTGGAGAAAAGCTTAGAAAGCGAATGGATCCGGAAGCGCGCGCGGCGTCTGGGGTTCGAGCTGTGCGGAGTGGCGCCGGCGGAGAAATTTCCGGAGCTGGACGGATTTGCGGACTGGCTGGCGCGGGGATACGGCGGGGAGATGCGCTATCTGGGGGATGCGCGGCGGGCGGATTTGCAGAGCGTGCTGCCCGGCGCAAAGAGTGTGATCGTCTGCGCGCTCAACTACAATACGCCGCTGCCCCATTCGACGCAGGCATTCGCGGAGGGCGCGGAGAACGAGCCGCGGGGATGGATTTCGCGCTATGCCTGGGGCCAGGATTATCATGCGGTGATCGGCGCGAAACTGGAGGAGCTTTGCGGGGCGCTGCGCGAGCGATTCGCCGCGCCGTTTGAAACCCGCTGGTATGTGGACACCGGGCCGGTGCATGAGCGGGCGCTGGCGCACCATGCCGGACTGGGGTGGATCGGCAAGAACACGCTGCTGCTCAATGAAGAGGTAGGCTCCTATTTTTTCCTGGGCGTAATCCTGACCACGCTGGAATTGGCGCCGAGCCTGGAGGGGGAGGCGCCGCCGCCCGACCTGTGCGGCAATTGCCGGCTGTGTCTGGATGCCTGCCCGACCGGGGCGCTGACCGAGGCTTACGTCATGGACGCGCGCCGCTGCATCTCCTATCTCACGATCGAACTGCGCGGAGCCATTCCCGAGGAACTGCGCGCGCCGATGGGACGCCATGTGTTTGGCTGTGATATCTGCCAGGACGTTTGTCCGTACAACCGCCGCGCGCCGGTGGATGCGCTCCCGGCATTTGCGCCGCGCAGTTGGCCGAAGAAGAGCCTGCCCGCGGCAGCGCCGGACGAATCGCTTTTCCTGCCCCGGCTGGAATGGCTGGCGTCGCTCAGCGAGGAAGAGTTTCGGGAACTCTTTCGCGGGAGCCCGATTCGGCGGAGCAAGTGGCGCGGCCTGCTGCGCAATGTAGGCAATGCGCTGGGCAATGCGGGCGCGCAGGCGGATGAGGAGACGCGGGCGCGCATCCGGGCGCGGCTGGAGATGCTGGCGCAGTCCGGGGAAGAGCTGGTCGCGGACAGCGCGCGGTGGGCGCTGGGACGTTTGGGCGATATGTCGAGCTGAATTTCGTGTTCGCGGCATATCCAATTCATCGCCGCGCTGCTCCCGCCCCCGGTCTGCGCTATAATCCATGCTCGTACTGTTTCCGGCCCCTTTCCGCAAGGGAGGAGTTCCGCATGGATCGTCGCGGTTTCCTGATCGGTTCCGGCATTTTAGGAGCGGGAATTCTGGGGGCGGGCGACGCCGCTGCCGGGTTGCTGCGCGCCGGAAGTTCGTGTGAATTTTCAAAAGCAGTAAATTCAGATTCGGAGGAAACACCCGTGGCTTTCGCACTACCGCCGCTGCCGTATTCGCATGACGCACTGGAACCATACATCGACGCGCGCACCATGGAAATTCACCATGGCAAGCATCACAACGCGTATGTCACCAACCTGAACAAGGCCCTCGAAGGGCACGCCGATTTGCAGGCGAAATCGCTGGAAGACCTGCTCAAGGGCCTGGAGACGCTGCCGGAATCCATTCGCACCGCCGTGCGCAACAATGGCGGCGGGCATTGGAATCATTCGCTATTCTGGGCCCTGATGAAGAAGGGCGGCGGAGGAGAACCCAAGGGGGATCTGGCCGCGGGCATCAACGCGAGCTTTGGCTCGTTCGCCGGGTTTCAGGAAAAATTCTCGGCGGCGGGGATGGGCCGCTTCGGCTCCGGCTGGGCCTGGCTGCTGGCGAAGGACGGGAAGCTGGTGATTGATTCCACGCCGAACCAGGACACGCCGCTCCTGCTGGGAGCCAAGGCGGTTCTCGGGCTGGACGTCTGGGAACACGCCTACTACCTGAAATACCAGAACCTGCGCGGCGATTACATCAAGGCGTGGTGGAACGTGGTCAATTGGGACGCGGCCGCCAATCTGTTTGCCGCGGCCAGGAAATAAGCCCGGACAATCCGGTACGGAATGCAAAACGGCCCTTCGCTGCACTCGAGCGAAGGGCCGAAGTTCTTTCAGGGGGCCGCGGAAGCGCTTAAGCCGACAAGCGGCGCTTGGGCAGGGAGACAATCTCCGCGCTGCGGTCCTTGCGCAGGGCGCTGGGAGCGGGAACGGCCACGCCGCGGGATTCGCGAGTGGCCTTGGAACTGTCCACGACGGCGGCGCCGGAGACCGGGCGGGGATCGAGATAACCGCGGGATGCGGCGCGTACGAGCTCCATGCGTCCACGCACTTTGAATTTAGCGAGCAGGGAAGAGACGTGGAATTTCACGGTGCGCTCGGAGACGTTGAGCAGGGAACCGATTTCCTTATTGGCCAGGCTACGCAGAACGCCGTCGAGGACTTCCTGCTCGCGGCGGCTCAATTGAACGGGAGTGGGCACGGAGCGGCCCGCGCGCAGCAGATTTTCGGCCTTCTCGACGATTCCGCCGAGGAGACGGCTTTCCGCCTCGACCATCACCACATAATCTTCCGGCGTCTGTCCGCGAACCAGGCAGTGCATGGCCAGCAGGCCGGCGGCATGGTCCACGGGCAGGTTCCCGGTGTGATCGGCGGGGACATGAAAGTGGGAGACGCCCGTGCGTTTTTCGTAGAAGAAGAAGGCTTCGGGCGCGGTGCGTCCTTCGTGATTCGAGGGAAATTGCAGTTTGTTCTTCTTGCGCAGATCCTTCACGGGCACCTCATCGTTGAGCCGTATCGCAGGCGCAAAACTCCGGCTTCGAAGGTTTTTTTTACAGTTCCACAGGGGAGACAGCCCGCCAGGATCCCACTCGGCTGGGTAGCGATGTTTTCTTAGCGAGACGCCCCCTAGCATCCCGGCCGCGAATCCAAGCGCCCGGGGAATACGAAAGATCGAGCGCCGAAGAATGCAGCCAGTTTTGTCAGTGCAATTCCGGGTCCATTACCTTCTTCAAGATTCCTAATGAAAACAGAGGGCTTGAAGGACTGGAGTCTATCACCTGGCCTTTTAATGCGAGCAGGAATTTCCGCCTTTCCGGAAAATATTCCCTGTGGAAATCTACTGGCTTCCCAGTTCTAATATTTCCGGTACAATGCCCCGGTTTACGCGAGGAATCGCGTCTGCGGGCGATGAAAAGGAGGATGAAGATGATTCCAATATTCATGGGCCTGATGCTACTGGCGGGGTTTCGGGTGCAGTTTCCGGCGCAAGCCACTGACATGGAACAATTGTTTCTGCGGTGGGTTCATCTTGCGGCAGGAGTCACCTGGGTCGGTCTGCTCTATTTCTTTAATCTTGGTAACGTGCCGTTACAAAAGGAGTTAGACGCGGCCACGAAGGGGAAGATCGTGCCGCTGCTGATGCCGCGAGCCTTGTGGTGGTTCCGGTGGGCTGCAGTAGTTACAGTACTGGCCGGATTCCGCTACTTCATGATTCTGGCGCAGGACGACGCGCAAAACGCAGGTGAACCGGGACTGTTCGGGCGCTGGATGGGCGAATGGCTGGCGATTTGGGCGGTGGCCTGGCTGGCGGGCTATCTGCTGATGAAATATGCCAAGGGTCCGCTCAGCAATGGATGGATCCTGGCGATTCCGGTGAGTCTGGTGATGGGAGCGGCATCGTGGATGGTTCTGGAATGCCTGGGGCATCCGGCGGCGGGCAATCGGACGCTGGCGATTTCGGTGGGCGGAGGCATGGGCTACCTGATGATGATGAACGTGTGGGGAGTGATCTGGAGGTGCCAGAAGAAGCTGATTGCGTGGACCAAAGCGAACGCGGAGCAGGGCACGCCGATGCCGGCGGAAGCGGCGGGACTGGCCCGGCTGGGTTTCCTGGCGTCGCGGATGAATTTCTGGCTTTCGTTTCCCATGCTGCTGTTCATGGCGGCCTCGGCGCATTTTCCGTTTCTGAGCGGAAAATAGAGGGCGCGGGGCCCGGGTGCGGAGAAAGTCAGTGGGAGAGGATGCGTGTCTGCGTGGAGGAGACGAGTTCGTAGCGGATGCCGCGCCAGAGAATCTTGCGGGTGACGGCGGAAGCCAGGAAATTGCAGAGGAAGAGGAAGGGCACGAAGGCGGCCAGGAGGGTCCAGACCCAGCCCTGATCGAGGAGCTTGGATTTCCAGGCGGGCAGAATCACGCCAACGGCCGTGACCCGCAGGACGCCGCGGATGACCGCGAGCAAAACGGGGATGGAGCCAAGCAGGGCGACATTCAGGGCGGGAAAGGAACCCAGCAATTTGGTGAAGAAGAGATCGGCGCCGGTGAACAGAGTGGCGCAATAGAGCAGGTTGACGAGGCCGGCCTGCAGCCACAGTTTGAAATCGTAGATGCGCGTCAAGAGCATTTGGCGATTCGCGAATTCGAGCAGCCCGGAAAAGCTGACGGTCGGGAACGACGGCACCAGGCATTCGGGGACGAATTGGATGCGTTTGCCGGCCTGCCGGAGCGCCACGGTCATGGAGAAATCGTCGCTGACGGCCGAGTGCCAGTAACGATCCACTCCAATCTTATCGAAGAGGTCAAGGCGGATGGCGGTTCCCCCGCCCCAGCAGAAGTTCCTGCTGTGATCGCCGAGCATGGTAATCACCGAAGCATTCCAGGCCGAGAGCAAAGCAGCGGGCAGGCTATTGTCGCCGGGGAGAAGCAGGCGCATGGTGGTGGCGGCGCCGACTTGCGGGTCGCTCAGAGGCGCCAGAAGATGCTGCAACCAGGCGCGGCCGGGGCGGCCGTCGGAATCGGCGAAAACCACGGCTTCGAAGTCCTTGGGGAGTTGTTCGACGGCGAAGCGGAGGTTATTCACTTTTTCGCCGCAGTCCTTGGGAGGCCCGGCGATGAGGACCTGGGCCTTGTGGCGGGAACTGGCGGCGACGCGGTGCACGATAGAGGCAGCGGGGTCGGAGGCGGAGGCCAGAACGAAAAAAATCTCATAATTGGGGTAGTCGAAATCACAGAGGGCATGGAGATTCTGTTCGAGGCCGGGTTCGAGTCCCTTGCAGGGGCAGATCAGAGCGACGCGGGGAGAATAAAAGCCGGAATGACTGATGGAGCGGCCGCGGGCATAGGCCAGCCAGCGGAGGCCGTCGTAGAGCATGAAAAGGCCCGCGGCGATCTGCAGCGCGGCGAGAAGATAGAAGATGTCTTCCATTTCAGGGTGAGCATAGCAGAGGAGCGAAGTCCGCGCACGGGAAGAGAAAACGGATAGAATCGGGGGAGTAAACGCCACAGGGAGGAACTATGACAGGACGAGTGGATTCGAGCATGGTGACCAGCGCGCTGGAGTTGCCCGGTTACCGCATTGTGCGGAACTACGGGATTGTGCGCGGGATCGTGGTGCGCTCGAGGAGCGTGATCGGCACGCTGGGAGCGGCGCTGCAGACCATCATCGGCGGGAACATCACCATTCTTACCGAACTGTGCGAGAAGACGCGCGAGGACGCCTACGAGTTGCTGCTGCTGCACGCCGCCACGCACGGAGCGAACGCCGTGATTGGAATGCGTTATGACGCCACCGAAGTGATGCAGGGGGTAACGGAAGTGCTGGCGTATGGGACGGCGGTGCAGGTCGAGAAGATTTCCTGACCGGGCTTTAGAGTGTGTGTGGTAACTCTTGCTTTATAGGGGGTCGGAGCTTGAGCTCCGACAAAAATGCTTTCTTTTCAATGCGGCTTTAGCCGCTGAGGAACTGATTTTGCGGTTGCCACACAGGCTCTTTAGCCGGCGCGCAGGACTTCTTCGGTGACCTGCAGAGCGAGGCGCTCGATCTGGGCGAGGGCGCGGCTGGAGGCGATGCGCGCCTGTTCAATGAAGGATGGGTCGAGGAGAATGGCGCAGCGGTCCACGAAGGGATGGTCGGCGGCTTCGTAGGGTTTGCGCGAGCGCTGCGCGCCCGGGCGGCGGGCCAGCAGGGATTCGCAGAGGCGCAGTTCGGACTGAAATTCCAGCGAGTCGCCCGCGCTCCATTTCTGCTGGCGGGCCATGGCCCCGAGGAAGTCACGGCGAAAGGTTTGCGGCTTGGGGAATCCCGGAGGAGCGCCGGAGCGGCGGGCCTCGCTGGTGGCTTCGGCCAGGGCGCAGGCGGTCATGGCCAGAAGGGCTTCACGCAGAAGCAGGCCGAGAAGTTCGCGGTAGCGAGTGGGATGGACCTGCAAGGTGTGGCGCAGGTGCTCGACGACGTAGGTGTCCACAAAGCGCGGAACGATGCGCTCCTGCACGAGCGCGGCGGCCAGGCGCTGCGCCAGCCTGGCAGGAATGTCCCGCGCGGATTGCTTGTCCAGAGGCATGGTCCTGCGCTCATGGTATCAGGAGAAGGCGGGTATCGAGCAGCGCCCGGATAAGCAAAGAGGCCCTGCCGGAGCGGGGCCTCTTTTACCGAAAAAATCTTTAGCGTAACGGGTTAGTGGATCGCGCGCGGACTTTCGGCGCCGGGGGCGCGCTTTTCCTTGGGCTCGGGCTGCGGGGTGACCGGCGGCGCGGCGGTTTCCTTGGCGAGCGCGTGTTCGATCACTTCATCGAGGGTGCGCACGTAGGTGATCTTCATGTCGCCGAGAATATCGGGCGTCAGGTCCTGAACGGCGTTGGGCTCGTTATCCGCGGGGAGCAGAACTTCGGTAATGCCCGCGCGCTTGGCGCCCAGCACTTTTTCCTTGATGCCGCCCACGGGCAGGATAACGCCGGAGAGTGTGAGTTCTCCGGTCATGGCCAGACGCTGGCGAATGGCGCGGCCGCTGAGCAGGCTGACCAGGGCGGTGACCATGGCGGCTCCGGCGGACGGGCCATCCTTGGGCACGGCGCCGGAAGGCACGTGGATGTGGATGTCCTGCTTGCGGAAGAAGTCGGGGTCGATGCCGTAGCGTTCGCCGTTGGCGCGCACCCAGGTGAGCGCCGCGGTCATGGACTCCTGCATGACTTCGCCGAGATGCCCGGTCATGGTGAACTGCTTGCCGCCGCGCATGCGGCTGGCTTCGATAAAGATGATATCGCCGCCGACGGGGGTCCACACGAGGCCCACGGCGACGCCGGGCTGCTTGACGCGCTCCTCGACTTCCCGTTCGGTGCGGTATTTGGCGACGCCCAGAAATTCGCGAACGACTTCGGGCGTCACGGTGAGCATGTCGGTGCGGCCTTCGGCGATGCGGCGGGCCTGCTTGCGGGTGAGCGTGGCGATTTCGCGTTCGAGGCTGCGCACGCCGGCTTCCCGCGTGTAGCTGTGGATGATTTCCTGCAAGCCTTCCAGGGTGAAGTCGAGCTGTTCGCCGACCTTGAGGCCGTGTTCGGCGGCCTGCTTGGGGATCAGGTATTTGCGGGCGATGTGAATTTTTTCCTCGCCGGTGTAGCCGGGGAGTTCGATGATCTCCATGCGGTCGCGCAGCGGCTCGGGGATGGGATCCATCCAGTTGGCGGTAGCGATGAAGAGCACCTTGGAGAGATCAAACGGGACGTCGAGATAATGATCGCGGAAGGTGGCGTTCTGCTCGGGGTCCAGGACTTCCATAAGGGCCGAAGAGGGGTCGCCGCGGAAGTCGCGGCCCAGCTTGTCCACTTCGTCCAGCATGCACACGGGGTCGTTGGTTTCGGCGCGCTTGATGCCCTGGATGATCTGTCCGGGCAGGGCGCCGATGTAGGTGCGGCGGTGGCCCCGGATTTCCGCTTCATCGTGCATGCCGCCGAGGGCGATGCGCACGAACTTGCGTCCGAGGGCGCGGGCGATGGATTTGCCGAGTGAAGTCTTGCCTACGCCAGGAGGCCCGGCGAAGCACAGGATGGGCCCCTTCATTCCCGGCTGAAGTTTTTTGACGGCCAGGTAATCGAGGATGCGCTCTTTGACCTTTTGCAGGTCGTAGTGATCTTCGTCGAGAATCTCGTGGGCTTTGGCGATATCGATATCCGCGGCGGCCGAGGATTTGTTCCAGGGCAGCGAAGTCATCCATTCGAGATAGGTGCGCGAGACCATGTACTCGGCGCTGGCCGGAGTCATCTTGGAAAGGCGCTTGAGCTCGCGCTCGCACTCTTTTTTGGCTTCCGCGGCCATGCCCGCTTCTTCCACTTTCTTGCGCAGTTCGTCGATTTCCTGCTGGGAATCGTCAATATCGCCCAGCTCTTTCTGGATGGCCTTCATCTGCTCGCGGAGGAGATATTCGCGCTGGTTCTGGCTGACCTGCTCCTGCACCTGCTCCTGAATTTTGGAGCGCAGTTCGAGGACTTCCAGTTCCTTGGAAAGTTCGCGGATGAGGATTTCCAGGCGCTTGCGCACGTTGGAGGTTTCCAGGAGCTCCTGGCGCAGCAGCGTCGAGAGGGAGGGCAGGGTGCCGGCGATGAAATCGGCGAGGCGGCCGGGGTCGTCGATGTTGATGGCCACCGACTGCAGTTCGTCGGAAAGTTGCGAGGAGTGGCTGACCACTTCGCGGAAAAGATCCTGGGCCTGGCGCTGCAGAGCTTCCAGTTCGGCGTCTTTTTCGCCGAGAATGTCGGGCTCGGCCGCGATGCGCGCGCGCAGGAAGGGGCGAAAGCCGATCAACTCCTGCACCTGAATGCGCTGCACGCCCTCGAGGAAGACCACGATGTTGCCGTTGGGCATCTTGACGGTCTTGTGGACCTTGGCCAGGGTGCCCACTTTGTGCAGGTCCGCGGCCGTGGGATCTTCAATGCGGGGATCGAGTTGGGCCACGACGCCTAGAAGTTTTTCTTCGCCGGTGAGCGAATTCACCAGGGCCAGAGAGGTCTCGCGGCCCACGGTGAGGGGGAGAACGGCGCCGGGAAAAAGAACGGTATCCCGGACCGGAAGAACGGGAAGAGTTTCAGGAACAACAACTTTTTTATCGGCCATAAAATCCCCCAACGGAACCCTTCGGGAATGCTACGACGGGCCCAAATAGAACACCAAGAGATTAGATGCGAGGCGTAGCTAAAAGGTACCGGGCAATTAGAACACCTCAATCAACAAATCTTAGTCTATTATACTCATGTCTTGAAAGAGGTCAATGGTTTTTTCAGTTGTTTAAATAACTACTGTTATTGCAATATGTTACAGGAATTTCCTGGCGGCGCCGTCCACCTACTTACCCCTTCCCAATCTCTATCCGCTCTTTCAGAATAATCCTTCAGTCTCCCGGTTTTCCCAGGCTTTGCCGCACCAGGCGCACGGCCTCCTCGCGACTGGTGATTTGGCCTTCGAGCTGGGCGTCTTCGAGGGCGGCAAGGACTTTGGCAAAGAGCGGTCCCGGCTTGTAGCCCAATTGCTTGAGGTCCTCGCCGGTAAGGAGGCGCTGCGGGCGGACCTGCTCGGGCGGGGTTTCTTCGAGGAAGCGGCGGACGAAGTGATAGGCCTCGAGCTGGCGATGGCTGGAGATGCAGTCGAGGCGGTGCAGTTCGAGGTGTTCGTCGAAGCGGGGCAGGCGGACGAAGCGTTTGAGCGTGGAGGGGCGCATTTGGACCACGTCCTTGAAACGCAGGTGGTTGGCCACGAGCGAGACGATCTGAGCGGTGTCGTCGCCGGAAAATTTCAGGCGCGCGCAAATCTCCGCGGCCATGAGCGCGCCGGTTTCCACGTGGCCGTCGAAGCGGATGCGGTCGCCGGTATCCGCGGCGGAGCGAAACGTGGGAGGTTTGCCGACGTCATGGAGGAGGACACCCCAGGCGAGCGTGGGGGAAGCTCCGGCGGGCAGTTCTTCCAGCATCATGCGGGTGTGAATCCAGACGTCGCCTTCGGGATGAAATTGCGGAGGCTGTTCGACGCCGGGCATGCGGGCGATTTCCGGCAGGAGCATGGGCAGCAGGGCGGCGGATTCGAGCAGTTCGAAACCGCGGCGGGCGGCGCCTTCGGTGAGCAGTTTGGTGAGTTCCTCGCGGATGCGTTCGGCGTAGACAAGGGCGATTTCGGGCGCATGGAGCTGGATGGCTTG
>JAIQGC010000051.1 GCA_020072805.1 Terriglobia bacterium
CTTGAGGCAGGTCAAGGTCCTCATCACAAATTTCAACGAGACATCACAGCAGCGCCGCAGGCGGCGTTGACGATTACAGGCAGACACATGCATAGATTGATTCTATCGAGCCTTGTCGCAATTGCAGCGCTGGGCGCGGCCCCGGCCGTGATGCGTCCGCCCTTCGGCTTTCGCGGCCCGTTTCTCGATGAGGTTGCGCGCGCTTCCGGCATTCACGACGTGGTGATGTGGACCACCATTCCCGGCGACTGGTGGGTTCAGCCCCCCGAACGGCTCATCCGCCGCATGAGCGGCATTGCTGCGCGCGCGGAAAAAGCCCGTGGTGGCGCTCCCGTGCGTGCCGGGGGCGACGTGCTCTGCCTGCATGACGGCGACGCTCGGCGGCTCGGCGGCGACCGCCGCCACACCCTCGCGGCCCTGGAATACTGGCTTCCGCGCTGGCGCGACCTGGGCCTGGAATTTGTTACAATTGGTTCCGCGGCGGGAGAAGGGCCGCGCTGATATGGACAACCGCGCCTTTTACACCGAAAAGGAAGAAACCAAAAAGCAGAAGCTCGTCTGCCCCCACTGCCGCAAGGATTTCGAATTCCCCGTGCGCTGGAAGGTCTGCACGAAAAAGAAAGAGCTTCCTCGCGGCGCCGGGGAGGAAGACAAGAGAAACTTTGCCAAAGCCACCTCCTTCATGGTCCGCCTCGACGACCTCGCCGCCTGCTACAAATGCCGCAAGCGCTTCGAGCTGACTGGCCAATCCACCGTGCTCATCAGCGACACCCTGGGCGATCCCAGCGCCGACCCGGAAAACTTCGGCAACCGCTGAAGCTTTTCTAGTCCGGATTTCTTACCCGCAAAGCTCTAATTCCAGCGTCCGTATCCTCGCGCTTGTCATCCTGAGCGAAGCGAAGGATCTCAGATGATCCACACCTCGTCGTAAACAATCAGTTGAGATCCTTCGGGTCCGGCTTCGTCGAACCCGAAGGATGACAGGGCCTGGGAGGGTAGTTGACACGGTTCGGAGTGAGGAGGTGGTGAGAAATCCGGGCTAGGCACGCAAAGCCCGCTCAAATTTCCGGATAAAAATCGAAAAACGCCCCGATGGACTGCCGGAACGCCGTCTCTATCTCTTCCTTGCTTCCCTCAATCAAGTGCAGCGTCACCCGCGCCGTCCGCCCGTTTTTCAGCGTCACCGTCGCTTCCTTCACCTCTCCCAGTTCCTCCGAGGGAAAAAGCCGCATCCCGTAAACCAGCGCCAGCTTGGCCATCTTCTTTCTCCTGTCTTTTCCGCCTCAGCCTATCCCGCGCCCGCTCCGCCGTAAACGTCTATCTTGCTCCCGGCACCAGCGGGCGTATACTGCGGGCATCCAGGGCTCGGCTAGCTGCATCGCACCAGTGACAAGGAGTTGACGATGATCACCGCACGCGCCGTTTCGTTTTTTTTCGCCGCGCTTCTGGCCCTGGCCGCCACCGCGGCGCCTCTTCCCGCGCAGCAGGCTCCCGGCCCGCAATCCGATCCGCCTCCCGCGGTCGAGCCCGCCCCGGCCCCCGCCCCGCCCGCCACCGGTGAAAAAATCACCGTCCCTGCCGGAACCAAGCTGCTGCTCATCCTCGAAAACGGCATCTCCACGCGCACCGCCAAGCCCGGCGACTCCGTCTATTTCCGCACCTCGTTTCCCGTCGCCCAGGACAACCGCATCGTCATTCCCGTGGGCTCCTATCTGCGCGGCGAAATTCTCGCCTCCAAGCGACCCGGTCGCGTCAAGGGCCGCGCGGAACTCCGCCTGCGCCTGGACACTCTGATTTTTCCCGGAGGATATTCGATCGACTTGAACGCTTCTCCTTCCAGCGCCGACACCGGCGGCAACGAGAAGGTGGACCGCGAGGGAAAAATCGAAGGCGATAGCGACAAGGGTCACGATGCCGGAACCGTTGCCACCACCACCGCACAGGGCGCTTCCGTTGGCGCCATTGCCGGCCGCAGCGCCAAAGGCGCGGGCATTGGCGCGGGCCTCGGCGCCGCCGCCGGCCTGGCCGCCGTCCTGCTCACCCGCGGCCCGGAAGCGCAGCTTCCCCGCGGCTCCAGCATCGACGTCGTTCTCGAACACAGCCTGACGCTCAATGTGGACCAGCTTCACTTCGACGAAAACGCTCCCGCTTCGCGCCCGGACCCGCAGCCCAACCGGCGGCAGTCCGCGAACCGCCCCGTGCGTCGCCGCCTGCCAATGCCTTTCCCTCTGCCGCCTCTGATTCCCTGAGTGAATTTAACCCGGATTTCTCACAAGACTCGCCCAGCAGTGGCGGAGCTTGCCTGCCCCGGACAGCAGCCGGGGCTCCGCCCGCTGTCCCAGAAGCACAATTGCTCGTTCAACTCCCCCGACTTCTGTAGCCGCCCTCTTCAGAGGGCGGGCCTTTCCATCCCGGCCGCGCAGACCTGTCCTTCCTCATGCGAAAGGCGGGCTAATCAGTATGATGTTGCGGAACAATTTCGAAACCGCAACGGGCTGAGCCGCTCGGCGTCCCACGACGGCGCTTCGTTCTTCACCCATTCCCCCATCAACCGCGCGGTCAGCGGCGCCAGCAGTATTCCGCTGCGGAAATGTCCCGTGGCCATTAGCAGCCCTTCGACATCCGTGGGGCCCAGAATCGGCAGGTGATCCGGCGAATCCGGCCGCAGCCCGCACCAGCTCTCCACCAGTTCCGCTCCGCGCAGCCCTGGAACCAGTTCCATCGCGCCATCCAGCACGGAATGAATCCCTCCCGCCGTCAGCGCCTTTTCGAAACCCGCATATTCGATCGTCGCTCCCGCGATCACCCGCCCATCATCGCGCGGCACCAGATAAATCCGCTCCGACCACAGCACGCGCTCGATCTGCACGCCCGCCCCGCGCAGCGCCACGATCTGCCCGCGCGCCGGACGCACCGGCGCATACGCCTCCGTGCCGTGAATGCCCCCCGAAAAACACCCCGCGGCGATCACCGTGCTCCCCGCCGCGATTTTCTCCCCCCGCGCAATCACTCCCCGGCAGCGCCCGCCTTCTTCCCAGATCGCTTCCACTCCGCTTCCCGCAAAAAATTCCGCTCCACTGCGCCGCGCCGCTTCCAGCACCGCCCGCGTCAGCAGCCGGTTGTCCACGCAGGCCTCTTCCGGCCGCAGCGCGCACGCGCGCACTTCCGCGCTGAGCGACGGCTCCATCTCCCGCGTTTCTTCAGGATCCAGCGCCTCGCACGCCAGTCCCAGCCCGCGGTGCAGACCCACCACCGTGGCCAGTTCCTCCATCGCGTCGCTTGCAAACAGCGCCTGGATCGTTCCTTTCGGCCGGTAGCCCGTGCGCAGCCCGCTGGCCTCTTCCACCTGCTCGATGAATCGCGGATAGAGCTTCGCGCTCGCTTTGCCCAGTTCCACAACTGGAATCATGCTCTGGTTTTCCGGCGCCGGGGAAATGATCCCCGCGCTGGCCCACGACGCTTCCCGCCCCGGCTCCTGCCGGTCGAATACCGCCACGCGCAGCCCGGCCCGCGCCAGTTCGAACGCAATGGCGCCCCCGATCAGCCCCCCGCCCGCGATCACCGCATCGTATGTTTTCACACCGGCATCTTAGCGCATCTCGCCTCTCTGCGGAATTCTCCGCAGCGCACTGAGACCCACTGTCATTTCGAGCGCGGCGCTGATCGTTCTTATCGGCCCGCAGTCGAGAAATCTCTCTTCGTCCTGTTTAGGGGATAATTTCTAAAGCGTGCTCACCAGTTCCTGCGACAGCAGTTGCGCCTTCTCCGCCAGGTTCCGCGCGCGCATCCAATCGCCTTCCCGCGCCGCCGCCCGCGCATCTCTCGCGAACCCTCGGATTTTTTCCGCCAGGTCCGCCTGCTCGGCGGAAAGCGTCCGTCCCCGCGTCCGGCTCAGAATGCGCTCAGCCATCGCGAGGTTTTGCCGCGTCTCCCGCTGCGCCTCCGCGGATTCCTGCTCGCTGATTTCCGGCGCTATCGCCGGCGTTTCCATGGGCGGCGCCGGCGGAGCCGCTACGCTGCGCGGCCGCACCGGCCCTTCGGTTTCGATCACGATGAACGGACCCAGCGGCGCCTCCAGTTCCAGCGCCGGCTCCTCCGCCGCGGCCGCTACGGTCCTCTCCGCCACGCGCGGCCGCGCGATCGTCACTTGGCTCCAGTCGGCCGCCGGCCCGCTGCGGTGCCGGTGCAAAGGAATGCGGATGCAGCCGCCCGCGAACACCGCAATCGCGCAGGCCAGCGCCGCCGGCGCACGGCCTCGCAGCCATGCACCGCGCTTCTTCCGGGCTGGGGCTGCGGTTCGCGCCATGCTTCAGGATGCCAGCGGCAATTCGATCTGAAAACTCGTGCCGCGTCCTTCCTCGGAGGTGAAGCTTATCGAACCATTGTGCAACTGCACAATCCGGAATGTGCTGGCCAGTCCGATGCCGCTGCCCCCCGGCCGCGTTGTGAAAAAAAGCTGAAAAATCTTTTGCCGGTGCTCCGCCGCGATCCCCTGCCCGCTGTCGCTCACCATGATTTCCGCCATCTCCCCGCGCCGTTGCAGTCCCACGCGCAAATCTCCCCCGTTGGGCATGGCTTCCGCCGCGTTCAGCACCAGGTTCAGCACCGCCTGTTTCAGCAGCGCCCGGTCCGCGTACACTTCCGGCACGTCCTCCGCCAGCATTTCCGTCGTGCGGATCCGCGCTTTGCGCAGCTGCGGCCCGGCCACTTGCAGCACTTCCCGCAGCAGTCCCGCCAGTTGCGTCGCTTCCAGGTGCACCTCCGTCGGCCGCGTGAAATCCAGGAAGCGCTTGACCACCGTATCCAGCCGGTCAATCTCCTTGTCCAGCACGTTCACCGCGGCCATCGCTCCCGCCTCGCGCCCCGGCAGCGACTCCTTTAAATTCTCCAGCCACAGCCTCATCGAGTTCAGCGGATTCTTCACCTCGTGCGCCACGCCCGCGGTGATCCGCCCCAGCGCCGCCAGCCGCTCGCTCACCTGCAACTGCGTGCTGATGTTCTCGATCGAATCAAGATCCCGCAGCGTCATCAGCGCTCCCCGCCGCTCGCCATTTTCCTCAATCTCCTGCACGCTCACCCGCACCCGCCTGCGCCCTTCGCTCGTCTCCAGTTCCGTTTCCGCCGTCACTTCGCCCAGCTCTTCTCCGTCCAGGCGCAGCGCCGCGCGCAGCGCATGCCCCGGAGGAAATATCTCGCTGGCGCGCCGTCCCAGCAGCTGCTTTCCCGAAGCCGCCAGAAATTTTTCCGCCGCTGGGCTGACCATCACCGCGCGGGCGTCGCGCGAGAACAGCAGCAGCCCGTCCTCCAGCCCGGACATCATCTGATCCATGTTTTCCCGCAGCGTGCTGAAGATCTCATGCACCCCGCGCAGTTGCTGGCCCACCTTGGTGATTTTCCGGCTTACCTGCCCCAGTTCGTCGCCCGTTTCTCCGCTCGCTCCCGCGCCCGCCGCACCCGTGTCAAACTCCCCCGCCGTGATCCGGTCCAACTGCTCGGAGATCGCCGCCAGCGGCCGCAGCGTTGCCCAGCTCACCGCCGCCGCCAGCGCCAGAGTGAACACCAGCGCGCCCAGCACGAAAATCTCCAGCCTCTTCAGTCCCGGCGCCATGCTCTTGCGCAAAAATGCCGTCGTGACGCGCAGCCGCACGTCCCCGAACGGACGACCGCCCATCGTGAACCCGTAACTCACTTCGTAGTTGCGCGGCGGGCCGTAGATTGTTTTGATTTGCGTGAAAAAATTCTGGCTCAACAGCTCCGTCAGGGGCGGCCTCCGCGGCACCACGTGTCCCGGCAGGCTCGCATCGCTCGAGAGGAACGCCACACCCGCCACGTCCGCGATGGTCACTTCGTCGATATTCGGCGAATAGGCCAGCACCGATTCGATTTGCGCGTGCAGCCCCGAATGCACTTCCAGCGCACGCTGCACATAGTCCCGCAAATCCTCCGCGCTCTGGCTCCGCGGACGCACATCCTGCTCCGGCGCGTCCCGCAGCGACTGCCGCGTCTGCGCGAACACCTGCCGGCCGACGAACTCCGCCTGCTCGTTGGCCTGCTCCAGCGCCTCCACCGTGATCTGCGCCACGAACACCAGCGACAGCGCCGCCACCACCACCAGCACCAGCCCGGTGATCACCAGCGTCAGTTTGGTTCGCAGACGGAGCTGCATGCTCCCGATTTCCCCGCTTCCGGCTATTCCGTTTCGGCGTTGCCCGCGCCGTATTCCTTCAGCTTGTTGTGCAGCGTCTTCAGGCTGATGCCCATCAGCTCCGCCGCCTTGGTCTTGTTGTTTCCCGTGGCCTGCAGCGTCTGCAGGATCAGCTCCCGCTCCACCGCGTCCACGGTCGTCCCCACCGGAAAGCGCATCGACGACAGGTCCCCGGGGCTCTTCAGCGCCGTCCTGCCGAACTCCTCCGGCAGATGCGCGCGCGTGATCATCTCCCGGTCGCACATGATCGCCGCGCGCTCCAGCACGTTGCGCAGCTCCCGCACGTTTCCCGGCCACGTGTGGCTCATGAAGATTTCCATCACCTCCGCCCCGATCCCCCGCACGTGCCGCCCGTGTTTTTCGTTCAGCTCGTGCAGCATGCGCTCCACCAGCAGCGGAATATCCTCGCGGTGCTCCCGCAGCGGCGGCAGGTGCAGATGAAATACGTTCAGCCGGAAATAGAGGTCCTGCCGCAGTTCTCCGGCGGCCACCGCTTTCTCCGGATCTTTATTCGTCGCCGCCAGCACCCGCACGTCCACCGGCGTCTCCGCCTTGCTCCCCAGCCGCCGCACCTTGCGGTCTTCCAGCACGCGCAGCAGCTTGGCCTGCGTCGGCGCGGGCATCTCCCCGCTTTCGTCCAGCAGCAGCGTCCCCCCATCGGCCAGCTCGAAGCACCCGATGCGCCGTTCCGCCGCTCCGGTGAACGCTCCCCGCTCGTGCCCGAAGATCTCGCTCTCCATCAGCGATTCGGGAATCGCCGAGCAGTTGATGGCCACGAAGGGCCGCTCCGCCCGCGGCGAGAGCTGGTGAATCGTCCGCGCCACGATCTCTTTCCCCGTTCCCGTCTCTCCCGTGATCAGCACCGAAGCCGAACTCGGCGCGGTCATCTCCACGATGCGCATCACCTCCTGCATCGCCTTCGATTCCCCCACCAGCTCGCCCAGCCGACCCTTCTCCCGCAATTGCCTCCGCAGCGCTTCCCGCTCCCGCGCGTTGCGCGCCGATTCCAGCGCGCGGTCCAGCAGCGCCTGCAAGACCGCCGCCTTCAGCGGCTTTTCGATGTACCAGAAGGCTCCCGCCTCGATCGCTTCCACGTTCCGCTCGTCGCTGCCCTTGCCCGTAACGATGATCGCCGGAACTTCCCGCAGCTCTGCTCCCAGCTGCTTCAGCAAGCCCAGCCCGTTCATTCCCGGCAGCTCGACGTCTGCGATGATGGCGTTCGGATGAAATTTCGAAAATTCCGCCAGCGCCTCTTCCGCGCTGCCCACTCCCAATACGCTGTAGCCCCACTTCTGCAGCAGCGCCTCGTAGCCCTTCCGCGCGTTCTCCTCGTCCTCCACGATCAACACGCGCTCGCGCGGCTCCTCCTTCGGAGCCGTTCTCGCTGCGTTCTTTTTTTCATGGTTCATCTGGAGCCCTCGACGGGTTGCACGGATCTCTGTGACTGTAACAACTGCACCGCGGAAAGCCAAGCGCGGCCTCCCGCTAACCCGGATTTCTCACGGGACGCACGATGCAGGGGCGGAGCTTGCTCCGCCCGCTGCGCCATCGGCACGATTGCCTGCTCGGTCGCAAGCTTCACAATGGTTTCTCATTGCCCGGCGGAAAATTCCTACGAACTTCTGTAGCCGCCCTCTTCAGAGGACGGGTCTTTTCCCCCCGGCCGCGCAGACCTGCGATTCCTCATGAGAAATGCGGGCTAGCCCGCCCGCTCCGCTCACTCTCTCCGCTCAAGTAGTTGGATGCCGGCGCCCGGCCGCGGGTTTGGCTGGCGCGTCCGCTTCCTCGGCGAGAAATTGCCGGACCCGCCGCAGCACCCGCGCGTACATCGCCGCTGTCAACCGCCCCGTCTGCGTGTTTTGCTGGCTCGGGTGATACACCGCGAAGAGCCGCGGCAGCCCCCCGGGAAGCTCCGTCTCCGCTCCATGCGAAAACGGAAACTCTCCCCGCTTCTTGATCTCCCCGTGTTGCTGCAGCAGCGTAAGATAGCCGTCCCAGGCAATCCGCCCCAGCGCCAGGATCGCCTGCGGCTGCAGCAACTCCAATTCGCGCTCCAGATATCCGCGGCACGCGGCGATCTCCCCGGGCAGCGGCTTATTCTGCGGCGGCGCGCAGCGTATCGTCGCCGCGATATACGCATCCTTCAATCGCAATCCGTCCTCGCGGTGCAGGGAAGTGGGCTGGCTCGCGAATCCCGCCCGGTGCAGCGCCGCATACAAAAAATCCCCCGAGCGATCTCCTGTGAACATCCGTCCCGTGCGGTTTGCTCCGTGCGCCCCCGGCGCCAGCCCCAGGATCAGCAGCCGCGCCCGCGCATCCCCAAATCCCGGTACCGGCCTCCCCCAATACTCCCACTCGCGGTACGCCCGTCTCTTCTCCCGCGCCACCCGCTCCCGGTACTCCACCAACCGCGCGCACTTCCGGCACTCCGCAATCTCTTCCGCCAGCACCTGCAATCCTTCCGCCTGATTCATTCCGCCCCTGCTGGAAATATCAATCCCTCCAACCTGCCTCTTCGACCGGAACAACCAATACAATAAATACATCCAAGAAATATTGTCATTCCGACCGGAGGGACGGCGTTTTTTGCCGTCCCGGAGTGGAGGAATCTCTCTTCTTGATTCTGGGAACGTCCGTTACCGGAAAAATCCCAAAATCTCCTCGTGCAGCTTCCCGTTCGCGCACAGAAAACTGCCTCCATAAATGCTGCGCTCTCCCGTAATACTCGTCGCTCGCCCCCCGGCCTCCTCCACGATCAGCAGCGACGGCGCATAGTCCCACGGCTTGCCCTTGATATCCATGGCCGCGTCCACGATCCCTTCCGCCACCAGCATGTGCTGCCAGAATCCTCCCATGCTCCGGCTGCGCCGCGCAGCGTCCTGCACCTTCCGCATTTGAGCCCGCCGCCCCGCATCGTTCCCCGGCCCGGTCCCCGCCGTAAAGATCATCGCCTCGCTCAGCCGCTCCGTTTTCGAAACGCTCAGCCGCCGCTCCCCCCGGTACGCCCCCATTCCTTTGTACGCCGACCATCTCTCCCTCAGCGCCGGCGCGCTCACCATCGCCGCCACGATTTCCCCCTCCCGCTCGATTCCCAGCAGCGTCCCGAACGTCGGTATCCCCCGCGAAAACTCTTCCGTCCCGTCCACCGGATCGATAATCAGCCGCGCCCGCTTTCCCGGCCCCCGTTCGCCGCCCGCCGCCGTTTCCATCTCTTCTCCCAGCACCTCCAGCGCCAGCCCGCTCGCCGCCACCTTCTTCCGCGCCATCTCCTCGATCCCGCGATCCGCCGCTGTCACCACGCTCCCGTCCAGTTTCTTCTCCGTGCGCAAGTCGTTGCTGCGGAAATAGCCCATGGCCATCTCCTCCGCCTCCCCGGCGATCTCTTCCAGCAGCCCCGCGTACTCTTTCCGAAAATCCATCGCCTCTCCTCTTTGCGTTTGACACTTTCCCGCCCGCCTCCTAGCATACTCAATTCACCCCATGGCCACCCATAGAAACACAGGAACCGTGCTGGACAAAATTCTCGACGCCAAACGCGCCGCCATCGAGCACCGCAAGAAAGTTCTGCCTGAAACCGCCCTCAAATACGGCGTCCAGCACGCTCTCCCCCTGCGCGATTTCTCCGCCGCCCTCTCCCGCCCCGGCCTCAACATCATCGCGGAACTCAAGCCCGCCTCGCCCTCCCGCGGCGTAATCCGCGAAAATTTCGATCCCGTTGTCCTCGCCCGCTCTCTCGAATCCGCCGGCGCAGCCGCCCTCTCCGTCCTCACCGAGGAGGAATTCTTCGGCGGCTCCCTCAAAAATCTCCGCGAAGCCCGCAAATCCACCGCCCTCCCCGTCTTGCGCAAGGATTTCATCTTCGACCCCTGGCAGGTCCTCGAAACCCGGGCCAATGACGCCGACAGTTTTCTCCTTATCGTCGCCGCTCTCGACGACTCCCTGCTACGCGCCCTGCTCGCCCAGGGCAGGGAATTGGGTATGGAACCCCTCGTCGAAGTTCACACCGCCGAAGAGCTTACTCGTGCCCTGGCCGCCGGCGCGCGCATCGTGGGCGTCAACAACCGCAATCTCAAAACCCTCGAAGTCCGCATGCAAACCTCGTTCGAACTCGCCGCCCTCATCCCCGACGACTGCATCGCCGTCAGCGAATCTGGCCTGCGCTCCCACGACGACCTCGCCCGCCTCCGTGACGCCGGCTTTGATGCCTTTCTCATCGGCGAATCCCTCATGCTGGCCCCCGACCCCGCCGCTGCCCTCTCCGCCCTCCTCCTTCCCCCCGCGCCCTGATCCCCCCGCTGCCACCAAACAACAATTGCCAGCCATCCGCTTTTCCGCGCCCCATTCCCGCCCCATCAGGCTAAAATAGTCCCCACTATGGTCCGCGCCAAAATCTGCGGCATCACCAACTGGCCCGACGCCCGCGCCGCCTGCGACGCCGGCGCCGACGCGCTCGGCTTCAATTTCTACGCCCCCAGCCCCCGCGCCATCTCGCCCGCCGCTGCCTGGGCCATCATTCGCCGCCTCCCGCCCTTCGTTGCTCCCGTGGGCATCTTCGTCAATTGGACCTCCGCAGCCGTCCTCTCCCTCGCCTCCGCCCTGCATCTCGCCGCCGTGCAGCTTTCCGGCGACGAATCCCCACGGGACATCGCCGCCTGCGCCCGCCGCTCCCGCGTCATCCGGGTCGTCCGCGTCGGCGCAAACTTTTCCCCGGCCCGGCTGCGCCCTTCCGCCGGAGTTGCCGCCTTCCTCCTCGACGCCGCCAAAACAGGCCAATATGGCGGTACGGGAAAAACCTTCTCCTGGCCCCTCGCTCGCCGCGCGGCCCGCTCGCACCGTATTATTCTTGCTGGCGGTCTTACGCTCGAAAACGTCGCCGAAGCCATCCTGCTCGTCCGTCCCTATGCCGTGGATGTGGCCAGCGGCGTCGAATCGCGCTCCGCCCGGCACGGAAAAAAAGATCTCGGCAAGTTGCGCGCCTTCCTCGCCGAAGTCGCCCGCGCCAACCGCCTGCTCGCGGCCGATGCCCGAAAGACTTTGGAGACTGCTTCGTAAAATATTATGAGCACAATTACACAACCCGCTGCCGTTCCCGGCCGTTTCGGTCCCTACGGCGGCTGCTACGTCCCCGAAACCCTCATGGCCCCGCTCGAAGAGCTCGTCCGCGCCTACGACGCCGCCCAGGCCGATCCCGCGTTCCGCACCGCTTTCGAATCCCTGCTGAAAAATTTCGCCGGCCGTCCCACGCCCCTCCAGCACGCCGACCGCCTCTCGGCCCATCTCGGCGGCCCCAAAATCTATCTCAAGCGCGAAGACCTTCTGCACACCGGCGCGCACAAGATCAATAACGCCATCGGCCAGGGCCTCCTCGCTGTGCGCATGGGCAAGCCCCGCATCGTCGCCGAAACCGGCGCGGGCCAGCACGGCGTCGCTTCCGCCACCGTCGCCGCCAAGCTCGGCCTCGAATGTGTCGTCTACATGGGCACCGAAGACATGGCCCGCCAGGCCCTCAACGTTTCCCGCATGCGCATGCTCGGCGCGCAAGTCGTCGGCGTCGAATCCGGCAGCCGTACCCTGAAGGACGCCATCAACGAAGCCATGCGCGACTGGGTCACCAACGTCCGCACCACTCACTATCTTCTCGGCTCCGTTTTGGGCGCGCACCCCTATCCCACCATGGTCCGCGATTTTCATTCCGTCATCGGCCGCGAAGCCCGCCAGCAGATACTCGCTGCCGAAAATCGCCTGCCCACGCATCTCTTCGCCTGCGTCGGCGGCGGCTCCAACGCCATCGGCCTCTTCCACGAATTCCTCGCCGATCGCTCCGTCAAAATGATTGGCATCGAAGCCGGCGGCCGGGGCGCACAGCTCGGCGAACACGCCGCGCGCCTCGCCGCCGCTCAGGGCTATTCCGGCGCGCGCCCCGGCGTCCTCCAGGGCACCTACACTTATGTCCTGCAGACCGCCGACGGCCAGATCGCCCCCACCCATTCCGTCTCCGCCGGCCTCGACTACCCCGCCATCGGCCCCGAGCACGCCTGGCTTGCCGACGAAGGCCGCGCCAGCTACTCCGCCGTCAGCGACGCCCAGGCCCTCGCCGCCGCCAAGCTCCTCGCGCGCCTCGAAGGCATCATCCCCGCCCTTGAAAGCGCCCACGCCCTCGCCGGCCTCATCGAGCGCATTTCCAAATTCGCCAAGGACGACCTCATCATCGTCAACATCTCCGGCCGCGGCGACAAGGACATGTAGACCTACTCCCGCCTGCTCTAAGGGATTTCCCTGACCATGACCACCGCCAACTCCACCACGACTCGCATCTCCCAGCGCTTCGCCGAACTCCGCGCCCGCGGCGAAATGGGCATCGTCGCCTACATCACCGCCGGCGATCCCTCGCTCGACGCCACGCTTCGCTTCGTTCTCGCTCTCGCCGAAGCCGGCGCCGACGTCATCGAACTCGGCGTCCCCTTCAGCGACCCCGTCGCCGACGGCCCCACCATCCAGCGTGCCAGCGAACGCGCCCTGCAAAGCGGCACGACCCTCGCCGGCGTCCTCTCCCTCGTCCGCCGCATTCGCCAAAAGAGCCAGGTTCCCCTGGTCCTCTTTAGCTACTTCAATCCCATTCTCCAAATGGGCATCGAAAAATTTGCCGCCGAAGCCTCCGCAGCCGGCGCCGACGGCGTCCTCGTCACCGACCTCACACCCGAAGAGTCCGCCGCCTACCGCGGCATCCTCACCGCTCGCGGCCTGGATATGATCTTCCTCGCCGCTCCCACCTCCACCGACGAGCGCCTCAAAAAAATCGCCGCCTGCTCCTCCGGCTTTCTCTATCTCATCTCCCGCACCGGCGTCACCGGCGCAAAAGACACTCTCGCCGAAGATCTTCCCGCGCTCGTTCGCCGCGTCCGCGCCGTCACGCAGCTTCCTCTCGCCGTCGGCTTCGGCATCTCGCTCCCCGGGCACGTCTCCGTTCTCGGCGGCCTCGCCGACGCCGCCGTCGTCGGCTCCGCTCTCGTCTCCGAAATCGAAAAATCGGTCTCGCCCGAAGCCGCCGCTACCGCGCTCGCCGAACGCATGCGCGCCCTCAAAGCCGCCGGCAAAAGCGGCCTCAGCCGCCGGGAGGCCCAGCAATGACTCTCGATGACTGGCGCCGCAAAATTGACGAGATCGACCGCAAGCTGGTTGAGCTGCTCAACGAGCGTTCCCGCTGCGCCATCGAAATCGGCCGCCTCAAGCAGGAAACGAAGATGCCGCTTTACCAGCCCGACCGCGAGCGCGAAGTCATCGCCGGCGCCGAGCGCGCCAATTCCGGCCCCCTCACCAACCAGGCCATCCGCCGCCTCTTTGAACGCATCATTGACGAAGCCCGCTCCGCCGAGCGCGCCGCCATGCACCCAGCGGACCGTTCCGAGGACACCCAAAGGAAATGATCCATCCGAATCGCAGCTCGCACGCTCTTGTAGAGGCCGGGCTTCAGCCCGGCGGGTTTGCAGGAAATTTTTGTCGTACCGGGACCAAGGTCCCGTATTTTTCTCTTTGAATTCTGTAGCGAAGGAAACAGGAGTCTATGGTCATCGTCATGCACGAAGGGGCTACCGAAGCCCAAATCCAAAACGTCCTTGACCGGCTCATCGCCGCCGGCTTCAACGTCCATCGCTCCACCGGCGAATCCCACACCGTTCTCGGCGCCGTCGGCGTCCACCGCGATTTTGACCACCGCGATTTCGAACTTCTCGATGGCGTGCGCGAAGTCATGCGCATCACCCAGCCCTTCAAACTCGCCAGCCGCCAGTTCAAGCCCGAAGGTACCATCGTGGACGTCGGCCGCGGCGTGCGCATCGGCGGCAATGAAGTCATCGTCGCCGCCGGCCCCTGCTCCGTCGAATCCCGCGAACAGATTTTCGCCGTCGCCGAATCCGTCGCCAAATCCGGCGCAAAAATCCTCCGCGCGGGCGCCTTCAAGCCGCGCACTTCCCCCTACGCCTTCCAGGGCCTCGGCGAAAAGGGCCTCCAGCTCATGCGCGAAGCCGCCGACAAATTCAATCTCTGCACCGTCAGCGAAGTCATGGACCCTTCCCAAATCGCCATGATGTCCGGCTACGTGGATATGTTCCAGGTCGGTGCCCGCAACATGCAGAACTACCACCTCCTCCGCGCCCTCGGTGAAATCCGCAAACCCGTTCTCCTCAAACGCGGCATGTCCGCCACCATGGAAGAACTTCTCCTCAGCGCCGAATACATTCTCGCCGGCGGAAATTTCAGTGTGGTCCTCTGCGAACGCGGCATCCGCACGTTCGAAACCTACACCCGCAACACCTTCGACATCGCCGCCATTCCCGTCATCCAGAAACTTTCCCATCTCCCCATCATGGCCGACCCTTCTCACGCCACCGGACGCCGCGATAAAGTCGCCCCCATGGCCCGCGCTGCCGTCGCCGCGGGCGCTGATGGCCTGCTCATCGAAGTTCACAACGACCCCGACCACGCCCTCTCCGACGGCGCTCAATCCCTCGAACCCGCCCAGTTCGCCCAGCTCATGGCCGAACTCCGCATCATCGCCCCGGCCATCGGCCGCCGCATCTCGTAGACCATGCCCGACGCCGCCCCATTCCGCTCCGCCACCATCCTCGGCACCGGCCTCATCGGCGGCTCCTTCGCCCTGGCCCTGCGCAAGCACGCCCCTGAAATCCACGTCGCCGGATGGGACCGCCCCGATACCCTCCGCGAAGCCGCCGCCCTCGGTGCCATCCAGCAATCCTTCACCGGCGATCTCGCCCCCGCCCTCGCCCACGCCGATCTCGTTTTCATCGCCCTCCCCATCGGCGTCACCATTGACCTTCTCCCCGAAATTCTCCGCCTCTCCCCGTCAAACGCCCTCGTCACCGACGCCTGCAGCACCAAACTGCGCATCTGCCAGCGCGCCGAAGAGTTTTTCTCCGCCCACCCCGGCCCGCACCCACTCTTCCTACCCGGCCACCCCATGGCCGGCAGGGAAGTCTCCGGCATCGCCAGCGCCACCGCCGACCTCTTTCAAAACGCCCCCTACGCGCTCATCTCTGATGAGCCCGGCCTCCCCGCCAAGCAAGCCCCGCGCGTCATGGCCTTCCTCCATCTTCTCGAACGCCTCGGCGCGCGCCCCCTCTGGCTCGGCGCCCAGCAGCACGACTACGCCGTAGCCCTCTCCTCCCACCTCCCGCAGCTCGCCGCCGTGGCCCTGGCCTCCTTCCTCCATGACCGCGTCGACGAAAACGGCCTGCCCCTCACCCTCGCCGGCCCCGGCCTCCGCGACACCCTGCGCCTCGCCGGCAGCCCCTACTCCACCTGGCGCGATATCCTCCTCACCAACCGCGAATTCATCGCCACTTCCCTCGACCTCTTCGCCCGCCACCTCGACGACCTCCGCGAGCGCCTCTCCTCCCGCGACCTGGAAACCTCCTTCGACGCCGCCAACGAACTCTACAAACTCCTCCGCAGCCTGTAGAGTCTGTGTGGTGACTCCTGTTTCCCAGGGGGTCGGAGCTTTAGCTCCGACATAAGACATTGTTTTTCAGTGCGGCTTCAGCCGCTGAGGAAATGATTTCGCCGTTATCAGACATCTTCCCGCGCCTGCTTTTCTCTCTTGTTCCGGTAGGGGCGGGGCTTGCCCCGCCCGTTTTTCCCGCGTCCGCGGTTGGGGCATGGCATGCCTGCCCCGGACAGTTCACCCCGGATAGCCATCGGGGCAGTCGGAGCCGTGCCCGCTCTTGCTTTTCATTTTTCTTGCTGTCATCTGCTTTTTTCGCATCCCGGATGCTTCTACGGGACCGACCGCAGTGGAGGGACCTCTTCTTGCTGTCATCCCGACCGCAGTGGAGGGATCTCTCTTCTCCTCCGCGCCACCCGGAACTTATCCCGATTTGATTGGCAGGCCGGCATCTTGCTTTTCTTGATTGTGTATCGCCCGGCGGGTCCGCCCGAAAGGGAACTACAACGCATCCGCAAACAACGGCTTTTTCTCAATCGGTGTTGGTCCGCAAACGGACAGGCATCCTGCGGAACTCAGCCAAGCTTCCGCATCGCCCGCAATTCTTCTTAATCCCTATTGTGCAAGCTTTTGCAACTCCGGGTAGGACGCCGCCTCCACGAACGTATTTTCCGGCGGCTGCTTCTGCGTTTCCAGCGCCTGAGCCAGCATCTCCATGGCTCGATCCATCGTCAGCGAGGTTACCACCGCCGCGGTGAGGCTGCGCCCGTCAACCAGTGTCTTCACCTGGCTGGCGATGCCCATGCCGATGAATGGCAACCCCTGCCACTTCTTCTGCAGCTCCGCGTTTTCGATTGTTTGGAACGCCCTCCGGGCGCCTCTCACGAATTCAAGAGAGTGTCCCGCCACCAGGTCATACCGCTCCGGTCGGGATGTCGCCAGCTTCAGCCAGGCGCAGGTGCTCTGGAAAGCGCCCTCTTCTCCCCATTTGCTCCGCAGCGTTGTGAGCTGTAGGTTGCTCGGCCGGATGCGTTCCATCCCCTCGGTTCGCTCGGTTGCCACGGTGCTCGAACTGGGCCCCTGGATGTATAAGACCGATCCCCCCTGGGGCAGGAGCGTGGCCATCTGCTTGCCTTGCAGCCGGCCAATTTCGCGGTGGTCCTGAGAGATGCTGAATACCGGAATCTTCGAGCTAGTGCGCAGCTTGGGCAGATAGTCCACATTGGCGTTGCTCACCACCCAGGCCATCCCTGCCTCCACGGCCACTTCCGCGACGCGCCGCAGCCCTGTATGCACCACCGGCTCCACCATAAATGCGCTGGGCCGCGGCTCCGACCGCGATTGGATGATTTCCAGCAACTGCTGGCTTTGCGTCACCGCGTCATCGTTCGCATGCAGCACAAGCAAGTCGAACCCCAGCCGCTCTCCCGCCCTTTTCGCTGCCAGCTCCTGCTCATGCAAGTACGCATTGTCATTGGGAAGAGAAACCACCACCCGCGGTTTGGTCATGTCCTGATTCCTAAGGAAAGTTTAATGTTGGCAGTATAGAGCGCTGGGCCGCCTCCTCTCCGTCTCCGTAACCTCATTGCCGCAAACTAGTTAACCCCGCTAGCGCAAAAACTCTTCCCTCTCCGCGTTTGTAGAGGCCGGGCTTCAGCCCGGCTCTTGGGTTTCACTGCGGCTCTCTGTGCTTGTCACTCAATTCGCCTGTTCTCTCTGGCTTCCCCTCTACAAGCGCCACCCTAAAGGGTGGATCGTGCCGAACTTCCCGCTACCCCCTTCTTGCGGTACACTCCCTTCGTTCCTTCGCGGAGCTTCCTCCATGGACAAACGCATCGCTTCCGCCGACGCCGCCATCGAAAAACTTTTCGACGGTGCCACCATCCTCATGGGCGGCTTCGGCCTCTGCGGCATTCCCGAAACGCTCATCGCCGCCGTCGCCCGCAAGGGCACGAAAGATCTCACCGTCGTCTCCAACAACGCCGGCGTGGACGACTTCGGCATCGGCATCCTCCTGCAAAGCCGCCAGGTCAAGAAAATGATCTCCACCTACGTCGGCGAAAACAAACTCTTTGAAAAACTCGTCCTCAGCGGCGAATTGCAGGTCGAACTCAATCCCCAGGGCACTCTCGCCGAACGCCTCCGCGCCGGCGGCGCGGGCATCCCGGCCTTTTTCACTCCCACCGGCTACGGCACCATGGTGGCCGAAGGCAAGGAAGTCCGCGAATTCGAGGGCCGCAAATGCATCCTCGAACGCGCCCTGCGCGGCGATTTCGCTTTCATCAAAGCCTGGAAGGGCGACCGCTGGGGCAACCTCATCTATCGCAAGACCGCGCGCAACTTCAATCCCATGATGGCCACCGCCGCCGACTGCGTCATCGCCGAAGTCGAACAGCTCGTGGACACCGGCCAGATCGATCCCGACGAAGTGCACACGCCCGGTATCTACGTCGACGCCATTTTCCAGGGCACTCAATACGAAAAACGCATCGAACGCCGCACCACGCGAAAGTGAGCACCAGATGAAAACGCGTAGCCTCCCACTGAAGGTCCAAACCTTACAGTGGACTGGAGTGTGTCACCTTGCGATCTGGTTTCCGCCGGTCGGGCTGTCTGCTGCCGCATTAGCTGTTCTTGGAGCTGTTGTGTCGATTATCGGATTCAAGGGATGGAGAAGGGTTCTATTCGCTTCGCTCTTTGTATTACTGGGCGTTGGAGAAGCCATGTCGATAATTAAGGCAGATTCGGACCACAAAGAGGAAATACGCGGTTTGAACAGGGCTCTTGATGGAGTTCAAGCTACCTTGACTGCCACTCAGATACAGAGTGCTGCTGACATGGGGTTTTTGAAAGGGAGACTAGCTTCCGGAATTGGCCCTGATATTGGCCGACTTGGAGCGGAGATCGCCAGGGAAAACGCTAAAATGATTCAGCAACTGTCGAAGACCGTCTCTGCTAAGGAATTGAGCAACTCCGCCATTAATCTAGCCCAAAAGATGAGGGAATTTGAGCGCGCGTGGAGGGTGCAAGAACGACTCGGAGAGGAGCAGCTATGGAATGCTCAGATTGCGGCCAAGACGCCGGACGAGAAAGTGAAGCTACGGAATCAACAGACTGCATTCTATATCCAATCTCACGCGAACGAAGAAGCTGCTTTTAGGAGCCAGTTATTAGGGCAGGCAATCTATCTAAGAGACCAGCTATTGATGCGTCTTGGGAATCCTGCAATTACTACGCAGAACCGCATTAAGGAGTTGGCATTTGATGGAATGCTGGCAGGTCCGAGCCCTATTTCCGACGCAGCTGATTACTTGGAGCAATTAGCTAGGCAACTTTCCCCGAGGCTGTGAGGCCCTTGTATCTAATGTTAAGGGAAGCGATTAGTTTCATTACTTGAGACTTTCAACTGAGAACTCAATATGCCTCTGACCGAAGAACAAAAACGAGAACGTATCGCCCGCCGCATCGCCAGCGAACTCCGCGATGGCCACTACGTCAATCTCGGCATCGGCATGCCCACTCTCGTCGCCAACTACGTTCCCGCCGGCATGGACGTCATCCTGCAATCGGAAAACGGCATGCTCGGCGTCGGCCCCTATCCCCTAGATGCGCAAGTCGACCCCGACCTCATCAACGCCGGAAAAGAAACCGTCTCCGAACTTCCCGGCTGCTGCTATTTTTCCAGCGCCGATTCCTTCGCCATGATTCGCGGCGGCCACGTGGACCTCACCGTTCTCGGCGCGCTGCAAGTGGACGAAAAGGGCACTCTGGCCAACTGGGCCATCCCCGGAAAAATGCTCAAGGGCATGGGCGGCGCGATGGACCTGGTCGCCGGCGCGCGCCGCGTTTTCATCGCCATGGAGCACGCCACCCGCGATAATAAGCCAAAAATTTTAAAGCAGTGCACCCTCCCGCTAACCGGCGTCGAAGTCGTCGACCACATCGTCACCGAACTCGCCGTCATTGACGTCATTCAAAAAGGCCTCCTGCTCCGCGAACTCGCTCCCGACACTACTTTCGAAGAGGTGCAATCGCTCACCGAACCGAAACTGCTCATTCCTCCCGGAGGCCCCGCGAAAATGCTCATCTAGTTATTCCTGTAGCCGTTCCCTGTCCCGGCGGCCAGCCCCGTCACTCTTTGCTCATCGCCTTCTCTCACGGATGCCGGGATGCGTTAGCCTTGTCGAAAGAAAGCGGAGACTGCGGGAATCGGTATCGCGCAAAGGCAACCATGGAAATTCATTCAATCGTGATCGTCAGCCTCACGGCCCCCAAGGAAAAAATCTGGGGCGAACTTCTGGCCATTCATCCCGCGGGCATCACCGTTCGCGGCATTGACCTGAACTCCTTCGATCATCTGGTCAGCCAGGTCAACGAACCGGAAGGCGACCGCTTGGGCCTGCCCACGCTCTTTTTTCCGCTCAACCGCGTTGAGCGCATCGCCCTGGACGAGCCTTCCGGCTCGATTCCGTCCATGGCCGAAGTGTTCGCGCGCAAGGCCGGGCGCTCGCTTGCGGAATATCTCTCGCAGTTCGCCTGAGTTGCGATAGAATTTAATTCTCATGTCTGGCCGCATCTGGACCGTGCCCAATCAGATCACCCTGCTGCGCCTCGGCTTCCTGCCGTTCTTTCTGATTCTGATTATTGACGAGCACTACAACTGGGCCCTCGCCGTTCTGGTTCTTGCGGGGCTGACGGATTTTGTGGATGGATTGCTGGCGCGGCGGCTGAACCAGAAATCGGAATTCGGCGCTTATCTCGATCCCATCGCCGATAAATTGCTGCTTTCGTCTTCGTTTCTGGTTTTGGCATTCAAGCATAAGATTTTCTGGTGGGTGGCGATTTTGATTTTTTCCCGGGACATTCTTCTTCTCACGGTCGCCGCGGTGATTATTCTGGTTTCCGGTTACCGGCCGTTTCCGCCGAGTCTTCTGGGCAAACTGACCACCACGCTGCAAATCATTCTGGTTTTCATGGTGGTGGCTTCGGCGGCGTTTCCCGCGCCATGGATGGCGCGTGCCAACCACGTGCTGATTTTCGCCGTGGCCGGGGTTACGGTGTTGTCCGGATTTCAC
The DNA here is from genome assembly GCA_020072805.1 of Terriglobia bacterium. Lineage (GTDB taxonomy): Bacteria > Acidobacteriota > Terriglobia > Acidiferrales > UBA7541 > Acidiferrum. The sequence continues at coordinate 20,738 of JAIQGC010000051.1, forward strand.
TACAGCGTGGTCATCGCCCGCCGGCTGCATTCTGCCTGAGGCTGCGCGGAGTTCAGCTGTTCAGCAGCAGATCCTTTACCATCCAACCGAAGCTGCCCAGGAGCACGATTCCCGCGATCCATCCGAGCAGGTAGGCGCGTTTTAATTCCGGCCCTTGCATGGGCTGGCGGTCGGCAAACAGTTTTCCCAGGGCGAATCCCGCGGCGAGTCCTCCGAAGTGGCCGGCATTGTCCACGATGGGCAACAGGTAGCCGATAACAAAAATCGAAACCACCCAGGTGATCAGGCGCGAGCGCAGTTGTTGGATATGCGCGCCGCCGCGTTTGGTGGTGATGGCCAGGAGCAGTCCGACCAGTCCCAGCAGGGCGGTGCTGGCGCCCACGGAAAAATGGCCGCGCAGGGCACTGAGCAGGAATCCGGAAATGCCGGTGACGGTGTAAAGAAACAGGAAGCGCGCCGAGCCGTAAACTTCCTCGACTTCCGGCCCAATATTCATCAGTGAAGTCATGTTGAAGGCAATGTGGATCAGCCCGCCGTGCAGGAACATGGCGGTCACCAGTCGGTACCATTCATTGCCGGTGAAAATCGCCGGGGGATAGCTGCCGCCCAGCTTGAGGAGCGTTTGCCCGTCCATGCTCCAAAGGATGCCCAGGCCGCCGCCTTGCCCGGCGGTGACCGTGGAGATCCAGGACACGGCGAACATGAAGATATTGGCGAAGAGGAGTGCGGTGGTGACGGGGGCGCGTTCGCCGAAAATGGAGGAAAGTTTGCGGCTGGCGGCGGCGACGGAAAAGCGCAGGCTGGTGCCGCATTCGTGGCAGCGCGTGGCGGTGATGCCCACGAGGGTGCCGCAGGCGGGGCATAGTTTGGGGCGGGGCTGCTCCTGGCCGCCGCCGAAAAAAGAATTCAGAGCGGATTTCCAGCGTTGGACCCGCCACTGCCAGCGGTAGGGAAGCGGCAACGTTCCTCCTTGCGGCCCTTGGCGCGCGTTCCTATAATACCGGAATCACGGCGCGAGATAGCGCGTGGTTTCGGTCGGAACAAAATTAAATTGATCGGACTTTGTCCCCGATCCATGAGGCACTTTTTCCTGTGAATCTTGCGCGCGCATTGTGCTTCCATCGTTCGAACATTCGAAACGCCGTTTCCTTTCCCGGCTTGCTCGCGCTTTGCTGTCTTGCGCTTTTATCCGGCTGCGGCGCGCGGCGAACCGTCGTGGATCGCGGCTCGGTTCCGCCGCTGGGTCCGGCTCCCGCGCCGCGCGCGGAGGCGCCCGCTGATGTGGAAGAGGGCAACGCCTCGTGGTACGGGCTGCCGTTTAACGGGCGGCGCTCGTCGAACGGGGAAATCTACGATATGAACCGCATGACCGCGGCGCACCGCACGCTGCCTTTCGAAACTATGGTGCGGGTGACGAATTTGAGCAATGGGCGCAGCGCCGTGCTGCGCATCACCGACCGCGGGCCGTTTGTGGACAACCGCATACTGGACCTGTCGCTGGCGGGGGCGCGGGAACTGGACATGGTGTCCACGGGAGTGGCGCGGGTGCGCATCGAAGTGATATCGCATCTGGACCCGGCGGCGATTGCAGCGGCCTATTTTACGGTGCAGGTGGGAGCGTTCCGCGAACGGGGCAACGCCGAGCGGCTGCGCGACCGGCTGCTGGATCTTTACCCGCCCGTTTATATTCAGACGTACGATTCGCCCGACGGGACGTTCTATCGAGTGCAGGTGGGACGGGTCAAGGGCGAGGATGCGGCGCGGCGGTTTGGAGAAACGCTGCGGCAGCGGGAAGGGTTTACGCCGATCGTGCTGCGAGTGGACGAGCCCGCGAAAAGTGGAGGTCAGCCGTGAGCCAGGATTGCTTGTTCTGCAAGATAGCGGCGCGCGAGATACCCGCGAAGCTGGTCTATGAGGACGACGAAGTGTTCGCCTTCGAGGACATCAATCCGCAGGCGCCCACGCACATTCTGATTTGCCCGAAAAAACATTTTGCGTCGCTGGATGTGGCCACCCGGGAAGATGAGGCGGTCATCGGGAAGGTGATGCTGGCCGCGGCGCAATTGGCGCGGGAGCGCAAGCTGCTGGCCGGGGGGACGTTTTCGGGGTACCGCACGGTCTTCAATACGGGCAAGGACTCCGGGCAGACGGTGTTTCATCTGCATTTGCATTTGCTGGGCGGGAGATCGTTTCGCTGGCCGCCGGGGTAGGCGGGCAGAGGCGAAATTCGAAGCGCGAAACTCGAAACTTTCAGGTTTAACTTTCAACTGCTCTGCGCCCGCGGTGGCACGTCAGGTCTTTCGGTAAAGGACACCGCCAATACCCCCACGCGTAAAACCGACGCATGGGGCACCCTCGTTTCTGTACGCCGTGATGTGTTTGGACAGTGGTCTGCTCTCATCGAGGGATGCCGTCATGGAAAAAAGACAGGAAGGACCCTGCGTCACTCGCCTACCATTCACCACACGAGAGTCACCGGCTCTTCCTTGAATACCGGCGGAGGGCCACCCGGATTGGAGAGGTGGATGACCGTCAAAAAAGATTTGGATTGCGGATCGTAGGTCACGGTGATGCTTCCGCCTTTTCCAGGCGATCCGTCAAAGCCGTTTCGTCCGCTGGATCCGTCCCTCCCAGTATTCCCGTTGGGTATTCCCATTCCACCGGAGCCTCCTCGGCCCCCGCGACCGCCCCTTCCTCCAGAACCGCCCGGACCGCCATCCGTCTTTATCGTGATTGAGCCGCCCTGCGGATCCACCAAGTAGCGCCTTTCCTGGCCGGCTGCAGTCACAAGCACTTGGAGCAGCGGATGGCTCCCGGATCTGAGTGCCACACGCACTTGCACCGGCGGCGCGTCTCCTCCCTTTCCTCCATCTTGACCATCCGAGCCATCGGCTCCGTTTGAGCCGTCTCCGCCCGGGGAGGGATTAGTGGGATCGATAGAACCCATGCCGCCGCTAGTGCCGTCCAATCCGTCGCTGCCGCTCATACCCTCGGAGCCGTTACTGCCGGAGAAGTTCGAGACAAAGTCGTAGGCATAAGTGATGGGAATGTCCAGCTCCGCGCGGAGGTCCGGATGGCTGGAAACGGTGATGGTGAGGTGTGCCAGCTTCCCGAGGCTGATCCGGGGATCGCGAGGAAGGGTCACAATCCCTTTCTGGTTAACGTTCACGATGGTTGGCGTTACCGTAATGTCCTTCCACAGAACCTTCCCCTTGCCTTGCCCTTCCGTTGTTAATACTTTGCCGTCCGGCTGTGTGAATTGCACAACCAGCGGAGAGTTCTCTCCCGGGGCGATTGCCGGACCCTTAGACAGGCTGGCATGCAGGGAGGCGACTGGAATTTTATCCAGCTGAACTCTCATTCCCAGCTTGACCTTCATTGACGTGCAACCACCCAGCGCGACCAGTGAGGCCACCGCCAGGCAGGCCGCCGTGCTTGTGCCGGTCAAAGATGAAATTTTGATTTTGGAAAGAAGCCAATTCAGCCGACCGAAACTTCGGGGAGGATGGGAACCTCCTGGAGACCTCGACACGGTTGGACGATGGCATTCGGCGGGGAGATACTGTCGCGTGTCATCGTTCAAGCCGCAGACCCCATCGTGTGTTTTAACGGAATGTGAATTGATGGCCATAGCCGATCCTCCTCGCGATGGAACCGCTTACTCGGCCGGGTGAAGAACCAGACACGGAAATCCGCGAACTGGCTTGGAAGTCCGATCATGGCGAACCAATACCCATTTATTGGACGTTGCTGTTTGCAGGAAGGTTACTAGGCTGTTCTCGATAAGAGCAAAGGCGCTGGCAAGAGACACATTCGTTCACTCCGTCACGCACAGCAGAGTGGATTGCGGGTCGATGAGGATTTTGCGCGGGGATGTGGGGGTGGTGAAGCGGAAGGGGGTTTCTTCGCCGGCGGCGACGACGGTTCCGAGCGGGAAAATTTTTCCGGCGGTGGTTTGGGCGAAGAGGGGAACCGGGTAGGCGAAGCCGCGGGGGACGCCGGTTTGTTTTAGTGTGCCGCGGACCTGGTATCCGCCGGCTTCGTTCTTTTTCGAAGTAAAGTCCACGCTGTAGCGGGGGATGCCTGTGCCGCGGACCCAATCCTCGAAGAACCACTCCATGGAGTGAGGGCCTTCGAGGCGCATGGACGGGGTCATGACGGCTTCGATTTCGTGTTGGAAATCTTCGGTGGAGAGGGCGCGGTTGGCGTATTTTTTGGCGAGGGTGTTGAGCAAGGTGATGAAGCGGGCGTCGGGATCGCGCGTGCCGGGCTGGCGCAACATCATGCGGAGCATGTGGATGACCCAGGCGCCTTTGGCGTAGATGACCGGTTCGTAACCGTCGGGGGATTTGGAATTGCTCAGGCGATTGCCGAGGACGAGCGGGCCGATGTCCGCCGGTGCGGTCTCTTCGCCGGGCCGTTTTTCGGTCAATTGCTTGCGGTAGCGGATGAGCCAGTCGTTGAGGGTGCGGCCGGGTTTTTTCCGGCTGTCGGCGAAGAGCAGGGAGAGGTAGGTGGAGATGGATTCGGTGATCCACTGGTCACGATAGCTTTTCCAGCCGACGACGTTGCCCCACCACTGGTGGGCGACTTCATGGAAGGGAACCAGCTCGGAAAAAAATTGCTGCCCTTGCGTGTTCAGACCGGCGCGCTGCTGGGCTTCTTCCGGCAGAAAGGAAAACGTGGAGACGTACAGCAGGCCCGGCCAGCCCTGTCCGAACGTGCCGGGGATCTGCGAGATGTTCAGTTCGCGATAGGGAAATTTGCCGCTGTAGGTTTCGTAGAAATGGATGGAGGCGGCAATTTCCCTGGCGAGCTGGCGGAGAGCGTCCGCGGGGCTGGGGGAGATTTCCGGCAGGCCGAAGGGATCACCCTGTCGGGGAGGAAACGGGGCGCGACCGGGTAGAGGCTCGGGCGGGGCGGCGCTGCGGGTGGCCAGGCGGCTGCGCAGGGATTCCTCGAGATTGCGGCTGGCAAAGACGTCGATGCGGTATCCCGGCTCTTTTTCGCCCGCGGATTCGTATTCTCCCAAATTGAAGCCTGCCACGGGGATGGGTTTATCGGTGCGCCAGCGGCCCGCGCGGAATTCGCCTTCTTCGTGCTCTTCTATTTTTGTGCCGGTGGCGGCGAGGCGCATGTTGCGGGGCCAGCGCAGGGAGAGTTCATAATCGGCGAAGCTGTCCGGGGCTCCGAGATGGGGATACCAGGTTCCGCGGGAGCCGACGAAGACCACGCCGTTGCCGGCGTCTTCGATGACGCGGCCGCGGTAGGAGAGGCGCAGGGAGAAAGATTCGCCGCGCTGCGGGGCGCGCGGCAGGATAACGCAGAGGGCGTCATTGCCCCTGCGGCTGCGCTCGCGTTTGTTCAATCCTTCATTCTGGAAAAAGGGAATTTCCTGTCCCGCCTCGTCTTGCACGGAGCTTACGGCGAGTTCACGGGAGAGTTCGAAGACCAGCATGCCCTCGCCGGAGCGATTGGCGCGCAACTCGATACGGGTTCTTCCTTCGAGCGAGCGGTCGGGCAGGACGGTGGTTTCGATGGAGTAGCGCAGGGCGCTGTGGGCGGGTTCCTGCGGCGGCGGGCCGGCGGGGCGGTAGGAAGCCCAAAGATCGTAGAAGGCCGCGCCATTGGTTTTGCTGACTTGCCAGAGGGAAAAGGGTTCCTCGCGGCGGGGGTCGAGGGTGAATTCAAAGGTGCCGGTGGTCAGGCCTTCGAGCGCGGCGTAGAAATAGGGTTGCGGATTTTCGGAGACGAGATCGAGGAGCAGGCGCAGGGAATGGGGCGGATTGGCCGGAACGACGACGAGATTCCAGCGGGCGGTAAAATCAAAATCTTCGCGGGGGGAAAGTTTGGACTGGGCGATTTGGCTGAGGAGTTCTTGGGCCGTATCGTCGTTGAAGCGGAGGTAGGCGGTACGAAACTCCTGGTCGAGGACGGGAGCGCCGGTGAAGCGGGCCAGTTGCTGTTTCTCGACGGAGTCGCGGGGAGCGGCGAGGGCGTGGCCGCGGCCGGAAAATACGGCGCCGGTGATGCGTCCGGCGACGGGAGTGAGCAGGGCCAGGGTGCCTTCCTCGAAGGCCAGGCGCATATCGCCGCGGCGCAATTCGAGTCGCTCGACGGCATAGACGGCGGCGGTGTCCACGCGGATTTTGTTCAGGGCGTCGTAGATTTCGCGCGGGGAAGAGGCGGAGGACTGGGCGCAAAGAGGAGCGGCGGCGCAGAGTAGGCCGGCGAGAAACATGGCGGGGAAGCGGAAACGGATCATGAATTCGACTGTAGCAACTTTCGTCATAGGGCAGCAAGACTGCCGGGTGCGGCCGGGCCGGGGGCTGTAAAATGAGAGCATGCGCCGCGCCGCCAGCCGCCTGTTGTTTTTGTTCCCATGGGTACTTCTTTTTGCGGCGGGGCCGCTGATTGCGGACACGATTGTATTGAAAAATGGGCGGCGGATCTGGGCCACGCGGGTCTTCGAGAAAGACGGCAAGATTGGATACGAAACCGCGACGGGAAGCTTCAGTCTTTCCGCGGTGCTGGTGGATCACATCGATCGCGGCACCGGCGAGCCGGATTCCGAATTCAGTGCGTCGATTGCGCCGCCTTCGACGGAAGCGGGCCCGGCGCGGGAACTGGACCCCGCGGGTGAAATATCGCGGCGGGCCGTGCATGACGGGGCGATCGACCGCGAATACATCGCGATACTGGAAATAGATGCGCGGCAAGGGAAACCGGAGAGCGGGGATGCGGCGGCGATGGCGCATCACGCCGCGGCGCAATTCGAATTGGGCCGAGGGGATATCGAGAAGGCGCTGGGTGAAGAGAAAGCCGCGCTGATCTACGCGCCGGAGCAGCCCGGGCTGCTGATGACCGCGGGCTATCTGCATCTGCGGCTGAGCGAATATAAGCAGGCGCTGAACTATCTGGAAAAGGCGAGGCTTCTGGCTCCGCACTCTCCGGACGTGGCCAAGCTTGCCGGGTGGGCCTACTACCGGTCGAATAAGATTGAGGATGCGGTGCGCGAATGGAAGCGATCGCTGGCGCTGCGAGCGGACCCCGATGTGCAGGCGGCGCTGGATAAAGCGCTGCGGGACAAGCAGGAGGAGGCAAACTACGCGGAAAACGAAAGCGCGCACTTCACGCTGAAGTATTCGGGAGAGGCCGCGCCGGAGCTGGCGCGGGCGGTGTTGCGCACGCTGGAGGGGCATTTTTCATCGGTGGAGGCGGCGCTGAACTACACGCCGCCGGACCGCATCGGCGTGGTGCTATACACGCAGCAGGCGTTCGGGGATATCACGCGGGCGCCGGGCTGGGCCGGAGCGCTCAATGATGGAAGGCTGCGCATCCCGGTGCAGGGACTCAGCAGCGTATCGCCGGAACTCTCGCGGGTGCTGAAGCACGAACTGACGCATAGTTTTCTGACGCAGACATCGCGCGGGCTGTGCCCGGTGTGGCTGAATGAAGGGCTGGCGCAATATCTGGAAGGGGCGCGCAGCGGAATGGAAGCGGCGGCGCTGATCCGGGCCTATGAGGAGAAGCAAGCGAAGCCTCTGAACAGCCTGGAAGGTTCCTGGATGAATTTGCAGGGCGAGGAAGCGAACTATGCCTATGCGTGGTCGCTGGCCAACGTGGAATATCTGGTGCAGACAGACGGAATGGCCGATGTGGTGCGGATTCTGGACCGCATCGCCGCGGGGCGCTCCACCGAGCACGCCTTGCGCGACGTGCTGCGCGGGGACTACGGGGATGTCACGGCCGGCGCCGTGGCCTATCTGCGGCAGACCTACGCTCCGTGAGAATGATTTTGCGCGCAGGCAGCTTTGCCGCGGGGAAGCCCGCGCGCAGCTTTTCCCCACGCGGGATATTCGCCGCGCACCGCCACGTAAATACCCGGAAGGCCAAAGACCAGAAAAGCCAGAGCGGCATGCAGCCAGTGGGGTTCGCCCAGGCCCGGATAGGGACTCCAGGGCTGGCTGCGAATTTCGATGACCAGATAAGCTAAAGAGAGCAGGGAAGCGGCAAGTCCGATGATGCGCGAGGCGGTCTTGTGCAGAATATCGGAAAAAGAGGCGGCGGCAATCAGCAGGCAGAAGAAGGGCGGCAGGGCGAGGAGGATGAGCGGCTTGTGCGGGGAACGCAGGGCCAGAAAGAGAAAGAAAGCCGCGAAGAGCAGCGCGCATCCGCCAACCGTCCACCGGACCCGGCGCCTCATAAGCGGACTATAGCGCCGGGGCGATGGGGCGCGCAAGAATTTCCTGAGAATTGGAAACTGAAAACTGAAAATTGAAAACTTGCTACAGGCTGGCCAGCAAGGCGGCCAGCAGAGCGGCGCGCTCGGGCATTGTGCGCAGGAGCAGATGTTCATCCGCGCTGTGCGCGCCGGAGCCGACGGCACCGAGGCCGTCGAGAGTAGGCACACCCAGGCTGGCGGTGATATTTCCGTCCGAACCGCCTCCAACCGAACATTCGCCGAGGGAGATGCCCATTTGCGCGGCCAGATGGCGGGCGCGGGCAAAAAGCGCCGTGGTCATTTTGCGTTCGAGGGGCGCGCGGCTGGAGCCTTTGCGAATTTCGATGCGCGCGCCGCGGGATTCCGGGCGCAGCGCGGCAAGTTGTTTTTCGAGCTTGCGCATGTCGGCGAGGGTAAGCGCCCGCAAGTCGATCATGGCGCGAACGCGGTCGGGGATGACGTTGGTGCGCGTTCCGCCCTCGATGACGTTGACGCTGGCGGAGATGCCGCGGCGCAGGTCGGTCCATTTTGCGATGCGGAGAATCTGGAGGGCCATTTCATGAACGGCGTTGACGCCTTCCTCCGGGGCGAGGCCGGCATGCGAGGATTTTCCGTGGACGATCAGTTCCTTGAAGCCCACGCCCTTGCGCGAGGTTTTGAGCAGTCCCTTGGGGCCGTAGGAGGGTTCGAGGACCAGGGCGGCGTCGCTGCGCCGGGCCTCTTTCTGGATCAGGCCTTCCGAGTTTTCGCTGCCCACTTCTTCGTCGGAGGTCCACAGGAAGACGATGCGCTTGCGCAGTCTTACGCGGGCCTGCTGCAGGGCCTCGAGGGCGAAGAGAGCCTGCACGATTCCGCCCTTCATGTCGAAGGCGCCGGGGCCGTAGGCTTTACCGCCGCGGATGCGGAAGGGCATTTTCCGGAGGGTGCCCGAGCCGTAGACCGTGTCGTAATGGCCCAGCACCAAAATTTGGCCGGTGCTTTTTCCCGCGGAGGGCTCGACGACGGCGCGGACATGGTCGCCGCGGGTTTTGGAGCGGAGCAGTTCCACGCGAGCGCCGCGCTGGCGCCATTCGCTGGAGAGTAGTTGCGCGCAGCGGTCCGCGACGGCCTTTTCCAGGCTGGGGGATTCGGCGACGACCAGGCGCTGCAGGGTCTGGGTCATTTCCGGCAGGCGGGGAACGAGGAGCTGGAGAAACAGTCGGGGCAAGGGGAGCTCGGACATGACCCCGGTATGGTAGCAATGGCGGTTGAGGGTGGCAAATCGGCGCGGCGGGCGATGCGGTGCCGAGGCCGGAAGCAGCGTTTCCCGTCCAGCCGCTGGTCGCATATAATGAAGCGTTTGTTCGCGGGCGAGGGGCTGGGTTCAGGTTCGCGCCCAGCGCAGGGGAGAAAATGATTCACGACGTTACGGAAATCCAGAAATTTCTGCCGCACCGCTATCCGTTTCTGCTGGTGGACAGCATCGTGGAAATGGAGCGGCTCAAGCGCATCGTGGGCATCAAGAATGTGACCATCAACGAGCCGCACTTTCAGGGGCATTTCCCGGGCAAGCCGATCATGCCCGGGGTGCTGATCATCGAAGCGCTGGCGCAGGCAGGGGGATACCTGCTGCTGCAGGAGATTCCCGACCGGGCCAACAAGCTGATTTATTTCGTGGCGATCGATGGGGCGCGGTTCCGGCGGCCGGTGGTGCCCGGCGACCAGTTGCGGCTGGAAGTGAACGTGCTGAACTGGCGGGGGGATTTCTGCAAGCTGGAAGGGAAGGCGATGGTCGGCGAGGAAATGGCGGCCGAAGCGACGCTGATGTGCAAGATGGTGGACCGCGATGCGGAGAGCGCGGGGAAATGAGCGGCGGGGAAATACATCCGCAGGCGGTGGTGGCCGCGGGGGCGCGGCTGGCGGCGGGTGTGCGCGTGGGAGCGTTTGCGGTGGTGGGGGAGGGAGTCGAGTTGGGCGCCGGGTGCGTGCTGCATGAGCACGCGGTGGTGAAGGGGCCAGCGCGATTCGGCAAGGAGAATATTTTTCATCCGTTCTGTGCGATTGGCGGAGCGCCGCAGGATTTGAAATACAAGGGCGAGCCCACCGAGCTGGAAGTGGGCGACGGAAACACGTTTCGCGAATATGTAACCGTCAGCCGCGGGACCGTGGGCGGCGGGGGCAAGACCACGATTGGCAGCGGCAACCTCTTTATGGCTTCGGCGCACGTGGCGCATGACTGCCACGTGGGCGATTCGACGATTTTCGCCAACGGGGCGACGCTGGCCGGGCACGTGGACGTGCAGGATTTCGCCACGGTGGGGGCGTTCTCTCCGGTGCACCAGTTTTGCCGGATCGGGCGCTACGCGTATATCGGCGCGTGCACCGTGATCACGCAGGACGTGCCGCCGTTTTCCCTGATTGTCACCGAGCGCGAAACGCAGTGCTTCGGCATCAACGCCATTGGGCTGGAGCGCAAAGGATTCGGCGCGGAGCGCATTGCCGCGTTGCAGCGGGCGTTTCGGCTGCTGCTGCGCTCGAAGCTCAACACCACGCAGGCCATCGCGGGGATGCGCGGCGAGCTGGCGGGCTCAGCCGACGTGGACGAACTGATCCGTTTCATCGAGTCCGCCAAGCGTGGAATTGTGAAGTAGGGCGCCTCCGCCGATGACTTCCCTCGTTCCATCTTCGGACAACGCGGCTTCCGGTTGGGGGCTGATCGCGGGCAACGGGCGATTTCCGTTTCTGGTATTGGAAGGGGCGCGCAGCCAGGGCATTGAGATGGCCGTGATCGCCATCCGCGAAGAGGCTTCGCCGGAGCTGGAGCGCGAGGCCAAGAGATTCCACTGGGTGAGCCTGGGGGAACTGAGCAAGGCCATCGAGCTGCTGCAGCAGGAAGGCGTGAAGCAGGCGGTGATGGCCGGGCAGGTGAAGCACAATAAGATTTTCAGCGCCATCCGGCCGGACTGGCGGCTGGCCAAGCTGCTCTTCACGCTGCCGAGAAAAAATACGGATTCGCTGATCGGCGCGGTGGCCAAGGTTCTCGCCGACGAAGGCATTCACCTGGTGGATTCCACGGCGTTTCTGCAGCCGCTGCTGCCCCAACCGGGCGTGCTTACGCGGCGCGCGCCGAACGCGGGCGAAGCGGCGGACATCGCTTACGGGCTGGGCGTGGCGCGGCAGATTGCCGCGATGGACATCGGTCAGACGGTGGTGATCTCCGATTGCGCTTGCGTGGCCGTGGAAGCCATGGAAGGCAC
>JAIQGC010000052.1:0-21965 GCA_020072805.1 Terriglobia bacterium
AGAATCTCTCTAAACGCTTTATCATGTTCGATAAGGAAGGATTCTTCGAACCCTTGCCCAACATGCGGCCAACCACATCCCCACCGGGCGCAACGCGGTCGCGGTCGTGTTCGGCGCCGCCGCGACGGGCAAACGCGCCATGACCAGCTCTTCCAGCCCCGCCAGCATCGGCTGGTCCCCCATCTGGTCCATCTTGCTCCAGCACAGAAAATTCGAGCGCCCCTTCATCACCGCGACCTTCAGCTCCGGCGCGAAATGCTTCTGCAAAAACGGGACGTCCTTCTGATACAGCTGCTCCTGCAGCGATTTCGTCGCCGTCGAGATCACCACCCGCCGCCCGCTCATCAGCGCCGGAATCAGATACGCCAGCGTCTTCCCCGTGCCCGTTCCGGCCTCCACAATCGCGTGCTGGTGCGACTCGAACGCCTCCTGCACCACCTCGGCCATCTCCAACTGCGCCGCGCGGTGCTCGTATCCCCGCGGCATGGCCTTTTCCAGCAGCCCCCCCGGCCCGAAAATCTCCGCAATCGAGGGCTTTTCTCCCTCCTCCGCGGATTCCTTCTCCGCGCGCACCCGCGGCTCGTCCTCCTCCGTCAGCGGCGCGTAATGTCTTTCCACAACAGTCTCGGGGGAAGATTTCGGCTCGCCGCCGGCATCGGCCTGCGCGGCGGCTTTCTTGGAAATTCGTTTAGGCAGAAAAGGACTCTCCGGAAAACGTGCTCACCACCATCAGAGCCCTAACAATAGCACAGCGCCGCGCCCCCCATCCAAGCCTCCCCCGCCAAACAATCAGAGCCGCCGCCGCTCCGCAATTTACCTTTCCCTTTAGACATAGAGCAACTTCCGCGGTTATTCGATGCATCCCACTCCGGTAAGTGCTACATTCGGCATGCATTGCACGGCCGAACAAAGCTGGCCACGCTCATGGCGAAAGATTCCAATTCGAGGTGCTTCATGAAACGCTCGCCCCTTGCTCTTTCCACGATCCTCCTCGCGGCTCTCCTGCTGGCCTCCTGCAGCGGCACCCATAACACCGTCACTCCTCCCGCTTCCGGCAACGCCACCGTCAGCGTCACCTTCACCGATACTCCTCCCGCCGGCGTCTCCATCCTCTCCTTCACCATCACTCTCTCCGGCCTCGCCCTCAACCCCTCCTCCGGCGCGCCCGTGAATTTTACGCTCTCCCCCAACCCGCTTTCCGTCGAACTCACCCGCCTGCAGAGCGATTCTTTCCTCGGCGCCACCTCCGCCGCAATTCCCGCCGGCACCTACAGCGGCATCACCGTCGCCGTCGCCAGCTCCAAGATCGTCTTCCTCAACGGCACCGCCGCCGCCATCGGCTCCTGCACTGCCGGCAGCCTGTGCACCGTCTCACCCATCTCCGCCGCCAGCGTCACCTACACTTTTCCTGCCGCCCTCTCCCTCACCTCCGGCCAGCAGACCGGCATCGCTCTCGACTTCAATCTGAATAACGCCATTACCGCCGCCTTGGGCGTGGACTTCACTGTCGCCGGCGCCGTTACCGCCACAAACCTCCCCCACACTGGCACGCCCGCCAGCACTCTCGACCTCATCGAGGATTTTACCGGCACCGTCACCGCCTACAATTCCTCCACCGGCAGCCTCACCGTCCAGTCCGGCACCCGCGGCACCCTCACCGGCATCGTCGGCTCCGGCACCCTCTATCACGATCCTCTGGCTACTTGCGTCGCGCTGAACTCCACCTGCCTGCATACCGGACAAACCCTCAGTGTCAATGCCGGCCTCAATCTCGACGGTACCCTCGCCATCCGCGAAGTCGACCTTATCGATTCAACCTCCGTGGACGTCCTCGAAGGCACCATCTACAAGACCCCCGGCACCACCACTTCGTTCAGCATGGTGCTCTCCGACAAGGTAGTCGTCACCAGCTCGAACACCGCCCTCACCGGAGCCGCAGCTGGCGACACCGTGAACCTCTCCTGGTCCGCTGCTCCCACTTTCGCTGTGGATACCGCCGGCATGACTTTGTCCAGCAGCTTCCCCTCCAATCTGGCCCTCTTCACCGGCGGCGCGGATTCCAGCGTCCTCTACCCCGGCCAGACCGTCATGGTCACCGTTACCGGCGCCACCGCCTCCCTCGGCGTCGTTTCCGCCACCGCCACCCGCATCCTTCTCCGCCATTCCCGCTTCACCGCCACCGTGAACACGGTTTTAAGCAATTCCTTCAGCATCAACGCCGCCGCCCTTCCCCCATTTTTCGGCTCCTTTGGCGCAACCATTCCCCTGGTCGAAGTCTTCCCCAACGTCACCAGCTACGACAATGTCGCCGGCTCCGCCAGTCTCGCCGCTGCGGACGTCGTCTCCCTCCGCGCCCTCTACATTCAAAATCCCGGTATGAATTCCTCTCCCATGTTCTTCGCCACCAAGGTCCGCAAACACTGATTCCCGCCCATCACGCGGGCTGCGCCGCCGGTGCGGCTGGCAGCGGAAGCGCTGGCGTCTCCTTCTGGAAACGCTTGTAAACCGCCAGCGTAATCGCCCCCAGGCCCCACAGGATCACGGCCAGATGCGCCAGTCCGCCCAGGTGCGGAACGAGAATCACCAGCCGAATCGCAACCACACCCAGCAGCATGCGTTCGGTCAGCGCCCAGGCGTTCCCCGCGGGAGCCGCTCCCAAAATCCATCCTCCCACGATTGCGCCCACCACCAGCTGCGCGCAGTAGAGCATGCCCAGCCACAGCGCCATTGCCGCGATCCCCAGGGGAATCCCGATCAAAGTGATGCAAGCAATGCCAAATGCAATCGGCACCCCGACCAACATCAGCAGCCCCATTCCGAACGACTCCCCATAGCGTTGCCCGGCCCCAGCCGCCTCCCGCCCGAATTCCGGTAGCACCAGGAAGAACACCAGCCCGAACAGCAGGGTCCCCGCCGCCCAGATCAGTTGAAATCCGTAATGGTGCGACGCCCAGCGCCGCGGCTCCTCCCGGTACTGCTCAAAAACCAGCGGCGACCCCAGCTTGGCCTGCGCGGAAACCTCGGCCGGCTCCCTGCCGCTGAACTTCGCGCTCCCCTGAATCTGCGCCGTGGAACCGATGCTCAAAGCCTTCCCCCTCAGTTTCATATTCCCGCCGATGAAGCCGGAAAGCGTGGTGTTATTGGCAAAAGCGAGGAAGTCGCGCCCGGTCTTCCCGTCCAGGGAAATGCTGTTGGAGAAAGCGGTCAGTCCTCCGTTGATCTGCGAAGCGGAATCCTGATCGAACACTTCCGAGAAACTGGTCACGTTGCGCCCCACCGCGCCGCTCAAAACCAGCGTATTGGCGAACACGCGCACGCTTCCATCCACCTTGCCGGCAATCCGCAAATTCTTGGTGAAGGCAATCACGTCTCCCGTGACATGCCCATCCACGTCCACGCTTTCCCCTGCCGCCACCAAATCACCGTCCACCGTGCCGTCAATCCGCACCTTCCCGGCCCCCACGTACAGGTCGTTCTTGATCACCTCATCCTTGTGCAGCGTGTAGATTTGCGCGTGGCGCACCTCCGCCGCACCCGCGCCGCCGGGCAAAGCCAGCAGCGCGCAAAAGGAAGAAAGAACCAGCGCCGCCGACGGCCTCCGCAGCCACTTCCGCCCAAGCAGCACTCCCGTTCCCGCCAGCGTTACCATTGCAAGAATCTGTATCAGTGAAATCATGGATTGCCATCCTTTCCAGAAAGCTCCTTGAAATATCAGCATGCTGATCACATCGCTTCCGCCAAAACCAACCTCGTCAAGACGCCCCACCAGCGGCTCGAGATATCCGGTGTAAAGCCCGTAAACGCCCGTCGCGGCCAGCCCCAGCACCGCTCCCCAGATCCAATGCAGCGGCGGCCCGGAGCGCCCCGGCAGCGCCGCCAGCCGCTCCGGCAGCGGCTCGTCCTCCTCGATCATCGCCCGCGTCAGCAGCCGCGATTCGTGCTCCAGCGTCCGCAGCAGCGTGCGGCAAGCGGAGCACTCCTGCGTATGCGCGGAGACTTCGCGCGCCCGCGCTCGCTCCAACTCGCCTTCCAGGTAGAGCAGGCAGGTCATCTCCTCCAGATGTTTCCCCATCTCCCTCTCGCTCAACGCGTTCCTCCCGCCGCCAGCTCTCCCGGCCGTTCCAGCGCCTGCCTCAATTCATGCCTCGCCCGCAGCAGCACCACCCCCACAAATGCCCGCCGCACTTTCAGCGTCTCCGCAATCTCCTCGTAACTCATCTCCGAGTAGTAGCGCAGCACCAGCGCCATGCGCGCCCGCGGTTGCAGCCGCTCCAGCGCCCCGCGCACCTGCTCGCTCGTGCTCTGCTCAATCAGCCGCTCCAATTGGCCCGGCTCGGGATGCGCCAGCGGCAGCTCCGCCACGTCTTCCGTTTCCTTGTCTTGGCGCCCCTTGCGCCTCCGCAGCATGTCCCAGCAATGATTCGCGGACACCTTATACAGCCAGGCGCTGAAAGATCGCGAAGGGTCGTACAGACCGATTTTTCCCCGCACCTTCATGAAAATCTCCGTCGTCGCGTCCTCCGCATCCTCCCGCGTCGGCAGCGCCCGCCGGCAAAACCGGAAGATCGCCGGAGCGAACTGCCGATAGATCTCGCCCCAGGCCTCGGCATCCCCTGCCTGAGCCCGCTGAACCGCCTCCGCGGGTTCCCTAATGCCCGGTGCGCTCATCCGACTTGTTCTCTTACCGTCCATAAGCTATTACGCAAAAGAGGACCGGAAAATTTCACTTCTTAGAACTTGTCGCAGCGCCAGGCGGCATTTATCCCGACCTTGTCGGGAGCCTGGCAGCCTTCTCCCCCAACTCCTTACCCAGCCTGAAGATACGCCCACAAGCCCACCCATACAACTTCCACCAAAAAAAAACGGCCCCGACCGAAGCCGGGGCCGCCGCAATTCGCCTCCGCAATTTCGCGGAAGGGTTAGAAGGTGAACTTCACCGCCAGCTGCAACCCTCGCGGCCCCCCGCTCCCCAGGAACGGATACCCGATGCCCACGTCGCCGGTCGCCGCCAGACCCAGTGAACCAATCGAACGACCGTTCGTGCCGACCCCGTTGGGAGAGGCATCGGCGATGAAGTAGGGCAGATAAGGATTGGCAAAATTGGGATGATTGAACAGGTTAAACGCCTCGGCGCGGAATTGCACTTTGATCCGCTCGTTGATCTTCGTGTCCTTGAAGATCGAGAAGTCGAACTGCCGGAAGTCCGGACCGCGCAGCGAATTGCGTCCTAGGTTGCCGAAATGCCGCGTGCCCGGGACGCAAGTTGCCGATGTGCCGTCCCCGCCTGCCACCGGATAGCTGCACGGAATGGCAAAGACGCTGACATCCAGGAAATTCCTGGGATCGTTGCGGTTGTAAGTAATCGTCCCGGCCACATCTGGCCGGCCGAATCCCCCTCCGCTGCCGTCGAAATCGCCCCAGAAATTATAGTTTAACTGGAACGGCTGCCCGGACTGCACCGTGACGATGCCGTTGACTCCCCATCCATCCGTCAGCTTGCTCATGCTCCCTTTGCGATTGGGGAAGTTATACGTGAAGTTCCAGGTGAGATGCTTGCGCACGTCAAAGTTGGAATTCCCCCGGTTCATGCGGATGGGCGACGTGCTGTCGTTGGGCTGCGCCGCGTTGGGCACGTAGTCCTCGCCGTCGCTCGCGTCGTCGATCGAATGTGACCAGTTAAAGCTCGCCGTCGAGCTGAGCCCCTTCCAGTTATTAATCTTCCAGCTCAACTGCAGCGAGTTGTAAGTCGAATTGGCCGAAGCCTCTTCCCAGTTGATGTACCAGAACGGCGACGCCGACAGATGCCGCGGCACGCTCCAGTCGGCCACACAGGGAACCGTAAGCGGAGGAGGCGCAGGATTGGGGCAGGTTGTGGCCAAATCCGCCGCCGTGATTTCCGCCTGCGACGGCTGGTTGATATCCCGGAAGCGCAGCAATTTATGGCCGTTCGATCCCACATAGCCCACCTGCAAGACCATGTAGCGGTTGATCTCCTGCTGCAGGTTCAGGTTGTAGTTCTGCATGTACGGCGTGCGCATCTTGGGGTCCACGCCGAAGGCATCCCCCATCGGCGAGGCGCCGGGAATGTCAAAAACAGGTATCGCGGCATTCAGCGTTCCTCCGGTTATTCCCGCAAACGAAATGGGGTTGGGCCCGAAACCGGCATACGCCGGCCCCGGATCGAATCCGCTGTTCCACGGCAGGTGCCCCAGGAACATGTCGTGCGATACGGAGTCATAGAAGAATCCGTATCCCGCTCGAATCACCGTCTTGCCCTTTCCGTTCACGTCCCAGGCCAGGCTCACCCGCGGCCCGAAATTGTTCTTGTCCGGCGCGTAGAGGCCGGCGCCGTTCAAGAGGATGCCCATTCCCGTCACGGGATCTACGTTCGTGAAATTCCCGTTGTCTTCCTTGATCACTCCATAGTAGTCCCAGCGCACTCCGTAATTTACCGTCAGGTTCTTCCTCCACCGGAAGCTGTCCTGCATGTAGAACGCGTGCGAGTTCTGGCTGGTGTTGCGGCTGGTATTTCCGATTAGCCGCTTACCGTCCGCCGGCGTGCCCGCGAGGAACGCGGCAAGGTTGTCAAAACTGAGCTTGCCGCGCCCGGTCCGGTCGAACATCTGCCAGATCGTCGTGCGCCTCATTTCATACCCGAACTTGACGGCGTGCCCCGCACGGTTCATCGAAATGTTGTCCATGAAGTGCAGGTTGGTGTCCACCCGCTCGCGCGGATCCCCGTTGTCCGCTCCGATCGGAGCAAATCCGCCCACGCTGATCTTGGGCAAACCAAAATCATACGCGCTCACCCCGGTGTTCAGCCCGATCGTTCCCGGATCAAAGCTGCGATCCTCCGGGAAAAATCCCTCCACAAACCGGTTCAGCCCGAAGCGCGCCTCATTCACCAGATTGGAACTGATCGTATACACGTGCGACACGGACACCACCTGCACCCGTGTCGGCGTCGCCGTATTGAACCCCGGCACCAATCCGCCTCCCACCAGCGCCAGAGGGAAACTCTGGTCGCTGTCCCCAAAATAATACCGCCCCGTGAGCATCTGCTTCTTCCCGATGTTGTGATCTACCTTGGCGATCAGGCTGTCCACCCGGTTCGAAAATGGCGTCGCCAGGGCGGCGTTGGTCGTTACCGGCGTTTGTCCGTCGGTTCCGTTCGTAATGCACGAGCCGGGCAGGTTCGCCGCGGGCCAGGGATTGCGCGCCAAGATCGCGGCGATCACAGGGTTGATTCCTCCCCCCGGCGTGTTCGTCGTAATGTCTACCGCCGTCGGCACGCACGCCGGGCTGCTCTGCGCCCCGTGCTCGCGCGTTCCCTCGTAGTCGAAGAAGAAGAACGTCCCATCCTTGCGAATCGGTCCGCCCAGCGACCCGCCGAACTGATTGTTGCGGAACTCTTGCTGCGGCCCCGCGGAAGCCTCGTCGAAATAATTCCGCGCATTCAGCGCCTTGTCCCGAAAATACTCCAGCCCCGTCCCGTGCCACTCGTTCGTCCCGCTCTTGGTCACCACGTTGATCACGCCGCCCGCGCTGCGCCCGTATTCCGGCTCGAAATTCGACAGCACGCGCATTTCCGCCACCGCCTCCACCGGCAGAATCGTCGCCGGCGTCCCGAACACACCCGCCTCATTGATCGACGGATCGTTGCGGTACCCGTCGTTCATGTCCGTGCCGTCCAGCAAATAGTTATTCGCCCGCCCGCGCGCCCCGTTCATCGAAAAAATTCCGTACGACCCCGGCGAATCCGTGATCTGGTCCGGCGATCCCGCCACGCCCGGCACCAGGAAGATCAGCTTCTGGTAGTCCCGCCCGTTCACCGGAAGGCCGCTCATCTCGGTGGCAGCGACCATTCCGCCCATCGTGTTCGACGTCGTCTCAATCTGCGGCAGCGCCTCGCCCGACACCTCCACCTTCTGCGTAATCTCTCCCGGCTGCAGCGTCACGTCCACGCGGTTCGTCGACGCCACCTCCACGCGGATGCTCGTCACGATCCCCGTGCGGAATCCGGCCTTCTCCACCGACACGCTGTAATTCCCAATCGGCAGCTCCGGCACCTTGTAGCTGCCATCGTCCCCCGTCGTCACCGTCCGCGTCAGCCCCGTATCCAGGTTCTTCACCGTCACAGTCGCGCCTGCCACGGATCCTCCCGAGGAATCCATGACCGTTCCCAATATCGACCCGCGGTAAGTCTGCGCCTCCGCGGCAAATCCAAGCGTCAAGACCAGCACTGCGGCACACACCACCATTAGGCCGCGCATCCACCAAGCGCTATTCTTCATTGCATTCTCCTTTGGCATCGAGTTCATGCGCCCACCCCTGAGCTAGCGTAAATGTCGGCAACGCCGCTGCCGTTAGACCCGGCCCGGCAATTCACCCCGTTCTTACGCAATACACTATTCTCCCCTCCCCCTCTCGTCAAGTTCTGCTTCTCTTACCCCCCGCCCCCTCCCTTCACCCCGTAATACCTGAGCACGCACCCCTCAAATGCTGTAAAATTATTACTCCACACCACTTATGCCTACGAAACTTCCATCCCTCGTCATCCTCGGCCGCCCCAATGTCGGCAAATCCACCCTGTTCAACCGCCTCACCGGGACCCGCCGCTCCATCGTCACCGACGAGCCCGGCATCACCCGCGACCGCATCTACGGCCAGGCCCATTGGCGCGGCCGCACTTTTGAAGTCGTGGACACCGGCGGCATCGTTCCCGGCGACAAAGCCCTCATTCCCAGAGAAATCTTCCGCCAGGCCAAAGTCGCCATCGAGAACGCCGGCTTGCTCGTCCTCGTCGTGGACAGCCAGGCCGGCCTCGTCCCCCTCGACGCCGAAATGGCCCAGATGCTGCGCTCCACCGGAAAACCCTTCGTCGTCGCCGCCAACAAGACCGACACCCTGCGCCAGGAAGTTCAGGCCGCCGTCTTCCACGAACTCGGCGCCACCGTCTATCCCATCTCGTCCGAGCACGGCACCGGCATCGACGACCTCCTCGACGCCGCCATTCACACCCTCGCCGCCCGCGAAACTCCCGACGTCGTCCCCGTCGAATCCGTCGAAGTCGCCATCATGGGCCGCCCCAACGTCGGCAAGTCCACGCTCCTCAATCTCCTCGCCGGCGAAGAGCGCTCCATCGTTTCCCCCGAAGCCGGCACCACCCGAGACAGCGTGGACACTGAAACCGTGCACGACGGCAAGCTCTACCGCTTCGTGGACACCGCCGGCATGCGCAAAAAGGGCAAAACCAAGCTCGTCGCCGAAAAACTCAGCGTGGTCATGGCCCGCCGCAGCCTCGAACGCGCCGACGTCGCCCTCCTCGTCATTGACGCCGAACACGGCGTCACCCAGGGCGACGCCACCATCGGCACCTACGCCGAGCAGTCCGGCCGCTCCGTCATCATCGTCATGAACAAATGGGACCTCGCCGTCGAAGCCGCCCGCCAGGCCCGCGACAAGGCCGCCGCCGACATGCTCAAGAAAAAAGTCCCCGACAAGCGCAACGCCATCGAGGGTTTCGACAAGGACCGTCTGCTCCGCGATTACGAAAAAATGGTCCGCGACAAACTGAAATTCCTCAGCTACGCTCCGATCATTTTCATGTCCGCCAAAACCGGCGAACGTGCCGAGCGCCTCTATCCCCTCATCGAAAAAGTCGCCGCCGCCCGCAGAAAAAAGATTCCCACGCCCGAACTCAACCGCTGGCTCGCCGGCGTGGACCTCAGCCGCGGCACCACTCCCAAGGCCCGCCCCGTCAAAATTTTCTACATGACCCAGGCCAAGGCCTCCCCGCCCACCTTCGTCCTCTTCTCCAACCAGAAGACCGCCCTGCACTTCAGCTATGAGCGTTTCCTCGAAAATCAGTTGCGCGCCTCCTTCGATTTCACCGGCACCCCCGTGCGCTTCGTGCAGCGCCTGCGCCAGCGCCCGCCGCGCGAAAAACACGAAAAACGCCAGCCGCGCGGCGCCCGCTGATCCCCGCGCCTCGTTGACTCCCCCGAATTTTGGTCTACCATGAGTGAGTCGCAGCGCGCCCCAACCACCATGTCGAATAACGGACAAGCCGCTCCTTCCCCCTCCGAAGCCGGACTCTTCCGCATCGGCGAAGTCAGCCGCCTCACCCGCACCAAAGCCTTCGTCCTGCGCTACTGGGAATCCGAATTCCCCATGCTTCAGCCCGTCAAAACTCCCGCCGGCCACCGCTTCTACCGCCAGCAGGACGTCGAAATGGTCCTCAAAATCAAGCGCCTCCTCCACGACGAGGGTTTCACCATCGCCGGTGCCCGTCGCCTCCTGCAGGAAGGCCACGGCCAGCTCCCTCCCGAATCTCCCTCCGCCGGCGACGCTCAGCAGCTCCTCAGCCGCAAAATGCTCCTGGACCTCCGCGACACCCTCCGCGCTTTCTTGACGCTACTGGAACGGCGGTGATAGCCTAGTTTGTGTACGGTCGGGACGTAGCGCAGTCTGGTAGCGCGCACGCTTGGGGTGCGTGAGGTCGCTGGTTCGAATCCAGTCGTCCCGACCATTTTCTCCTCCCGCTCAGGAAATTATCCCCACTCCTCCTGCACCCGCACCTACTTTCGCGTAAACTAGTCATGTAGCTTTTCGTTTCTCTGGATGATTCAGCAATGACCAAAGCAGCCAAAAAGACGCCCCACATCCTCCTCACCAACGACGACGGCTTCCACGCCCCCGGCATCGCCGCGCTCGCCGCCGCCCTCCGCCCCTGGGCCAAGCTCAGCATCGTCGCCCCCAACCGCGAACAAAGCGGCGCCGCGCAGTCCCTCACCCTGCGCAACCCCATCGTCTGCCACGAACGCGGCGAAAACCACTGGGCCATCGAAGGCACTCCCGCCGACTGCGTCATCGTCGCCCTTCATAAACTTCTCCCCGAGCCGCCGGACCTACTCCTCTCCGGCATCAATCACGGCGCCAATCTCGGCGAAAACGCCTACTACTCCGGCACCGTCGGAGCAGCCCGCGAAGGCGCTCTTCATCACGTCCCCTCCTGCGCCCTCTCCCTCTGCTCCAAACACCCCGCCGCCGATTTCGCCGCCGCCGCGCGCATCGCCCGCAACATCGCCGAACTCATCCTGCGCGAGCCTATGCCCGATCAGGTTCTGCTTAACGTGAATGTTCCGGAAAAATGGGAAGGTGAAGTTCTCTTCACCCGCCAGTCGAAAAAAATCACCCGCAACCACCTGCAGGAAGGCCGCGACCCCAAAGGCCGCACCTACTATTGGCTCTCCGAACAGAAAATCGATAAAGACGCCGAAAAGGACACCGACTACGCCGCCATCTTCTCCAAAGCCGTCTCCATCACCCCGCTCCACCTCGACCCCACCCACACGCAGTCCCTCAACCACCTCTCCCACTGGGCTCAGCCCCTGCAATCCGCTTTCGAACGCTAACAGCCTGCGGAAAACTCTTTTCTGTCATCCCGAGCGCAGCGAGGGATCTGCTTCTTCTTGCTTTTTCAGCAGCCGGCGGCCCCTCCACTCCGCCTTCGAACTCTAGCAGCCGGCGGCCCCCCCTACCCACCTCAGGTGTCATTCCGAGGAGCCGCAGGCGACGAGGAATCTGCTTTTTCTTGCTTTTTCAGCAACCTGCTCCACAGTCTCACCTGCCTCCCCTCCCAAGACTTCGCGCTCTTCACTGAAAACTGATCACTGATCACTGAAAACTGTCTACTCTCCCGCTTCCCCGCCGCCCGCCACCTGCGCTACCATATCGCCCAATGGCCCTTCAAAAATCCTACGACGTCGCCGTCATCGGCGCCGGCGTCTTCGGCGCCTGGACCGCCTCCCATCTCGCCCGCCGCGGTCATCGTATCCTTCTCCTCGATTCCTACAGCCCCGGCCACTCCCGCGCCAGCTCCGGCGGCGAATCCCGCATCCACCGCATGGCTTACGGCGCCGACGAAATCTATACCCATTGGTCTCTCCGCTCCCTCCACCAATGGAGGGAACTCTTCGCCGGGAAAAATCTCCCGCTCTTCCGCCAGACCGGCGTCCTCTGGCTCGCCGGCGAGGACACCACGCAACTCCTGCGCACCCAAGAGACCCTGCGCCGCTGCTCCGTCAACTTCCTGCACCTCGACCGCCCCGCCCTCGAACGCCTCTATCCCCATTTCGTTTTCGATAACGTCGGCGCCGGCCTCCTCGAACCCGCAGGCGGCGTGCTCCTCGCCCGCCGCGCCCTCGTCGCCACCGTTCAGGACGCCATCGCCCGCGGCGTCGAATTCCGCCACGCCGCCGTCGTCGCCCCTCGTTCCTCCGGCCGCCTCTCCTCCCTCTCCACTCTTGCCGGAGAAAAAATCTCCGCCGATGCTTACGTCTTCGCTTGCGGCCCCTGGCTCGGCAAACTTTTTCCCGGAATCCTCGGCCCGCGCATTTTTCCTACCCGCCAGGAAGTTTTTTTCTTCGCTCCGCCCCCGGGCGATTCCCGCTTCGCTCCCCCCGCCTCCCCCGCCTGGCTTTTCCAGGACGATCAGGTCTACGGCATCCCCGACATCGAATCTCGCGGCTTCAAGGTCGCCCTCGACTGGCACGGCGAACTCATCGACCCGGACACCCAATCCCGCACCGTCACCCCCGCCGTCGCCGATTGGGTCCGCTCCTACATCGCCCGCC
The DNA here is from genome assembly GCA_020072805.1 of Terriglobia bacterium. Lineage (GTDB taxonomy): Bacteria > Acidobacteriota > Terriglobia > Acidiferrales > UBA7541 > Acidiferrum. Next base: position 12,639 of record JAIQGC010000052.1, read on the forward strand.
GCTTCCCCGCCCTCGCCGGCGCTCCCCTCACCGAAACCCGCGTCTGCCAGTACGAAAACACCTCCAACGGCGACTTCCTCATCGACCGCCACCCCGAAATCGATAACCTCTGGTTCGCCGGCGGCGGCTCCGGCCACGGCTTCAAACACGGCCCCGCCTTCGGCGAATACCTAGCCGCCCAGCTCGAATCCAACTCCAATCCTGAACCCCGCTTCTCCCTCTCCACCAAACAAATCCACCAGCGCCGCTCCATCTTCTAACCGCTGAATTGCTCTCGCTTATATTGCTTATGTAGGGGCCGGGCTTAAGCCCGGCTCTTTCTTCTGCCCTTTCTTTTGCCCTTGTTCTTGCTTTTGCTGCTGCTCTTGCTCTTGCTTTTGCCTATGTAGCGCCAGGCTTTTGCGCTAGTTGCATCCCGGCGGTTTGTACCGGGAAGCCTGGCATCTTGCCTTTCCATCTGTGGCTGCCCGGCCGATGTCCATAAAGCGCAGAGATAATTCGGAATGCCCTTGGTTCTCGAATGTGCGGGTATTCACTCCCACATCCCAAATCCTACCCGCACACTCCCGCGCACAAAAAAAAGCTGTCATCCTGAGCGAAGCGCGCTCTTTGCGCTCCGGATGAACTTGCGGAGCGAAGGATCTCAACTGCTCATAGCCCAGGTCGTCTGAGTAAGCACTCTCCGTCGTACATCCCCATCAAGCCCCCGGTGTTTCTCCGCGCCCTCTGCGTCTCTGCGTTACCCTCCTCTCTTTCATCCTCGCGAGTTCTGGAAATACCGCGTCGGCCATCGCAAGGAAATCTATCGGTAACGCTTCGCCCGCAATGCATCGCCCAACAAGATTGCCATGCAGGTCAATCGGTTGGTGGCAGCCCCTTGACGGGCCACCGGAGCCATATGTTTTTGCATGTCATCCCGACCGCAGCGGAGGGATCTCTCTTCACCGGCGAAAAGGGTGCACCCCATCACCTATGTGCCAAACGCCTTGCCCGACTGATATACTTCGCCTATGCTCGCCAAGCAATCCATCCATCACCAGAATGGAGGATCTCAATGGCACTGATAAGAACATATGGCCGTATGTGGGCTCGGAATCTCAAAAATATTCAACTAGTTGCAAAGCAGGACGGAGATGGCGTTTACATCCTCTACGATGGTTCGATGCCTGTTTACATAGGCATGGGCAACATTCCCTGGCGCCTAAGGAAAGCAAGTCGTAGCAAGCGGCGTGGACAGATGTGGGATCACTTTAGCTGGTACATTCCATGCGATCCAAAACTCATTCGCGACATTGAAGCTTTGCTCCTCAAGATGCTGCCCCCGCACCTTCGAATTCTCAACCGACAGAAGGGCAAGCTACATGCTGCCGAAAAGGTCCATGAAGTAGATCAGAAACCGGATATCATCACGCGAAAAATGCCTACCAAACGAAAAAGCTAATTGCGCTCAATGCTAATCGCGATCGCTGATATAGGCCCTGGCAGCGAAGTGGGTTACAAAATCAGCTAGCCCTCCAAAAAAGGTGCTACTGACGGAGGCCAGCGCCCGATTCAGGAAATGCCACCCGCGTCGCCGGGAATGTCTCCAATGGATTCCGGGTCTGGCTCGCCGCAGGCTTTAACGATTGGGCGCAAGCAAAGCACAGCCTCGTTCCAAGTCTTCGTCGATTCATCCGGGATGATATTCACAAGCAGTCCGGGGAACATTTCCCGCGCCAACGCGCATACTGCCTTCAGTTTCTCCCAGAAATCAGCATGCATTGAGGTCTTGGGCGCATAGGTATTCCTACCTTCCGCCGCGGCGAGAAGTTCGTTGGACTGTTCGCGAAGTGCCGTTATTCTGTCTCGCATTTCATCTCCAAACTGACCAGTTTTGGGCCTACTTCAAGCTATCAGTTTGTGAGCTTGCGGCACAAATCAGACTCGGCTTTTAAGGACCGGTGGCCCACCCATAGACTGTGAAGGTGAATTCTGGATATCGGCGCGGATCTAACGAGCGGGCAGGCCTACCGCTCCTCTACTTTACGCCGACTCGTAGAAGCCGTATCCCTCACCACGTATTGCCTCCAAAAAGAAATTAGAGAAAACAAACCGCGGATCACCAACTGTTGGGGTTCACGATTTCGATGGCCGATACTTCGCTTCAGCTTCGGCGGACGACCTTTCCAATGAATAGGAAATCGATGCCATAATCCCGCACTGCCCGAGTTAGCCCCTCGATGCAGTAAATACCAATGCTCGCCGTCGCGGGTATTCCTGCAGGATCAGAACTCAGCAGTATCTCGCAAACCCTATTGGTGTCGAACTTACACCAAGACAGAAAGAACAGATTGAAAAAATCGTTCGCTGATTTGAGCGCGAGCATGGCGTGGCTAGTTTCCCACCGTGTTGGATTTCGCGGAATTTTGAGAATCGTCGTGTGCCCGAAGTCTGGACTCCAGAAATCATCTGCCTTTGAATATTTGCGTTTTTTGACCTTAGGATGGACATAGCTATCTCGAACTGCCTTCAATTCCGCTACTACTTGCACTTCTTTGCAGCCACGATCAAACTTTGCGGCAGGATTGATGCAACTCAGAAAAAACTCATACTTAGAGAGGAAGGGCAGCCTGTCGATGTCTTCCTCGAACCCTCCAGGAAGATTCAGTGCGTCAATGCAGCAGTTCGCGGCGCACTCAAACAGTAGCAATGTGTTCAGAATCGAAGTCCGTGTGTAAGTGGGCCCATATCCGCCTTCGCCTTGCTCCACGCCCTCGTCATCGGCGAGATAGAGCAGGTGCACGGCATCGTAGATCAAATATTCGAAACTACGCAGGTTGTAAACATCTTTCGGAGAGTCGTTCATCAATTCAAGCTTGTACCATCATCTCTTGCACTTGTCAGCTATTCCGCGGGTGTCCAATTCATGAGCAAGCAGGCGGGCGGCCCGTCCGGAATGGCCCATGCGTCGTTTTTACGCGCGGGAATTTGTTTGCGGCTGGCGCACTCCTAGCAACCGAAACCCGTCCTCACCATTTCCCTCCGCCAGTTCCTGCCCCGGCCATCCCCAGCCAAACAAACCATTTACCAGTATCTATTTGACAAACAGTAACACTAATGCTATATTTCCCCGTGATTCCCGCCCCTCACCTCCGCCCCCAATCCCCGCAGCGCCAACCCGCTCTCGTTTCACTCTTCCAAAAACAGGAGCGCGCCGCAAATATCCTCCAATCAATAATTTGCGCACTCTTTGCAAAAACACCGGGGGTGTCAGGCCTGAAAACTGCCAACTGCCAACTGTCGACTGCTAACTCCTTTATATTCTGCAGATCCAAAAAATCCACCCGTAACCCCTTTATCATCTGCACTTCCAAAACAAAGGACTTAAAAGGCGATTATGTATTTGACACAGAGACGGAAGTCTGATAGCTTTATGACAGTGAGGCGCTGCCATGAAGCTCATAGACGTAACAGCCAAGTTCAAGACCGACACCGATTGCCTCGATTACATCCAAGCGATGCGCTGGCCCAATGGCGTTGGCTGTATCCACTGTGGCTCTGTGAGCGTGTCCACGATCAACCGCACGGCGGGCAAGAACAAGCGCATGCGCATCTATCAGTGCTTGGAGAAGGGCTGTGGGAAGCAATTCAGCGCCACTAGCGGCACGATCTTCAATGATACGCACCTGCCCCTCACAAAATGGTTTATCGCCATTGCGCTGATCTGTGAAGCGAAAAAGGGCATGTCTGCCTGCCAGCTACAGCGTCATCTTGGCGTCAATTACCGCACCGCTTGGTATCTGGCCCATAGAATCCGCGAGGCCATGAAGGATGGCAGCATTCTCTCCGGCGAAGTCGAGGCCGATGAAACCTACATGTCTCGCCGCAAGCCTCGCAAGGGCCGTCCCTACGTCAAGAAGGACAAGAAAGACGTCGTTTTGGGCATGATTGAGCGCGGCGGCAAGCTTCGCCTAATCCCCGTGAATGACGCCAAGATGGAGATAATTGGGCCTGTCCTGTCTGAGCACATTAGCCCCGAAGTCGAGACGATCTACACTGATTCAGCGGCCACCTACGCGATATATCTTGGCAAGCATTTCAGCGGGAAGCATAAAACGATTAACCACATACAATCCTATGCGGAAGGCAAGACGCACACCCAGCACATTGAAAACGCATTCTCCCTGCTCAAGCGCGGAGTCTACGGCACATTCCACAAGGTCTCAATAAAGCACCTGGGCCGCTATTGTGATGAGTTTTCCTATCGGTTCAATCGGCGCGGCGAGCAATTGCAGATGTTCGATGGAACTCTTCGCAGCCTCCTTCACAGGGATGTCTTACCTTTTAAGACACTTATTGCCAATGGGAACGTGAAATGTTGATAACATTACCACGATCAGCGATCATGGCCACTCCTCTTCGCATTTCATTGAGCTATCACGGTCCCGAGGTAGATAGCGGGACCATGCTCATCGACGAGGTAATTGATGGATTGCAGGGATTTGCTGGTGCATATAAGAAAACTACAAATCTCATAAGCCCGGAATCTTCCTACCAACTTAAAATTTCTGCGGTCAAACCAGGTTCACTGGAGCTAATTATCTTGGCGTGGGTTACTTTGGGGCAATATCCAGAACAGATTAAGACTCTCGAACTCGCCACAAGAGCAGCAAAGCACATCTTCGATCTGATCGTCGAGCTGATCTCATTCAAGAAACACACGAAGGGGCAGCCCTACAACATAAGCATTAAGGGCGACAACAATACGGTACTCGTAGCAAATCTGGAGGGCCAAGAAATCGCATACTCACCCGAGATCTTGGACATTGCGAGAGAGAGACTGATTGATTCTGATTTGAATAAGATTGTATCTCCATTGCAAGAAAAGCATATCGAATCTGTGGAAATGACTGCTGAAGATGAAGGTGGCGAAATATCGAAGGCTACCGTAAAAGCGGATGAGCGTGAATATTTCAGACCCGACGCATCAATTATAACATCCAAGGAAATCGAGCTTATAGGCACGCTGATCTCTCTCAACAAGGAAACGGACAGGGGAATGTTCAAGCGGGGAAATGGGGAAGGAATGAGATATAAATATGTCGGAGAAAACTCGGAGTCTTTTCATGCTGATTTTGCTTATCATGGCCCCGTGAAAATTATAGGAATAGCTCACTTCGATGAGAACCTTACTCCCACTTCCTTGGAAATCAAATCCGTCCAGCGCCTTCAGAGAGAGCTACCGCTGTCTTAGCATCTATTAGCTTGGCAGGTTTTTTCTTGGCCACTTTTATCTTGCTGCGCGGCTGCGACTTTGCTTTAAGAAGCTTCTCCAATGCTGCATCAAACTTCTGTTTTTCCACTTTCATACAACCTCATGTTATCATAATTGGCGGGTCCAGAAGGATTCGGACCTTCGGGACGCTTGCACGTCCACCGAGTTATAAGGTCGGCGCAATAGACCGCTCTGCCACGGACCCGCCGCGAGGCTGCCGGAGTAAAACCCCGATTGACTTCTGGTGGGCCGCGACACAAAATAGATACGAAGCTGCCCTTTGTGCTCACACGGTGCATTGGGATTCGCTTTCCGAGGCTCGGGCCGTTAGCGCGGCTGCGAGCCTCAATCTTTTATAGAATCATTCTTTTTCCTGCTGTACATCAGGATGGTCCTGCCCGTATTTTTGAAGCATGTCCACCACAGAAAAGAAAAAGTTGCGATCTTCAGACGGCATGGTGAACGGATTTGCGCTGATTGAGATTGTTAGGCGGCCCCCACTTACCAATTGCACGCTATGGGAACTCGCAGGGGCGGGCTGGCCGTTGTGGGGTAATTTGCTTCCCGAGTCATCTTCCTCTATTTGCTGGCGAGATCGGCGCGGCTTCTTAGCGGCGTTTCGCAGTTGGGTCAATAGATACGGAGACAGAGACAAATCGGCGAACTTGGCAGCCTTCAGAAAAAAAGTGATCGCCTTTTGCTTTGTGGCACCACTCACCTGAAACTGTTCTTCAAAGGCATCATCCAGCATCTTCATGGTCATCTTCGTGAGATCGTGTTTCACGATGGCCGAATACTGAAAATTAATGATTTCCTTTATGACCTTGGGGCCGTTTACAGGAGGGTTGCCAGCCATTGAAGCTAGTTCGGTAGTTGCCGTGTCTCCGTCCTTCACAAGACCCAAGAAACGGTATGCAGCCATAATCAGGCCTTGATTGATGCCCGATTGGTTACGCCATAGCGTGCGATCAATCTTCGGCGGAACATCTTGAGCCAATGCTTCAATGGAACTCAAAAAAGTTTTGAAAGGTAGATACGGGGGAATGCGTTTTGTGACCTGTGTCATTTTATAATTCTCCTTACCTTACCGCACCAACTGTGGTGTAAAAGACTAACGCATGGTTGCCGCATTGTCCAGACTTTTTTTGATTTTGGAAAAGAAAACCTGTAGCATTGGCACTGTGGAGGCTATATCCATGAAAGCAGGAGATTTAGTTGAAGCCCAGATATTTCCACGCGGAATCATTGTTAGGAAAGTCGTTGAAATTAAACAGGATACGGTCTATCTCTGTACGGAAGAAGAATGGCTCTCGGCCCAAAAAGAGCACCGAGAGCCGATCTGCGCTGGATTCAACATGCGATACATTAACCCTGTCACGGTGAAATCAGCTTATCATTAATATGTGTCAAATGCATAATCGCCCTTAAAACCCCGCAGAATCAGCACTTACAAGAAAAGCCGGGGGGTGGGGGTCATATTGTTAACCAGATACCCGACGAAGGGTATCTGTCCTGAGCGACCATCGGGAGCGAAGGATCTCTCTTCCCGCCCCCACAACTCTTCAAACCATGAAACTTTCCCCGTCCTTATGCGTCTCTCTAAAGTGATGATATTGTTGTGCCTTGAACTCCGACCCATTCCCTTGGCCATGACGCAAATCGCCCAGCACACTCCAAACTTCTCGCTCGCTTGGGTTTGCACGAGTCACCAGTCACGAATCACCAGTCACATCTTTTTCCGCCCATCTCTGGAGGTCACATGCGCTCTCTGAAAACCATCCTGCTCCGCGGCTCCGCTCTCCTCGCCGCATCCCTGCTCCTCTTCCCGCTCCTCGCCTCAGCCACCCCTCCCGAAAAAGACGATTTCCGCGTCCCCGTCGAATATTTCAAGCTCCCCAACGGGCTCCGCGTGGTCCTCTCCCCCGACCACACCGCCCCCACCGTCTGCGTCGCCGTCTATTACCGCATCGGCTTCCGCATCGAGCCGAAAGACCGCACCGGCTTCGCCCACCTCTTCGAGCACATGATGTTTCAGGGCTCGCGCAACCTCGGCAAAATGGAGTTCATCAAGCTCGTCCAGCAGAATGGCGGCATCCTCAACGGCTCCACGCGCTTTGACTTCACCAACTACTTCGAAGTTCTCCCCGCCAACAAGCTCGAAACCGCCCTCTGGGCCGAAGCCGACCGCATGGGCGGCCTCGCCGTCACCGAAGATAATCTCAAGAATCAGCAGGGCGTCGTCGGCAACGAGGTCAAGGTCAACGTCCTCAACCGCCCCTACGGAGGCTTCCCCTGGCTGGATATGCCCCAGTACGCCAACTCCAACTGGTACAACTCCCACAATTTCTACGGCGACCTGAAAGACATCGAAGCCGCCACGCTCACCGACGTGCAATCCTTCTTCCACACCTACTACGCGCCCAATAACGCCGCCCTGGCCATCGTCGGCGATTTCGATCCCGCCGAAGCCCGCCGCTTCGTCGAAAAATATTTCGGGGAACTCAAACCCTCCCAGCTTCCGCCCGCACCCGATCTCACCGAACCTAAACAAACCGCCGAAAAGCGCGCCACCAAAACCGATAAGTTGGCCACGCGCCCCGCTCTGGCCTTCGCCTATCACATGCCCGAACGCAACACCCCCGAATATTTCGCCATGGGCCTGATTGACCAGTTGCTCCTGCAGGGCGACGACAGCCTCCTGCACCAGGAACTCGTCCAGAAGCGCGGCCTCACCGACAGCGTCGAAGGCGGCATCAACATGCTTGGCAATCTCTACAACTACAACGGCCCCATGCTCTGGATGGGCTCCCTCTTCCACGACTCCGCAACCAAGCCCGAAACAATTCTCGCAGCCGTCGAAAGCTCCATAGAAACCCTGCGCAGCAAGCCCGTCGAGCAGGCTGCCCTCGATCGCGCCCTGGTCAAACTCCGCTCCGACCTCTATGACAACATGAGCCAGTTCGGCGGCTTCGGCACAGCCGATCTCCTCGCCAGCCTCGCGCTCTTCGACGACAATCCTGCGCGCATCAATTCCCTCGTCTCCGAATTTCAGAAAGTCACTCCCGCGCTCATCCAGAAAACCGCGCGCGAATTTCTCGTCCCCGCCAACCGCACCGTGCTGACCATCGAGCCTCAGCCCAAGCCCGCGGAAACTTCCCCCAAGCCGGCCGCCCCGGCAAAGAACCAGTAGGAAAGGAAAAGCGATCATGAAACTCACGCACACGAAAATCGCAGTGCTGGTTCTCGCCGGACTGATTTCCGCAGGCCAACTCTTCGCGCAAGCCCCCGCGCCTGAAAAGCAAACTCCTCCTCCCGGCGGCCCGCCCCGGCCTTTCACCGTTCCCGCGCACGAAACCTACACCCTCAAGAACGGCATGCAAGTGACTCTCGTTCCCTACGGCAACCTCCCCAAGGTCACCCTCGGCCTCGTCCTCCGCGCCGGCCAGGTCAACCAGCCCGCCGACAAACTCGGCATCGCCAGCCTCACCGGTGAACTTCTCAAGGAAGGCACCCCCGCGCGCAACTCCAAGCAAGTCGCCGAGGAAGCCGCGAAAATGGGCGGCGCTATCGAGATCGGCATGGGCGAGGACGAAAGCTCGCTCTCCACCGACGTTCTCTCCGAATTCGGTCCCAACGCCGTGCGCCTCCTGGCCGACGTCGCCCAGCACCCTCTCCTGCCCGAATCCGAATTGCCTCGCCTCAAAAATGACGCCCTGCGCAACGTGGCCATCGCCCGCACCCTGCCCCAGCGCATCGCTCAGGAACGCTTCCGCAAAATCCTCTATCCCGATCACCCCTACGGCCGCGTCCTGCCCACCCCGGAAACCATCGAAAAGCTCACCATCGCCGACGTGAAAAAATTCAATGCCGATAATTTCGGCGCCGCCCGCGCCCATCTCTATGTCGCCGGGCGCTTCGACTCCCCCGCCATCAAGAAAGCCATCGAAGAAAGCTTCCAGAACTGGCCCGCCGGCCCGGCCTTCAACCCCGAGCCGCCCAAAGTCGAAGCCCGCCGCTTGCTCGACGTCACCGACAAGCCCGGCGCGGCCCAGTCCACCCTTTACGTCGGCCTC
>JAIQGC010000052.1:21984-42483 GCA_020072805.1 Terriglobia bacterium
GCCTCCCCGTGCCCGGCCCCACCAGCCCGGACAACATCGCCCTCGGCGTGGCCAACACTCTTCTCGGAGGCTCCTTCGGCTCGCGCATCACCTCCAACATCCGCGAACAGAAGGGCTACACCTATTCCCCGTCGAGCCAGGTCTCCCGCCGCTACCATGACGCCTACTGGATCGAAACCGCCGACGTCACCACCGCCTCCACCGGACCCGCCCTGAAGGAAATTTTTTCCGAAATCACCCGCCTGCAGAAAGAAGCCCCTCCCGCTGAGGAACTCGCCGGAATCCAGCGCTACATCTCCGGCCTCTTCGTCATTCAGAATTCCTCGCGCCAGGCCCTTATCGGCCAGCTCCGCTACGTGGACCTGCAAGGCCTCGGCGAGGACTACTTGAAAACCTACGTGCAGAAGATGAATGCGGTGACGCCCGAGGATGTGCGCCGCATGGCCGCGCAATATATCCAGCCCGAAAAGATGACCATCGTGGTGGTGGGAGATAAATCGAAAATCAGCGAACAGCTTGCGCCCTTCGCTTCCGCGCCGGACTCGCCCAAATAAATCCGCCGCGGCTCAGTTCTGCGGCTCGGCTTGCCGCGCAATTACCGCTTCGGAGGCCCGCCCGGCCTTGCGCCGCGCTTTTTCCTTGTACAGTTTCTTGTCCGCGTTCAGCAATAGTTTCTGAATGCGTTCCCCGTCCGGCTCGTACACCGAAATCCCGATGCTCGCCCCTATCGCCGGCTCTTCGGTGTCGTTTTTCATCGCTTCGCGAATTCTCTCGGCCACGTGCTGCGCTTCGGCTTCGCCCGATTCCGGCAGGACCAGCGCGAATTCGTCGCCGCCATAGCGCGCCGCCGTATCCATCGAGCGCGACTGCACGCGCAAAATATCCGCCTGGCGCGCGATCGCGCGTGTCCCGGTGAGATGTCCGTAGGTGTCGTTTATCTTTTTTAGTCCGTCCATATCCAATAACAGAACGGCGAAGGGCCGCCCGGTGCGATTGGTGCGCTCCGTTTCGTTTTCCAGAACGTCCACCAGCCGGCGGTAATTGGCCAGCCCGGTGAGCGGATCGCTGGCCGCCAGATGGTGCACCTGTTCGAAAAGCCGCGCGTTATCCAGCAGTGCCCCGCCCAGCAGCACGGCGTAGCCGCCCAGTTGCAGGCACTGCACCAGTAAAAACGGAGAATCCAGCGAGCGCTCGGATTGCGTGGCGGCCAGTTGCGCCGCGAAATTCAGCCACACGAATGCGTACAGCGCGTGATCGAACGCCGAATCCGCATAGATGCGCCGCAGGCGCGCTTCGACCAGGGCATAAAGCAGCAGCACCGCGGGAATCAACTGCTGCGGGCTGGGAATCATCGTGCCGGAGGGCGTCATCCCCAACTCCCACAGCCGCTCGACAGCGCTGCTGATCATGTAGGTGAGCACGATTACCGCCAGCAGCGCTCCAGCGGATTCTCCCTGGGGATGGCGGGTGCGCGGAAAATGCCAGTCCACGAAAAAAGTGACGACAAAAAGAAGAGCGAGCAGCATGCGGCTGGTCCACCAGGCCAGCGGGGCCCAGAGAACCTGGGCAGGTTCCGGGCGGAGCAACTGAAAAAAGAAGACGCTGGAAACGACCAGCATGCCGCCGGAAAGAAGAAAACCGAAACCGAGCATGAGAGCGACCCGGTCGCGGGCGCCGCGAAAACGGACGAGGGACACGGCGGCGAAAACGAGGGCGAGCAATCCCGCGGTCATTTGCAGATAGCCGTGCAACATCGCATCGGCGGTTACGGGCATGCGGCGGAGCCACGCGGCCATTGCCAGAACGGCGACAAATCCGGCGCAATGAAGCAGAAAAACAGAGCCGGAAGAAAGTCCGGCGGGGGCGGAGTCGCCGGCGGGCTGGTTCGCGGCGAGGGATTGCGGGCCGGGCGCGTTCGAAAGTTGCGGCTTTTTATCCATGTGCTTGATACCCCGCAAGAATGAAGGAAGGCGAGGGAGTTTGGGAACTGTCCCGAGGGACAGGTGTAGCCACGAGGGACAGGGGCAAGGAGAGCGCTTTCGAAAGGCGGGAAAAGCATTGCTGGCGTTTTAAGGGGAATTTGAGTATGAAAACTACTCGGACTTCATCACGGTGAGGATGCGCAGCCATGAAGGCATATCTCGGCGCAATCGATCAGGGAACGACCAGCACGCGATTCATGGTGTTTGACCGCGGAGGGCGCGTGGTGGCCGCGGCGCAGAAGGAACACGAGCAGATTTTTCCGCAGCCGGGGTGGGTGGAGCACAACGCCGAGGAGATTTTGCAGCGCACGCGCGAGGTGATCGCGGAGGCGATGGGAAAGGGCGGATTGCGCGCGGGGGATCTGGCGGGGATCGGGATCACCAACCAGAGAGAGACTTCGATTGTGTGGGAGCGCGCGACGGGCAAGCCGGTTTACAACGCCATTGTGTGGCAGGACATGCGCGTTGCTCCGGACGTTGCGCGCTTTTCCGCTACGGGCGGGCAGGACCGTTTCCGGGCGAAGACCGGATTGCCGCTGAGCACGTATTTCAGCGCGCTGAAGCTGCGGTGGATTCTGGAAAATGTGGCCGGTGCACGGGCCCTGGCGGAAGCGGGGGAACTCCTCTTCGGGACGGTGGACAGCTATGTGGCGTGGCACCTGACGGGAGGGACGCGGGGCGGGGTGCACGTCACGGACGTGACCAACGCGAGCCGCACGCAGCTGATGAATCTGGGCACGCTGGATTGGGACGAGGAGATTCTCAAAACGTTCGAAATACCGCGGGGGATGCTGGCGGAGATTCGCGCGAGCAGCGAGATTTACGGCCAGGCGGTTTTTCCGGAAGTCGCGGGCGTGCCGCTGGCGGGAATTCTGGGCGACCAGCAGGCTGCGCTGGTGGGGCAGGCCTGCTTCAAACCGGGCGAAGTGAAAAACACGTATGGGACGGGCTGTTTTCTGCTGATGAACGTAGGCGAGCGGGCCGTGCCTTCCACGTGCGGACTGCTGACCACGGTGGCGTACCGTTTCGGAAAGGAAAAAACGTGTTACGCGCTGGAAGGAAGCGTGGCGATCGCGGGAGCGCTGGTGCAATGGCTGCGCGACAATCTCGGACTCATCGAAAAGAGTTCGGACATCGAGCAACTGGCGCGCAGCGTGAAGGACAACGGGGGAGTCTATTTCGTGCCGGCGTTTTCCGGGCTGTACGCACCTTACTGGAAAGAGGGTGCGCGCGGGGTGATTGCCGGGCTGACGCGGTATGCAGGGAAGGGGCACCTGGCGCGGGCGGTGCTGGAAGCGACCGCATTTCAGACGCGGGACGTGGTGGAGGCGATGGAGAAGGATTCGGGCATCGCGCTGGATTCGCTGCGGGTGGACGGCGGGATGGTGACCAACGATTTGCTGATGCAGTTTCAGGCGGACATTTTGAACCGCGAAGTGGTGCGGCCGGTGGTGCAGGAGACGACGGCGCTGGGTGCGGCGTATGCGGCGGGGCTGGCGACGGGCGTTTTTTCCAGCAAGGATGAGTTGCGGGCGAATTGGGCGGTGGAGCGGGTGTGGAAGCCAGAGCTTACGCAGGAGCGGCGGGAGGAATTTTACCGGCGGTGGAAAATGGCGGTGGAGCGGTCGTTTGACTGGGAGGGGTGAAACGGGATGCGTGACTTGTGACTGGTGACTCGTGGGAAGAGGAGCAGGAGCTGGATTTTCCATGTAATGAAGGCGGTTGCGTCACAGCAGCGGCAAGGGCGGGCACGGCAAGCCGTGCCCCTACAAGAGAATTTGTGAGAATTGCAGGCTGACACAAGGAGAAGCACGGAGATGACATCACCACTGGTTGGAGAATTTCTGGGTACGATGATTTTGATTTTGCTGGGGAACGGGGTGGTGGCGGGGGTGCTGCTGAAGAGGTCGAAGGCGGAGGGGAGCGGGTGGATGGTCATCGCCACGGGGTGGGCGATGGCGGTGATGGCGGGGGTTTTTGCCGCGATCGCCTGCGGGAGCGCGGACGCGCATCTGAATCCGGCCGTGACGCTGGGGATGGCGGTGCGTTCGGGGAGTTATGCGAAGTTTTTTCCGTATTTCGCGGCGCAGCTGCTGGGGGCGATGGCGGGGGCCGCGCTGGTGTGGCTGCACTACCTGCTGCACTGGCGAGAGACGGAGGACGGGGCGACCAAGCTGGCCTGCTTTTCGACGGGGCCGGCGATTCGCCATGCCGCGGCGAACCTGATAAGCGAGATGATCGCCACGTTCGTGCTGGTCTTTGTGGTGGGGGCGATTTTTTCGAAAGCGGTATCGGCGGGCGGGTCCGCGGCGGGTTTGGGGCCGTACGTGGTGGGCAGCCTGGTGTGGGGCATCGGGCTATCGCTGGGCGGGCCGACGGGCTACGCGATCAATCCGGCGCGCGATTTGGGGCCGCGCATCGCGCATGCGCTGCTGCCGATCGCAGGCAAAGGAGCGTCGGACTGGGGGTATGCGCCGATTCCGGTGGTGGGGCCGCTGGTCGGGGGAGCGCTGGCAGGAGGGTTGCTGCGGGTATTGGGGGTTTAGCCGGAATTTCCGCCGAAGACGGTGGTGAAGTTTGTATCGGAGGAGGCCGTGGTTCCGGCGACAGTCATGAAGATTGGGCCAGTGGCTGCGACGGGGGGATTGTTACGATCCGTGTCGCTTCGGCTGAAGACGAAGAGCCCTTCCTTGCGCAACCCGCAATAATGGCTCCCCGGGCAAGATTCGAACTTGCAACCCTTCGGTTAACAGCCGAATGCTCTACCGTTGAGCTACCGGGGAACCGCACGAGCCATCGTCCCTGATTCTAATACAGCGGGTGGCGTTCTGCCACCTTCCCCCGGCTCGCGCGGGCCCGCGCAAAGTTCGCGCTTCAGGCGAGTGCTTCGGCGGCGAAATCGGCGACGTGACGGGCAATCGAAGGCGCGGAGGTCAGTCCGGGCGAATCGATGCCCACCAGGTGAATCGCCCGGGGGACTTGCGGATCGCGCGCGATGACGAAATCGGCGGGGCCGTGTTCGTTGGGAGGAACGAGTTTGGGGCGAATGCCGGAATAGGCCAGGTGCAGATCGGTCTCCTCGATTTCCGGGAGCAATTTTTTTGCGCTGGCGTGGAACTGCGCCGGGGTGTAGCGGTCGTGCTCGTAGTCGTCCTTGGATGCGATGTAGCGCGCGGTGGGTCCTACGAGAGTTGTGCCCCAGAGGGTTTTGGTGAAATGCGTGCCCAGAGTGAGCATTTCCGCGTGGGGCAGGGGATAGACGAGCGCGTTGATGAGGGCGGCGCGAGGGCCGCGGATCTCGCAGTATTCGCCGCGCACGGGATAAATTTTCCAGGAATGATTTCCAAGCAGGGCGGCCACTTCATCGGAATGAAGACCGGCGGCGTTGATGACGCAGCGGGCCTCGATGGATTCGCGCTGGGTTTCCTCGCCTTCGCCGATGCGCAACTCGGCGCGGATATTTTCGCCGCGCGGTTCGAGGGCGGTCACTTGCGCGTGGGTGACGATGTTTGCGCCCTGTTCGGCGGCGACGCGGGCGTAGGCTTTCACCAGTTCTTCCGCGGAGAGGATGCCCGTGCTGGGAACTTCGAGCGCGGCCACGCCGGCGACGTGCGGCTCGCGCGCGCGAATTCCGGCGGCATCGATGATGCGCATGCCGGCGACGCCGTTGGCTTCTCCGCGGCGCTGGAGATTTTCCAATTCCGCGGCCTCGTGGGGATTCGCGGCGACGAGCAGTTTGCCGGTGCGGCGGTGCGGGACATTATGCGCGGCGCAAAATTCGTAGGTGAGACGATTCCCTTCCAGGCAGTGGCGCGCTTTGAGAGAATTTTTCGGGTAGTAGAGGCCGGAATGAATCACGCCGCTGTTGCGCGTGCTGGTGGCCATGCCGGGTTTGGGAAGCGCCTCGACGAGGAAGACATCGTCCCAGCGGGTGGAGAGTTCTCTCGCGATGGCGCAGCCGACGACTCCGCCGCCGATGATGAGAATGTTGGCTTGGTCCATGGCGTAAAGAGAATACGACAGGAGGCGGGAAATGAGAATGAGGAGGGGGAAGGATAGGAGGGGGTACACCCCCGGTGTTTTTGCAAAGAGTGCGCAAGCTATTGATTTGAGAAGGGTGCGGCGCGCTCCTGTTTTTGGAAGAGCGAAAGAGTGCGCAAGGGATTGATTGCAGGGGAGTTGCGGAACACTCCTTTTTTTGGAAGAGCGCAGTAGAAGGCGCGGGGCAATGCGGAAAGGATGTAACGAGGTAATGAGGGGAGAGGGCGGGTGTGGGGCTTGGCGAACACGGTGGAGGATAGCATGGGGGTGGGAGTTGGTTAACTGATTTGCAGGGAATGGGGAGAATGGAGTAGCGGATGGGGAGATTTGGGAGGTGGGGGGAGTTGAAAAACGGAAGTCGAAAGTTAAAAACGGAAGCCGGAAAGACGGATTGATGCAGGGGAGATGTGAGTGCGCTGGAACGGGAGAGAAGAAAAACCCGCACCCTTTTGAAAACAAAAGGGGTGCGGCACCCCCGCCCGGGACAATGCATTGACGGGTTGAACCTATTTAGAAGGAGGGAGGGCTTCGAGCTTTTTACGGACTTCGGGTGCTAATTTTGAATCGGGGGCGAGTTCGAGGAACTTGGCGTAGTCCTTGCGGGCTTCGGCGAAGCGCTGGAGTTTGACGAAGGTGTCTCCGCGGTTGAAGTAGGCGATGGCGCGTTTGGGAGCGACTTGCAAGGCATCGCTTAGATAGCGTACAGCTAACTCAAAGTCTTCGGTTTTGTAATAGCAGTAGCCAAGGTTGTTAAGGTATTCGGGATTCAAGGGGTCGGTAAGGTCGGCTCCCGCGAACTCGCCTAAAGCGTCGTTGTATTTTTTCAGGCGCATGAGGGCGATGCCGCGAAGGTTTTGTGCCGCGGCTTTGCGCCGAGCGTTGGCTCTAGTACGCTCCCATGGTGCCACGTAGGAGTAGGCATCGAAATAGGGCTGCAACTCCCGGGTCCACGCATCGACATACTTACTGGTGGCCCACTGCACCATCACCGGGAGCCCCTCGATTTGCAGTCGGACGAGGACGTTGCTGATCTTTCCATCCCGAAGCTCCGCGACTTGCAAGGTGTCTAGGGCGAAAATAAGCAGCAAATCGTGCGTGGGAGAAGAAAAGGCGTCCTGTGCTTTCGGGTAAGCAGCGTGAATGGACGCCCATTCCGGAAATAATAGATCGTTGCCCACAATGCTCTTGGGCGGCAGGACCGAAACCGGACACTCCGTGTGGAAACCGCGCAGGGCACCGGTGGAATCGCCTAACACCCACCGATAGCGCCACTTTTGCTGGCTGCGCTGAATGCCAAAACTCGATTCCTGTGGGTCGCTCAGCAATTCCTCGTCCTGGGAGTCGTCATTCGCATCCTGATCCTTGCAAGCTTCCAAGTCTTTGGCCTCCATCTCCTTGGAGATGGGAAGGGCCACATGACGAACGTACAGTGAGGCGGATGGGCGTGCCCCGACCTGAGTGGGATCCACAATTTGCAGAATTTCATAGGCTTCACTTCCGCCCGTGCCCCCGCCGCTGCTGATCACGGTCTGGGTGCTGAAGAGAGACAGATATTCGGGACCCAAGAAGGTTATATCCTGTTTCAGACTCTCCGCGGCATCCCTCTGCATGGCGTCCATAAGGCTCTCGCCCTCTTCCGGAGCCGAGCCTTCTTCAGTTTCGGGGCGCGGCTTGGAAATCCACGCCACGGCATTCTTGCCCTTATTCAAGGGAATGGCCCACAACTGTTGGAGACCGGAAGACGCGGCAGCGGACAGACCTTTGGCAGGAATCTCGCGAGTTTCCGACCGGACTCGCCAAAATCCGTCTTTTCTGGGGAGCACGTAGTCCGGGCTGGCGATGACTTGAATTTTTTTGTCAACGGGGGCTATCCAGAGGGTTTGGCCGCTGCTCAGGCCCACCAAAGCTCCCGAGGCGGCAGTTGTCTCCGCTGGTGCAGGGGACGCAGGGGAACTCGGCTGGGTCTGCTGGGCTAGCGCGGGGATCGCGGAGAGCAGGGACAGATTGCAAACGAGCATGGCTGCTGAAATCAGGCCGCAGCGTGGGTTCATGGTGCCTCTTGGCGCGGTGTCGTGAGTTTTCAAAGTAACGGAAAGCCTGGGTCCACCGGCATTCCTTTATTCTAGCTGACCGAGAAGATTCATTGTCTATGCTGCGCGCAAAATTAGTCTTTTAGTAACTAGGGTAGGAGAGGTTTAGACTGATTGGCGCGCAAGGAGCGTGCGGCAGACGGGGATGCGGTGTTGGTCCTGGAGATCACGCCGGGGATCGCGGTCCTGGAAGAGCAAAAGCAAGAGAAAGAGTTAAACGCAAAGACACAGAGTACGCAGAGGGTCGGAGGTGAAAAACAAAACCCGCACCCTTGTAAAACCTACAAGGGTGCGGCATCCCCGCTGGTCATTGGGGCTGACGGGTGTGGCAATCGGTATGGGAGAAAAAGCCCGCGGTCTGAAGACCGCGGCTACAGAGTGGCTTCGGGAGAAGGGGCCGGATTGGGGAGGCTGGAGACAACGAGCCACTGCGCTGCGTAATACGTGCCGAGGATGAGGAGCGGGGAGAAGGGGATGGGGGCATAGAAGCGGTCGAGGGAGAGGAGGGCGTCAGAGAGGAGGAAGAGAGAGGCGCCGAAGGCGGCTTGGCGTGCGGCGGGCGTGCGCCGGAGGAGGAAGCGGCCCAGGGCCTGGGCGGCCATGGTGGTTACAGCAAATGAATAGAGGACGACGGGAAGATGCAGTGGAGGAGCAAGGCGAGGCCAGAGGATAGCGCACAGAGCAGCGCCTGCGGCGAGATAGAGGAGCCAGACGGTGACGCGGGCGGGAAATTTCGCGTCGCGGGTGAGGGCGAGAAGATAGGCGATGTGGGTGAAGAGGAAGGCGGCGAGGCCGGCGAGAAAATAGCGCTCAGGCCACAGCAGGGCGACATCGCCCGCGAGGGAAAAGAGCAGGCCGATGGTGAGCCAAAGAGCGTAAGTCTGGCGGCGCGAGAGCCAACTGGCGAGAGCGATGCTGGTCAAAAGAATTGTTGCGAGCGGTTTACAGAGGAAGACAAGCCATGGAATTCCGGCCAGTTGCCCGGCGATGACGGCCACGACGGCGGCGGCGAAGAGGATTGCGGTGATTTTCCGGAAGGCGGGGGTCATGAAGACTCCTCGGGCAGAACTATACACCCGTGCAAAACGAGGGGGATGTTCTCTTCTGGTTTAGCCCGCAAATCTCACGACGAAGGGCAGGTCCGTGCGGCCGGGATGGAAAGGCCCGCCCTCTGAAGAGGGCGGCTACAGAAGTTCGGAGAGATTTTCCGGCGGGAGGTGAAGACTGCATTGCGACGCTTGCTACTGAACCGGCAATCGTGCTGATGGCGAAGCGGGCGGAGGAGCCGAGGCCTTCCTCGATGCGCAGGAGCTGATTGTATTTGGCGATGCGGTCGGTGCGGGAGGCGGAGCCGGTCTTGATCTGTCCGGCGGCGGTGGCCACGGCGAGGTCGGCGATGAAGGTGTCTTCGGTTTCGCCGGAGCGGTGGGAGATGATGGAGTTGTAGCCGGCTTTGCGGGCGAGTTCGATGGCGTCAATGGTTTCGCTGACGGTGCCGATCTGGTTGAGCTTGATGAGAATGGCGTTGGCGATGCCTTCGGAGATGCCGCGGCCGAGGCGCGTGGTGTTGGTGACGAAGAGGTCGTCGCCGACGAGCTGAATGCGCTTGGCGGAACTCTTCGTGCCGGCGCTCTGCGTCAGGGTCTTCCAGCCGAACCAGTCGTCCTCGGCCATGCCGTCTTCGATCGAAACGATGGGGTATTGCTTGACCCAGCCGGTCCAGTAGGCGGCCATGGCGTCGGAGGAGTACATACTCTTGTCGGACTTCTTGAAAACGTATTTGCCGTTGCTCTTGTCGTAGAACTCGCTGGAGGCGGGGTCGAGGGCGATGGCCACCTGCTCGCCGGGAGCGTAACCCGCGGCGGAGATGGCTTCCAGCACGACCTGGATGGCTTCCTCGTTGGATTTGCAGTTGGGAGCGAAACCGCCTTCGTCGCCGACGGCGGTGGAATAGCCGCGCTTTTTGAGCGCGGTCTTGAGGGCGTGAAAAATCTCCACGCCCCAGCGCAGGGCTTCGGAGAAGCTGGGCGCGCCCACGGGCATGACCATGAACTCCTGGAAGTCCACGGAATTATCGGCGTGCGCGCCGCCATTGAGAATATTCATCATGGGAACGGGGAGGAGATTGGCGGAGCGGTCCGAGGAGTAGCGCGCGAGGTACTTAAAGAGCGGTTCCTTGAGAGCGGCGGCGGCGGCGCGCGAGGCGGCCATGGAAACGGCGAGAATGGCGTTGGCGCCGAGGCGAGCTTTGTTGGGCGTACCGTCGAGGGCGATCATCTTCTGGTCGAGGGCGCGCTGGTCGGCGGCGTCAATGCCCGCGACGGCATGGGCGATTTCTGAATTGACGTTGTAGACGGCCTTGAGGACGCCTTTGCCGAGGTAGTGGGTTTTGTCGCCGTCGCGCAGTTCCATGGCTTCGTGCTCGCCGGTGGAAGCGCCGGAGGGAACCGCGGCGCGGCCCTGCGCGCCGTCGACGAGGAGGACGTCGGCCTCGACGGTGGGATTGCCGCGGGAATCGAGAATCTGGCGGGCGCGAACTCTGGCGATCTTGGTGGACATGGGAGGTCTCCTGGCGAAGTACGAATCATTGATTTTAGCCTGAAATTTGAAGTTGAAGAGAGATTTCTCCACTCCGGGACGGCAAATCAGCCGTCCCTCCGGTCGAAATGACAAGTTTGTATTGGGGATGACGGAAAAAACACATCTCCGGAGTTTCGGTTTGGACGGGCGCGGGTGGCGGGGAGATGAAAGTCTACGCCCGAAAACAACCCTACTGCGCCGATTCCGGCTCCTCGATGAGGGATTCCTCGCGGACCACGACGACGATGCCGGAATCGGTGACGTGGAAGCGGCGGCGGTCGGCTTCGAGGTCGAAGCCGATTTCGGTGTGTTCGGGAAGGGTGACGTGGCGGTCAATGATGGCTTTGCGGATGCGCGAATGGCGGCCGATGGAGACGTGGTTATAGATGATGCTGTCGGAGACTTCCGAATAACTATTGACGCGCACGTTGTAGCCGACGATGCAGCGGGTCACCGAACCGCCGGAGATGATCGAGCCCCCGGAAACGATGGAATCACGGGCCACGCCCATGCGCCCGGGATCGGCAAAAACGAATTTTGCCGGGGGATACTGCTGCTGCCAGGTGCGGATGGGCCATTCCTGGTCATAGAGATTGAAGACCGGGGAGACATCGACGAGGTCCATGTTGGCTTCGTAGTAGGCGTCCAGCGTGCCCACATCGCGCCAGTAGGGAGCGCCGCGGCGGTTTTCGTCCACGAAGTCATGGGCGAAGATGCGGTGCTTGTTGATGATGCGCGGGAGGATATCCTTGCCGAAATCGTGCGAGGAGTTGGGGTCTTCCGCGTCGGCGAGAAGAATGGGGATGAGCAGCTGGGTGTTGAAGACGTAGACGCCCATGGAGCCGTTGCAGGCCTGGGGATTGTTGCGCGAGGGCTTGGGAAGAGCGGGCTTTTCCTCGAAGCCCAGCACCCGCCAATCGGAATCGGTTTCGATGACGCCGAAGCGGCCGGAAGCCTCTTCGAGGGGAATCTCCATGGTGGCCACGGTCACGTCGGCGCCGCGCTCGACGTGACTCGCGAGCATCTTGCGGTAGTTCATCTTGTAGATGTGGTCGCCGGAGAGGATGAAGACGTACTTGCAGCGTTCGTTGCCGATGGAATAGATGTTCTGGTAGACGGCGTCGGCGGTGCCCTGATACCAGTGCTGGGAGACGCGCATCTGCGGAGTCAGCACCTCGAAGTATTCCCCGAAGCCGGCCAGCGAGGACCAGCCGCGGCGAATGTGGCGGTTCAGGCTGAGGGCTTTGTACTGGGTGAGGATGAAGACGCGGCGCAGTTCGCTGTTAAGGCAGTTGGAAAGCGTGGCGTCAATGATGCGGTACACGCCGCCGAAGGGCACGGCAGGCTTGGCGCGGTCACGTGTGAGGGGCCAGAGACGCTCGCCCTGCCCTCCGGCCAGGAGCACGCCGATGGCATCGCGCATATCAATCATGGGCATGGGCATCGGACAGCCTCGAGGCGCAGCGACTTACGGCACGCACTCGCTAGTGTAGCAGGCCAGGGCGCGGACGCGTCAGGCCTCCCGGAGAACAGCGAGGGAGAGCGCGGCGCCGGGGGTAACCGCGGATACGTTATCTAATTATAAACTATACCCGCACCCCTTCTCCGGGGGTGGGGGTGCTTCCCGCAAAGATTACTTGACTTCCTGTGCCCTGATTGATTAGAAGAGGCCAGCCACATCGTGAGATACTATTCAGGACGCGGCGGGGTGCAGCGGACCCCGAACCGCCAGTCCAACTAGAAACCAATCCGGAACGGATTGGGGGTGAATGTAAAGTGGCCGAAGTCATCATCCAGGAAACAGAGTCCCTGGAAAACGCCCTGCGGCGGTTTAAGCGCAAGGTGCAGCAGGAAGACATCATCAAGGAAATCAAGAAGCACAGCTTCTACATGAAGCCCGGTGAGAAGCGCCGGGCCAAGGAAGCGCTTTCGCGGAAGCGACTGCGCAAGAAGCAGCGGCGCGAACAGGATTAAGTCCCTGTTCGTCCGCGGCATTGCGCTGTGACTCCGCGAGTTAGGCCCCAGGTCAGGCAGCATCGCAGGTGCAGCACGGCAACGCGCCCGCAGGTCCAAGGGATCCGCACCCGGTATCCAGGGTCAACCGGCTCCCCCCTTGAGCAGCGGAATCGGGCGCGTTCCGGATGCACAGGCTGCCGGGCAGGG
This sequence comes from Terriglobia bacterium, assembly GCA_020072805.1. Taxonomy (GTDB): domain Bacteria; phylum Acidobacteriota; class Terriglobia; order Acidiferrales; family UBA7541; genus Acidiferrum. The sequence continues at coordinate 34,841 of JAIQGC010000052.1, forward strand.
GGCAAGGCAAGGGGGGAAGCAGCCAATGGAATATCACGATAAGGTGCTGAAGTGTTCGGATTGCGGCGCTGAGTTCGTTTTTACGGCCGGTGAACAGATGTTTTTCGCCGACAAGGGTTTTAAAAACGAACCCAAGCGCTGCAAGACGTGCAAGTCCAATCGGGCGGAACATTCCGGGGGAAACTCTCCGGCCCGTTCGGAAACCAAGACCAGTTGCTCGCAGTGCGGCAAGGAAACCACGGTGCCCTTCCGTCCCACGCAGGGTCGCCCGGTTTTCTGCCGCGAATGTTTCCAGCAGAGGCGGGCGATGGGCGCCTGACCGGGCGGGAAGCAGCCGGGCGTAAGCCGTTTTTTTCACGAACAAGATGATTCGCGGTTATGATCCTTAACCCCCGCGGGAGAGGGGTTTCTTTCCCGGCGGAGAGTCACAGCGGATTCGAAAGCAAAACCGGCAGCCCCAAGCGCATGGGCCTGCCGGTTTTGTTTTTCGCATGGCTCTGTTTCCGGGACGCAGCGAAAACTCAGTACGGTTTTTTTTCGCTTTGCTCGCGCCAGGCGGCAAAGACAGCCAGCGATTCGGAGGAGAGCATCTGCCGCATGGGAATGCGCCGGCCCTCCGGGGGATGCTTCAATTCGTCGTAGATGAACGCATCGTCAAAACCCGCCGCGGCGGCGTCCTGTGCGGTGGCCGCGTAGAAGACGCGCGCGGGCCGGGCCCAATAAATAGCGCCGAGACACATGGGGCAGGGTTCGCAGGAAGTGTAGAGTTCACAGCCATCCAACTGGAATCCGCCCAGCGCGCGGCAGGCCGCGCGAATGGCCACGACTTCCGCGTGCGCGGTGGGGTCATTGGTAACGGTGACGCTGTTGACGCCTTCGGCGATGATCCGGCCGTCTTTCACCACCAGCGCCGCAAACGGGCCGCCTTGGCCGGAGCGGACATTCAGAAGGGCCAGCGCAATGGCCCGCCGCATGAATTCTTCAGACATGGCACCCCAATCCCCTTCAGGTTGCCTCTTTCCAAGTCATCGCGCAATCCCCTTGGAGACGGGCGTGCCGGAGTCGGGCCGCCTGGTCTGGCCGCGGGAAAATCGGCTGCCACGCAGGCCATGGCCAATTGACGCAGAAGGATGCGGGAATTAGCGCAAACAGGCCTTTGGCCTTCCCCTGGACGTAAGCATCCCCCTTCTAATCAGTGACATAGGTCACACCCAATCGGCATGGCCCGTGCTATTTATACGCTCATGGCACCCGGGTGCCGCGTTGCTCAGCGGGAGAGCCTGCCACGGCATGGAAATCCACCGGGAAGGAGGAGCCATGGCCCACAAGCAACTGCATTTCCGCGCCGAGGCGCGGCAGAAAATCTTGCGCGGGGCGACCGCGCTGACCGACGCCATCCGTGTGACCCTGGGGCCCAAATCCAAGTGCGTGCTGATTGAAAAAAAATGGGGGCGGCCGCTGGTGTGCAACGACGGCGTAACCATCGCCAAGGAACTCACGCTGGAAGACGCGGAAGAAAATCTGGGAGCGCAGATGATCCGCGAGGCCGCCGAACGCACCGGGGACGTGGTGGGAGACGGCACGAGCACGTCGGCCATCCTGGCCCAGGCTATTTTCAGCGAAGGCCTGCACAACATCGCGGCGGGCGCCAGCGCCGTGGAACTCAAGCACGGGCTCGAGCGCGGATTGCACGCGGCGGTGGCCGCGCTGAAGCAACTCTCGCGTCCGCTGACCAGCCGCAAGGAACGCGAGCAGGTGGCCACCATCTCCGCGCATAACGACGCGGCCATGGGCGCAATGGTGGCCGACGCCATCGAAAAAGTGGGAGCGGAAGGGGCCATCACGGTCGAGGAAGCCAAGGGCATAGAGACCACCGTGGAAGTGGTCGAAGGGATGCAGTTCGACCGCGGCTATCTCTCCCCCTACTTCGTGACCGACACGGAAAAGATGGTGGCGGAGCTGGAGGAGCCGCACATCCTGATCAGCGACCGCAAGATCAGCGGGCTGAAGGACCTGCTGCCGCTGCTCGAGCAGGTCTCCAAGGGGGGACAGCAGCTTCTGGTGATCGCCGAAGACGTCGAGGGAGAAGCGCTGGCCACGCTGGTGGTCAACAAGGTGCGCGGGGCGCTGGCCTCCGCCGCGGTGAAAGCGCCGGGATTCGGCGACCGCCGCAAGGAGATGCTGCAGGACATCGCCGTGCTCACCGGAGGACAGGCGCTGAGCGAGGATCTGGGGATCAAGATGGAGAACGTGACGCTCGAACAGCTGGGCCGGGCCAAGCGCGTGGTGGTGGACCGCGAGAAGACCACCATCGTGGGAGGCGGCGGCGCGAAAGAGGCCATCGAGGGGCGCTGCCGGGAGATCCGCAAGCAACTGGAAACTTCCACTTCGGACTACGACAAGGAAAAGCTGCGCGAACGCCTGGCCAAGCTCACCGGCGGCGTGGCCGTGATCCACGTGGGCGCGGCATCGGAAGCGGAGATGAAAAACAAGAAGGAAGGCTTCGAGGACGCCATCAGCGCAACCAAGGCGGCCATGGCCGAAGGCATCGTGCCGGGAGGCGGGCTGGCGCTGCTGCGCATCATTGATGCGCTGGGCAAGGAAGAGGAAGCCTGCAACGGCGACGAACGAACCGGAATCGTCATCCTGAAGCGCGCGCTGGAGGCTCCGACGCGGCAGATCGCGGAGAATTCCTCGTTCGACGGCGGCGTGGTGGTGGACCACATGCGCACCGGGCAGGGCCATTACGGCTTTGACGCCGCGCGCGGCGTGTACACCGACCTGGTCGAAGCGGGTATCATTGACCCCACAAAAGTTCTGCGCGTGGGACTGGAAAACGCCGTTTCGGTTTCCAGCATTCTGCTGCTGACCGAAGCCACCATGACCGAAGCGCCGGAAAAACCATCGGAGCGCGAAGCCGCCCGGGAAATGACGGCGGCCTAGAGATTCCATGACCACGGACAGCGTCCTGCCACATTCCGCCCGGGCCCTGCCGCCGGCAACCCGGGCCTCACTCCTGGAAGCCATCTTGCGTTATGCTGCACCCATCCCCAGATGCGTACGTCCGTGGAGACACGAATGACGAAAAAAATGGTCATCCTCGATGGAAACGAGGCGGCGGCCTCCGTCGCCTATCGCCTGAGCGAAGTGATCGCCATCTATCCGATCACTCCGTCCTCGCCGATGGGCGAGCTGGCCGACCAGTGGAAGGAAGAGGGGCAGGCGAATCTATGGGGAGCGGTGCCCAACGTGATCGAGATGCAGAGCGAAGGCGGCGCGGCGGGGGCGCTGCACGGAGCGCTGCAAGGCGGAGCGCTGGGAACCACGTTCACGGCCTCGCAGGGACTCCTGCTGATGATCCCCAATATGTACAAGATCGCCGGGGAGCTGACCGCCGCGGTGATTCACGTGGCCGCGCGCACCGTGGCCACTCATGCGCTTTCCATTTTCGGCGATCACAGCGACGTGATGGCCGCGCGGCAGACCGGCTTCGCCATGCTGGCCGCGAATTCCGTACAGGAGGCGGCGGACTTCGCGCTGGTGGCGCACGCGGCCACGCTGGAATCGCGCATCCCCTTCCTGCATTATTTCGACGGCTTCCGCACCTCCCACGAGGTCAACAAGATTTTTCCCCTCAGCGATGACGATTTGCGCGCGGTGGTCAGCGCCGAGCATGTCCGCCTGCACCGCGATCGCGCGCTCTCCCCGGACCGCCCGGCGCTGCGCGGCACGGCGCAGAATCCCGACGTATTTTTTCAGGCGCGCGAAGCGGCCAATCCCTACTACCGCGCCTGCCCGGCCATCGTGCAGGACGTGATGGACCGCCTGGCGCGGCGGACCGGCCGCCGCTATATCCTTTTCGATTACAGCGGAGCGCCCGACGCCGAACGCGTCGTCATGCTGATGGGCTCCGGCGCGGGCGCGGTGGAAGAGACCGCCGAATGGCTGGCGGCGCGCGGCGAAAAAGTCGGCGTGCTCAAAGTGCGCCTCTACCGTCCCTTCGACATCGCCGCGTTCTCCGCCGCGCTGCCCTCGAGCGTGCGCAGCCTGGCCGTGCTGGACCGCACCAAGGAACCGGGAAGCATCGGCGAGCCTTTGTATCAGGACGTGATCACCGCGCTGGTGGAACTGGGCCGCAGCCTGCGCGTGATCGGCGGGCGCTACGGGCTTTCCTCGAAGGAGTTCACGCCGGGCATGGCCAGGGCCGTCTTCGACGAGCTGAAGAAAGGCGCCCCGCAAAATCATTTCACGATCGGAATCAACGACGACGTGACCCACACCAGCCTGCCCTACGACGCATCGTTTTCCACCGAAGGCGCAAAGACCGTGCGCGCGCTGTTCTACGGCCTGGGTTCGGACGGAACCGTGGGCGCCAACAAGAATTCCATCAAGATCATCGGCGAAGAAACGCCCAACCACGCGCAGGGCTATTTCGTCTACGACTCGAAGAAGGCCGGCTCGGTCACCGTCTCGCACCTGCGCTTCGGTCCCGACCCCATTCGCTCCTCCTACCTGATCGAGCGCGCCAGTTTCATCGGCTGCCATCAATTCCAGTTTCTCGAGCGCATGGACGTTCTCTCGCGCGCGGAAACCGGCGCCATCTTTCTGCTCAACGCCCCCTACGGAGCGCAAGACGTCTGGGGCCATCTTCCGCGCAAGGTGCAGGAAGACATCCTGGCGAAAAAGCTGCGCCTGTACGTGATTGACGCCTACCAAGTGGCCCGCGAAGCGGGCATGGGCCGGCGCATCAACACCATCATGCAAACCTGCTTTTTCGCGATCAGCGGAATCCTCCCGCGCGCGGAGGCCATTCAGGCCATCAAGAGCGCCATCGAGCACACTTACGGCAAACGCGGCGAGGCCGTGCTGCAGAAAAACTACGAAGCCGTGGACAAGACCCTGGCGCATCTCTTTGAAGTGACCGTGCCGGACAAGGTTACCTCCACCTTCGACGTGCTGCCGTCCGTGCCCGCGCGGGCGCCGGGCTTCGTGCGCACCGTGCTGGGCGAAATCATCGCCGGGCACGGCGACGACTTGCCGGTGAGCGCGTTCCCCGCCGACGGAACGTTTCCGACCGCGACGGCCATGTGGGAGAAGCGCAACATCGCCCAGGAAATTCCCGTCTGGGACGAAGCTCTGTGCATCCAGTGCGGCAAGTGCGTGCTGGTCTGCCCGCACGCGGTAATTCGCGCCAAGGTCTACGACAGCAGCGAACTGGGCAAAGCGCCGGAAAGCTTCAAGAGCGCCAAGCCGCGCTGGCGCGAATTCGAAACCCTGCGCTACTCGCTGCAGGTGGCCCCCGAGGATTGCACGGGCTGCGCGCTGTGCGTGGAAATCTGCCCGGCGAAGAGCAAGAGCGAGGCCAAGCACAAGGCCATCAACATGGCGGCGCAAGCGCCGCTGCGCGAACCGGAGGCCCGCAACTGGGAATTTTTCCTGTCCCTGCCGGAATTGCCCCGCGAAAAACTCTCCTTCAGCCAGGTAAAGGACAGCCAGTTGCTCGAGCCTCTGTTCGAATTCTCCGGCGCCTGTGCCGGCTGCGGCGAAACGCCGTATATCAAATTGCTGACGCAGCTCTTCGGCGACCGCCTGCTCATTGCCAACGCCACCGGCTGCTCCTCGATCTACGGCGGAAACCTGCCGACCACTCCTTACACCGTGAACAAGGCCGGGCGCGGCCCGGCTTGGTCCAATTCCCTCTTCGAGGACAACGCCGAATTCGGCCTGGGCATGCGCCTGGCGGTGCACCAGCAGGAAAAGTACGCGCGTCATCTCGTCGAGAAGATGGCCGATGAAATCGGCGGCGAACTCGCGAGGGCACTCCTCGAAGCCGATCAAAGCAAGGAAGAAGGCATCACGGCGCAGCGCGAGCGCGTGGCCGAACTGAAGAAGCATCTGGCGCTAAAAGATGCCAACGGCGGGCGCGACCTGCTGGCCGTCGCCGACACGCTGGTGCGCAAGAGCGTTTGGATCGTGGGCGGCGACGGCTGGGCCTACGACATCGGCTTCGGCGGCCTCGACCACGTCCTGGGCACCGGCGAAAAAGTAAATCTGCTGGTGCTGGACACCGAAGTCTATTCCAACACCGGCGGGCAAATGTCCAAGGCCACGCCGCGCGGCGCGGTGGCCAAATTCGCCGCCGGCGGCAAGGAGACGGTCAAGAAGGACCTGGCCATGGAAGCGATCAGCTACGGAAACGTGTACGTGGCGCGCGTGGCCATGGGCGGAGGCGATACGCACACCATCAAAGCCTTCCTGGAAGCCGAAGCCTACGACGGGCCGTCGCTCCTCATTGCTTATTCGCACTGCATCGCCCACGGGTATGACCTCCTCTACGGGCTGGAGCAGCAGAAGGCCGCCGTGCAATCGGCTTACTGGCCGCTCTTCCGTTTCAATCCCAAGCTGGTCAAGCAGGGCAAGAATCCGCTGCAACTGGATTCGCGAGCGCCCTCGTTGCCGCTGGAGAAATACGTTTACAACGAAACGCGTTACACCATGCTGGCCCGCAGCGATCCGGAGGCGGCGAAGCGCTTGCTGCAGCTTGCCCAGGAAGACGTGAACACCCGCTGGCGCTTGTATGAGAACTGGGCGGCGATGCTGGTGAATGCCACGGAGAAGGAGACAAAGAAATGACTGATCTCTCCACAACCTATCTGGGCTTCACGCTGAAGAATCCGTTGGTGGTCTCCGCCTCGCCCCTGTGCGAGGAGATAGACAACCTCCGGCGCATGGAAGACGCGGGAGCTGCGGCCATAGTGCTCCATTCGCTCTTCGAAGAGCAGATCACCCTGGAAAGTCAGGAACTCGACCGCAGCCTCTCGGCCGGGACGGAGAGCTTCGCCGAGTCGTTGACTTACTTCCCCGACGTGACCAGCTACAACCTGGGGCCGGAGGGCTATCTCGAGCACATCCGCAAGGCCAAGGCGGCCGTGAGCATCCCCATCATCGGCAGTCTGAACGGGGTCTCGACGGGCGGCTGGATCGAGTACGCCAAGAAGATCGAAGCAGCGGGCGCCGACGCGCTTGAGCTCAACATTTTCCACCTCCCCACGGACCCGGAGATGGAGGGCGGACAGGTGGAGCGCATGTACTGCGACCTTGCCGCTCACGTCAAGGCCAGCGTGCGGATTCCCTTGGCGGTGAAACTGAGCCTCTACTTCAGCTCCATGGTCAACATGGCGCGGCGCCTGGATCAGACGGGCGTGGACGCGCTGGTGCTGTTCAACCGCTTCTACCAGCCGGATTTCGACCTGGAAAACCTGGAAGTAGTGCCCAGCCTGATTCTGAGCAGTTCCTACGAGTTCCTCCTCCGCCTGCACTGGGTGGCCATCATTTACGGCCACGTGCGTGCGGATCTGGCCGTCACCGGCGGCGTCCATACGGCTCTGGACGTGCTGAAAGCAATGATGGCGGGGGCGCGGGTGGCCATGATGACCTCAGCGCTGCTCGAGCACGGCATCGAGCATCTGACGAAGGTGCGGGCCGACCTGGCGGCTTGGATGGAGGAGCATGAGTACGAGTCCATCCGCCAGATGCAGGGGAGCATGAGCCAGCAGTCGGTGGCCGACTCGGCCGCCTTCCTGCGCGCCAACTACGTGCGCGTGCTGAGCTCTTACACCTTGCGCGCGCCGCGTGCCTGAGGG
>JAIQGC010000053.1:0-2966 GCA_020072805.1 Terriglobia bacterium
CAGTTCGCGCTCCCACCAGTCGAGAAGTTCCGTGGCGCGGGCGGCATCGGGGACTTCGTCGCCGAGGTCATCGGCCCAGCGGCAATAGGCATAGACATTGTAGAAATGCTGGCGCAGCGAGCGGGGCAGGAACCAGGAGACCACCTTGAAATTTTCGTAATGGCCGGTGGCCAGACGGCGGGTGTAGGCGAGGGCTGCGGCGGTGGTGCAGCCGGCGGGGGGCGCATGGCGCGCGATCTCGAGTTCAGATGGACGCAGCATGGGCGCGCGGTTGGTCACTCCCTGCCTGACTGTAGGATGGCGAACACGCCCTCAGGGCCGGACAGCGAGCTTGATCTCTCCGCTGCGCGATTTCATTTTCCGAAACGCTTCGGGCAAGTCCGCGAGGCGAATCTCTTCGGTAACGAAGTCGCGGGCCAGCACGTCGCCGTGGCGGATGGCTTCGAGGGCTTCGCGGATGAATCGCGGAGTATGGTGAAACGGCGAGATGATCTTGATTTCGGAATAGTGGATGGCCGCCGGTTCGATTTCCACGGTGGTGCCGCCGGGCAGTCCGCTGAAGAGATTAACCACGCCGCCGCGGCGGGCCATTTGCAGGGCCCAGCGCCAGGTGAGGGTAGTGCCGGCGGCCTCCACGACGCAATCGGCGCCGCGCTGGCCTTCGGTCAATTCGCGCACGGCCTTGACCGGATCTTCGATCTCGGCGGAATTGATGCAGGCGGCCGCGCCCATGCGCAGGGCCAGCTCGATGGAAGCGGCTCGGCGTCCCACGGCGATGACGCGGAAACCGCGGCGCGAGAGCATGCGGATGAATTTCAGGCCGATGGAGCCGCAACCGATGACGGTGACGGTGTCGCCGGGGCGGGGGGCCATTTCGTGAATGCCGCGCAGCACGCAGGCCAGGGGTTCGACCTGGGCGGCGTCTTCATCGGTCACCTGCCCGGGAACCTCGAGCATATTCTCGCGCACGATGCGCCCGGGAATCTTCATGTATTCGGCGTAGGCGCCGTTATTGAAGAGCAAATCCTCGCAAAGATTTTCCTGGCCGCGGCGGCAGTTGTAACAGCGCAGGCAGGGGGCCGAATTGGCGGCGACGACGCGCGTGCCCACGGTCCAGCGATCACCCACATCGTGGCCCACGCGGACGATTTCGCCGACAACTTCATGGCCGAAGACCGCGGGGGGCTGAATCATGCGTGCGTGATAGCCGCGCTTCCAGACCTTCAGATCGGTGCCGTCGGTCAGCGCGATGCGCACGCGCAGGAGAACTTCGTCGGCGGAAACCTTGGGGACGCTGATCTGCTCGACGCGCAGATCCTCGCTGCCGTAAAGGACCGCGGCGGTCATCTTCGCCGGGACGTGCGGCTGCGGAGGCACAAGAACTTTCTCGACGCCTTTGGCTTCCACTTTCCGCTGTGTCGTCGTGCTCATGTATGTGTAATCAGAACCTTCAACGATTCCGCCGTGGGCCGGGCCGCCAGTTCCAACCCCTCCTGAATTCTATCCAGAGAGAAGCGGTGTGTGACAATTTCCATGAGCGGCAGTTTCCCAGATAGCACCATCTCCGCCGCTTCTTCTTGGATGTCAACGGCGGCGCTATAGCTGCCCAGAATCTCTTTTTCGTCGATGCCCACGGCGGCCGCAGGGAATTCGATGCGGGTTACCGGATCATTGGCTGCAAAGAGCAATACCCTACCCCCAGGCCGAGCCGCCGCCAGCGCTTCGCTGACCACGGCGGGATGAGCAACCGCTACAAGAACCGCATCCGCGCCCCGCTCTTCGGTTCGGGCCTTAATCTCTGCGACTAGCTTACCACTAGTTGGGTCAAAAGATTCCTTGGCTCCTAATTTTAAACTCCTGGCCCGGCGCTGCGCAACCGGGTCGCTGGTGTAGAGAATCGCGCCCCGCAGGTGGCTGACCATCATGAGTTGCAGACCGACGGGGCCGCAGCCCAGTACCAGAACCGTCTCGCCGGGGGCAATGCGCGCCTTTTGCACGGCTTTGACGACGGTGTTGATCGGCTCGATGAAGGTGGCCTGCTCGAAGCTGACCGCGTCGGGAATAGCCACAATGCCCCGCTCCGCCACCCAGGGCATGGCCTTGACGTACTCGGCGAAGCCGCCACCGTTTGGGGTGAAGCCGCCGGTCAGGCCGGTGGTCTTGTAGCGGGGGCATTGGGAGAAAAGGCGTTTCTGGCAATAGAAGCAGGAGCCGCAGGGAATGTGGTGAAAACTCATGACGCGGTCGCCGAGTTTCCATTTGGAAACGCCGCGGCCCACGGCCACGACGGTTCCGGCAATTTCGTGGCCCAGAATTTGCGGCGGTTCGACGTAGGCGTGAAAAATTTTCTTGATGTCCGTGCCGCAGATTCCGCAGAAGGCCACTTTGATGAGGACTTCGCCCTCGGCGACTTCCGGGACGGGGACTTCCTCGACGCAGACTACACCCTTGGAGCGGTAGACGCCCGCACGCATGGTCTTGGGGACGGGGCCGCGCAGGGCGGCGGCATCCAGCATGGTGCCTGCTTGGCTCATTGCGCGGCGGCCTCCTGCAATTCCCGCGGGGGCCAGCCCTGTTCGCGGGAGGAAAGTTCCTGGATGAAGGTTTCGAGAAACTGCGCGAGCGCCTCGGCCGCAGTACGGCTGTGGCGGCCCAAGCGAATCAGAGCCGGGAGTTGCAGCGGGTGAGAGGCCAAATATTTCACCACGCCGCCAATTTTTACGCGGCCGCGCTCGTCCAGCGTCCTATCGATATCCACCGGCAGTTCCTCGTCGCAGCGGTCGCTGACCACGCGAAGGGCCAGCGCGGGCAAATTGTTCCGTAGGGCCGCGGAAAGCGTCGCGAAACTTTCCATATCCACCGCATCGGCCGCCGAGCCCAGGTGCTTCTTTTCAGCGGCGGTGCAAAGCACCCGGTCCGCCGTCAAAAACAGATTGGCATCAACGGCATGACTCCCGCACGCGGCC
>JAIQGC010000053.1:2974-9011 GCA_020072805.1 Terriglobia bacterium
GGAGAACAGGCAATCGTTTCGGTCTTTCCCATCTGCTGCACGGCGCGCGCCGCCAGAACTTCTCCGATTTTGTAATTCTCGCGGAGAGCGCCCGCGAAGCCGGCGGCGATGCACAGCGCATGCGGAAGGGTCATGGCCGCTTCCGCGCCCCGGCGGGCATTGACCGCTCCCATGCCCGTCACCACGAAATCCACCGTCGCGCGTCCAATCTGCGTTTGCAAGAGTTCAAACTCTCCCAACGGGATCGCCTGGAAACTTTTCCGCCTGCGCCAGGGCACGAATTCCGCTTCCACCGCGAATGTGACCAGTACGTTCATCCCGCGGACCGATTCAAGCGGCCTGCGCCAGGCGCATCTTTTTCGCGCGGCTCTCTTTCAGATAGCCATTGGCCTGGTACCAGCGCACGGCGCGTTCGAGCGCGGCGGCCACCGGCCCGGCCTGGAAACCGAATTCACGCTGCGCGCGGGAGCAATCCACGAACATCTTGTGCTGCGCGATTTTTACCCCTTCGATGGGAATATTGGGCTCGCGCCAGAGCAGCCGCGAGACGGCCGTATCCGCGTAGGCGGCGAAGAGCGCCAGGCGATGGGAAAACTGGCGCGTGGGTGCTGGCAAGCCCGTCAGTCTTTCCAGGATATCGAGCATCTGCTTCAGCGTCAGATTTTCTCCGCCCAGCAGGTAGCGCTGCCCCGCTTTTCCCTGCTCCGCAATCAGCAGGTGGCCGGCGGCGCAGTCCTCGACGCCCACGAAATTCAGCCCCGTATCCACGTAGCCGGGCATCTTGCCGTTCAGAAAATCCAGAATAATTTTTCCCGTCGGCGTGGGCTTCCAGTCTCCCGGCCCCACCGGCGTGGTGGGCATGACCACGATCAGAGGGAGCCCATTCCGGGCCGCCTCCAGCGCTTCGCGTTCGGCCATCCATTTGGAGCGCTTGTAATGCCCGACCATCTCCTCGAGGCGCGCGTCGGTGGCTTCGTTGGGAAGTTCGGGGCGGTCCACGGCGATGGTGGCAACGGTGCTGGTGTAGATGAACTGGCGGACGCGGGCGCGGCGGGCAGCTTCCAGAATATTTTTGGTGCCTTCCACGTTGGACTGGTAGATGTCGCGGGAGCGGCGGGCCCACAGGCGATAGTCGGCGGCGACGTGAAAGACTTTTTCGACGCCCTGCAGGGCGCGTTCGAGCGAATCCTTGTCACGCAGATCGCCGGTGACATATTCAAGGGGAAGCTCGCAGATGGCGCGATTGCTGCTCGACGGGCGCAGGAGGACGCGCACGTTATCTCCGCGCTGAACCAGCAGCCGCGCGATATGGCTTCCGAGGAAGCCCGCGGCGCCCGTCACGAGCGTCGTCATAGAACCCGCAAGCGTCCTTCGGAGGAGACCAGTTCTTCCTGAGCCGCGGACGCAACGGGAGTTTTCACGGCGTGGCCATTGCCGCTGGAAGGACCGTTGGATTGGCCGTTCGAGGCGGGCTGGACTTTTCCGCGCGCGCCGCCGAGTTTGCCGCCCAGTTGCCAGGAAAGCAGCTTCCATGTGTCGCCGAACTTGGCGTTGCCGCCGAGTACGGCGGAGGGCTCGAAGCCCACGTGCATCATGCAATCGTTGCAGCGCGGGTCGCGTCCGGGGCCGTAGCTGTCCCAATTGGTCTTCTCGAGGAAATCCTTGAACGTGGCGTGATGCCCATCGGTCATGGGGTAGCAGGGCGCTTTCCAGCCCTTGGGATTGTAGGTGGGCGTGCCCCAGGCAACGCATTCGAGCTGGCGCTCGCCGCGCAGGAATTCGTAGTAGATAGGCGACATCATGACGTTGTACTTGTCGAGGACGGCCTGGGCATCGCGGAACTTGTTGATGATGTCCTCGCGGGTCAGGAAAATATCCTGCGTGGCCACGGCGGAATAGGAGTAGGCCGGGGAGATCATGTAGCCGTCCACGCCCAGTCCGTGGAGATACTCGAAGAGTTCAGCGACTTCGTTGAGGTCGGTCTCGCGGTACACGGTGGTGTTGGAGCAGACCATGAAACCGGCGGCCTTGGCGGCCTTGATGCCCTCGATGGCGTCGCGGAAGACGCCGTCGCGCTCGACGCAGAGGTCGTGGGTGCGCTCCATGCCGTCCAGGTGCACGTTCCAGAAGAAGCTGGAGCTGGGAGTGAACTCGTGCAGGCGCTTGCGGATGAACATACCGTTGGTGCACATGTAGATGTGCTTGCCGCGGTCCAGCAGTTCCTTGGTGAGGCGTCCGATTTCGGGATAGATCAGCGGTTCGCCGCCGCAGATGGAGACAATCGGCGCGCCACATTCGTCCGCGGCGGCCAGGCACTTCTCCACGGACATGATTTCATTGATGGTGCTCTTGTACTCGCGGATGCGCCCGCAGCCCGTGCAGGTCAGGTTGCAGGAGTGCAGAGGCTCGAGCATCATCACCAGGGGGAATTTCTTTACCCCGGTGATTTTTTTCGCCGCGATGTACTTGGTCAGATTCGCGGTCATCTTCAACGGAAACCTCATCGTGCCCCCTGAAACCCGCTGCGCATGCGGAAGTCGGCCGGATTGAACATCATCGCCCGGAAGTCCGTGCTGTTGCGCATCTGGTTGCGGAATCGCGCCAGCGCATAGAGCGGGAAAGAATTTCGATACAAGTGATACTTCATATAGAAAACGCACGGAAAGCCCGTACCGGTAAATTCGTCTTCGGACCACGAACCATCCGAATTCTGCCGGCTCACCAGGTAGGAAACCGCGCGCTGAATCGCCGGATCCCCGGTGTCCGAACCGGCCAGCAGGCCGATCAGCCCCCAAGCCGTCTGCGACGCGGTGCTGGCGCCCTGCCCCTTGGTCGAGGGGTTCTCGTAGGACTGCACCGATTCGCCGAAGCTGCCGTCGGGCTTCTGCACCGAGCGCAGCCAGGAAAGGGCGCGCTGGCACTCCTCGCCGGCGGTCAGCACGAAATCTTCCAGAGCGCGAAGCACGCCGGCGAAAACCAGCGGAATTATCTAGGGCGCACTTCGCAGGATACCGGCTCGGGCACGGGGGCGATAGACCATATCGCCTTCCGCGCCACCGGTTTGAAGGCCATGATCGCGCGCCTGCTCGGGGAACTTCACGCGCTGCAGGGCCATCAGGACGAAAGCGGTGTCGTCCACATCGGGATACCAGTCGTTGCGGAATTCAAAGGCCCAGCCGCCGGGCTCGGCGTCCTTGTTCTTAATCTGCCAGTCGCCCGCATCCAGAATCTGCTTGGAGAGAATCCAATCGGCGGCCTTCACCAGCGCAGGATCATCCGCGGGAATGCCCGCTTCTTCGAGCGAAACCATGGCGATGCAGGTATCCCAAACGGGAGAGACGCAAGGCTGCATGCGGATGGTATCGCCTTCTTCAATTTCCAGTTTGGCGAATTCCTGGATTTCCCGCGCGGTCTTAGGGTCGTCCGGGCCGTAGCCCATGGCCATCAGCACGAAAATGGAATTCATCATGGCCGGATAGATGGCGGCCACGCCGTCGCTGCGCTCCATGTGCGCCAGGGTCCAATCCTGCGCGGCGCGCAGCGCTTTCTTGCGCAGCGGCTTCCAAGGGAAGCGCTCGTACACCTTCAGGCCCAGGTCCAGCGCCAGAAATAAATTCTTCCAGGAAACGATCTGGCGGCTCCAATCGAACAAGACCGTCTTGCGCGTGGCGTCGCGGAACAGTTCGTCCACGTGGGCATGCTCGGGCAGGCGGAACTCCGGGCGCATGGTGGCCAGAATGGCCATGGGCACCACGAATCCGCGAGTCCAAGAGGACATTTCGTAGATGTTCAGTCCGAACCACTGCGGCAGCAGCATCAGCTCCGGCGGAATCGAAGGCACCAGATTCCAGCTCACCGCGCCCACCAGCGCCAGATTGAAGCGCACGTAGGAGTTGGTGCGCTCGAGACCGCCCATGCGGCGCACCGCTTCCCGGGCCCGCAGCATGTGCGGCGAGTCCGGCGAATCCCCCGCCAGCTTCAGCCCGAAATAAGCCTTCACCGTGGCGTTGAGTTCCGCCGGGCCTCCGTGGGAGATATTCCAGCCGCCATCGGCCAATTGCCTCTGGCGAACGTAATTGGCCAGCTTGCCGATGCGCTCGGGGTCGGCCTTGCCCAAAATATGCAGGTAATAGATGTAGTCGGATTCGAGCGTGGTGTCGGCTTCGAGCTCGCCCATCCAATAACCTTCCTGCGTCTGCAGAGAAAGGAGGTGATTGGCGCCGCGTTCGATGGCCTGAGCCAGCAGGGCGCTCCACTCCCCCGCCGCAGGCATGCGCGGTGCGGAGCGTGGCATTTCCATCCCTGTTCGTAGTCCTGTAGCCAAACTCAGTCCCTCAAGTCCTTTGGATGCACTTCCGTCCGAATTCGTAGCGGCGGGCGCAACCACGTCAGCAACTTCTTTTCAATGAACAACTTCCCCGCGCCACACCCCTAATGCATCAAGCAGGCTACCGCCTGCTTTTCAATTATCGCTGTCTATCGCCGAGGGGTCAACCGCCAAAATTGCCTGGCTGTTCCCCGGTTCAACCCCCGACGGAAACGACTTCCTGACCGCGCAACAGCCTTTCCACCATTTCCCGTATCTTCTCTGGCAACGCCTCGCCCTGCCTCTGCAGAAAACAAGGTTTGGCCCGTATCACGCGCAGCGGCACGTCATTCCAGAGCATCTGGGCTCCGATCGAGTTTTCGGAACCTCCCGGGAGCGGCGCGCGCAGCACTAGGGCGTCGGCGCGGTCCAAAACCTGGCGGGCAGTAGGCTTAAAGTCGCTTTGGCGGGGATCAAGGACCGCCAGATAGAGCGAGGGGCGGAGGAATTTCAGCAGCGAATTGCTTTCGATGATCAGGTTCAGCGGAAAGGCTGCGGTATCAGCGCCGAGTTCCGCGGCGCTCTCCACGGCGCTTTCCTCGAGCGCGGCGCGCAACAGCGGCAATCCCTCGGGCAGAAAACCCTGCTTGGTGCGCAGCCAGAAGGCCCGGCGGGCGCCGGCGGCCAGAAAGCGGCCGGAATCCGTCTCGGGATCGCCGGGCGCCTGGCGGTCGAGCGCCGCGGAATGCTGGGCGGGCGCGCAATCGCAGGATTCGCCGTTGAGCGCGCAGACGCCGTGACCGTGCTGGGTAATTTTCACCGCGGTCCAGCGCGCCTGGGGAAAAGCCGCGATCAGGTCGCACACCAGTTGCGTCTTGCCGATATTGCGGGTATGCCCGCCCACCACGACGATCCGCCATTTCCGCCCGCTCATTGCCCCCGCCGCTTTTCCCGCGCCCGGTTACGGTTTGTCCAGGCGCTGTTCGATCTTGCGCACGCGCTCGCCCAGTTCGGGTAGGCGCGAAAGCCAGGCGTACTGCTCCTTGAATTTTTCCAGCGAGCGCGCCGGCGTGCCCCAGACGACCTGGCCGCTGCGGATGGTCTTGCCGCTGACGATGCCGGCCTGCCCGCCCGCGCTGGCGCCATCCTCGATAGTGCATTGCTCGCCGATGCCCACCTGACCGCCGAGCATGACGTGATGCCCGATCACGCTCGAGCCGGAAATCCCGGTCTGCGCGGCAATCACCGTGTGCTCGCCGATCTCCACGTTATGCGCCACATGCACCAGATTGTCCAGCTTCGCGCCGTCGCCGATGCGCGTATCGCCCAGCGAGCCGCGGTCAATCGTGCTGTTGGCGCCGATCTCCGCGTCCTCGCCGATCTCCACCAGCCCCACCTGCGGAAATTTCCAGTGCCGCCCGCCGTCATAGGCGTAGCCGAAACCGTCCGCGCCAATCACCGCGCCGGAATGCACCTGCGTGCGCGCGCCCAGGCGCACGCCGGGATAGAGCGTCACATGCGGGTGCAGCCGCGCGGCCGGTCCGATCCAGCTTCCCCGCCCCACCACGCAATGCGCGCCCACTTGCGCGCCTTCGCCCAGAAAAACGTCTTCCTCGATTACCGCATACGGTCCCACGGCGGCGGCGCGACTGATCTGCGCCGAAGCGGAGATCACCGCGGTGGCGTGAATGCCCGCGGCCACGGGCGTCTCCCATCCGATCAGCGCGGCGG
>JAIQGC010000053.1:9057-51797 GCA_020072805.1 Terriglobia bacterium
GGCCCTGGCGCAGCGCAGCAGCGTCTTGCCCGGCAGCGCGGCTTCCCCGGAGACAACCACGCAGTGCGCCAGCGACTGGGCCGCGCGCTCTGCGTGCTTCTCCGCGTCCAGATAGATCAAGTCGTGCGGCCCGGGCCGCTCCGGTGAAGCGACGCCGCGCAACACCACGCCGGCGTCTCCCTCCAAAGTGAATCCCAGCGCTTCCGCGAGATCGCCCGCTGTGATCGCCATGATTTCCCCCTTTGCGCCCTTGCGGCCCTTGAAGAACGTTACCTCAGAAACGGATAGAGCGGCGGCTCTCCCGCCGGACGCGTTTTCCAGCGCGCGTGCACCCAGACCCACTGCTCGGGATATTTTCGAATGATGCTCTCGAGCACGCGGGCGAATTTTTGGGTATTCTCGCGGACGTCGCTCTCCGCGTCGCCCGTCGTCACCAGTTCCACCGCTGGCTCGAAGCACAGGCGGTATTTTCCCAGCGCTTCGTCCCACACTGCATATCCCGGCACGACCGCCGCGCCAGTATGCAGGGCCATGCGGGCCACACCGGCCGTGGTACAGGCGGGCGTGCCGAAAAAATTCACGAAGATACCCTCTTCCGGCATGGTGTTCTGGTCGGCGAGAATTCCGACGGTGCCGCCCTGCTTCAGACTTTTCAGCATGGTGCGCGCGGATTCGTTTTTGTAAATGGGACGGTTGCCCGCCAGGCCGCGGTAGCGATTCACGAGCGCGTCCACGCGGACATTATCGAGCGGGCGGGCCATGAAGCTCAACGGATAGCCGTAAACGGCGTGGGCCAGCGAGGAAAGTTCCCAGCCGCCGATGTGTCCGGTAAGAATCAGCACGCCCCGGCCGCGCGCGCGGGCTTCCAGGAAATGTTCATGCCCATCGAGCACCACCACGTCCTCGATCATCTCGCGCGACCAGCGCGGCGTGCGCGCGAATTCCGCCCCCATCCGCCCCAGATTGCGGGCCATGCCGCGCAGGACGGCGTTGCGCTGCTCGTCGCTCCATTCGGGAAAGGCCAGGCGCAGATTGAACAGGGCGGTCTGGCGCAGTTTGGGGAGCAGCGCCAGCAGCAGGCGAACCACGCCCGCCGCCGCGCAGCGGGCCACGCTGCGCGGCAGCGCGCCCATGATTTTCAGCAGCGTCCACACCGCTGCAAATTCCAGCCACTCTCTCATGTGCGCCCCGCGCTACTTTTTCGGACGAAACATATTTGCCGCGATTCTTGTCACCATGCGGCGCGGCACCAGGCGCTGGCTCTGCGCGCCCAGATAATTGCCCAGCCCGGAAATGACATAGCTCTTCCCTGCCGCGAGCGCTTGCAGGCCCGTGCGCGCCACCTTCTCCGCGCTTTCCTGTTTTCGCTCCGCCGCGAGATGCGCCTGCCCGGCCACTTCGTGAAATTCCGAAGTGGTCGAACCGGGGCAGAGCGCGCAGACGCGGATGCCGTAGGGTTTTACTTCTTCCGCAAGGCCTTCGGCGAAGAGCAGGTCAAACGTCTTGGTGGCGGCGTAGGTGGAAATATAGGGCACCGCCTGAAACGACGCCGTGGAGGCCAGAATAAGAATGTCGCCGCTGCGGCGCTTGACCATGTCCGGGAGGAAGAGGCGCGTGAGATGAACGACGGCGGTGCAATTCACCTGGACCATATCGAGCAGGCGCTGGGCGGGCTGCTCGTGCAGTTCGCCGTAGCCGCCGAAGCCCGCGTTATTGATCAGCAGCTCGATGGAAAGATCTTTTGCGGCGATGAAATCGTAAATTGCTTGCGGCGCCTGCGGAGAGGCCAGGTCCGCCGCAATGGTTTCCACGCGCACACCGGAGGCCCGCAGACTGGCGGCCAGTTCTTCCAGACGCTCGCGCCGCCGCGCCGTCAGCACCAGATTCGTTCCCCCTGCCGCCAGTTCCCGCGCCAGCGCCGTGCCGATGCCCGCGCTCGCCCCCGTCACCAGCGCCCACTTTCCCCGCCAATTGTCCATGCGCCTTTGCCTCCCAATTCCGTGGAACGAAACGAGGATAGCCTGTTTTTTGGCGGGAGGCGAATGGGGAAACACAGCGGAGCGGCCGCTGCCGGAGCGGAGCGCGGAAGGAAAAAACTAAGAGGCGCCGCCATTGCGCGGATCGCGCGGCGCACGCCGCACCGCATCGCGCATCCGCCCGCCTTCGCGTTTGATCCGCTCCATCAGCCGCCGCGCCCACACAAATTCAACGGCCAGCAACCCCAGCCCTCCAAAAATCGTCAGCCAGCCCGGGCCGGGGGTGACCAGCATGACTGCGCCAGCGGCCAGCAGCGTAAAACCGGCCAGGATGCGGAAGACCCGGCGGACCTGTTCAATCGTGCGCAGTGCCATGGAGTGGTGTGGTGAAGCGTAATTTGGCGGCCTGAGCCGGAGTGACGCGGGATGAATTGCCAAACTCCCTAAACCGTCCGGAAACTGGCCTGCCCCGAACAGTCTCTCATGGAACAGGCCTGCACGTTCATCCTACCGTTCCGAGTCAAATCCTCCCCGCAAGCTTCCCCGTGGAATCTTAACTTTGCGGACAGGAGGGACGGGGATCATGCCAGCCGCCGTGAATGAATTCGTACATGGCGTCCGTCAAGTCCCTGGTCAGCACGGAACTGGAAGCATAAGGATTCGGATAGCCCCTGGTGATGGTCGTGACATTTCCCTGCCCCCAGCCGGACAGATTCACCGAGCCGGTAAAGTGGTCATTGCCATCATTATTCAGGTTATAGGTGATATGGAAATTCACGGCCTGCCCGTTGGCTTCCGCGAACGTATTGCCATCGGAACGGCCAAGGGTATTCAGGCGGTCGACGATATCGCTCTTGTGCCAGGCCGGATCGGGATCCTTCGCCGAATAGGTGTAATTGTACGTAAGCACAATGATGATGGGGCTTACGTTACGAATCGGGGCGACCGCCGCAGTGCAGGGCGCAGGGGTTGCAGGACCGCGCCGCCGGCGCGCCGCTGTATGACGTGGAGGGGGCACGCAGCCGCTCAGCAGCAGAACCATTGCAAGAAGAACCGAAATTGATGATTTCATGTCATTCCCTTTCCCTGTTCTAAAGAAATCATGACCTGAATCAGCCGCTATGTCCCTCGTTCGCATGCGCCAGCCCCTCTACCTTGCCGGCGATTTCTCCGTAACGCTTCGCGGCCGTCTTTTTTGATAGTTTCACAATGGGGAGCACGCGGGCATTCTTCGTCCTGACCGATGCCGTATGAATAAATAACTCATTGGAGGGATATCGCCCAGCCCGGAAAAATCCCGCCGGCCTTCCCCGGCGCCGGGATAGTCCGGCGCGCACCTGTCTTTGGCGGGCAGCCTCATGGAGATTTGGGCGTAACCGAATTCCCGGAACGGCAAAACCTGCGTCCGCTGAGCGATTACCGGTTTCAGGAAGGAGCCCGAATTGTGGCGCAACCGCCGCTTTCCGGTAACGGAAATACTTCCGCTTTGGATGGGATGCGAATTTCTGGCGGAGAGGGGGGGATTCGAACCCCCGGTGGAGTTTCCCCCACGCTCGCTTTCGAGGCGAGTTCTTTCAACCGCTCAGACACCTCTCCGCTTTCAATCGTAGCAGACCGGTTCGATTTTCAGCAACCGCGCGAGCATCCTGCTGTCCCTGTTCTTCTAACCGCAATCCCCCTATAATTTTCTGCAAGCACACGAATTGACTGACAGGGGCCCCAGGAACCATGAGCACACAATTTCAGCGCCAGCTGACGCAGCGCACCATCTTCCTCTGGCTGTTTCTTTTCGCTGCATTTTTCGCCGGCGTCCCAGGAAGCCTTGCGCAGGCGACACGCGTCGACGGAACCGTCCGGGATGCCAGTGGAGCGCCGGTTGCCGGTGCGCAGGTCGAAATTCGTTCCGGGGCCTTCGTGCAAACACACACGACCGACTCCGCCGGCGCTTTTCTCTTTGAAGCCGTCCCCGCGGCCGGCGGAACAATTCTGGCGCGCGCCCCGGGATTTCTTTCTGCGGAAAGCGAATGGAGCGTCTCCGCCGGAGTCACCCATCTCGCGCTGGTCCTGGCGGTGGAAACGCTGCGCAATCGCGTGACCGTAACCGCCACGCGCACCGAGGCGCGCCTCGAAGATGTCCCCGGCAGCAGCCTGGTCCTCAACTCCGATGATGTGGCCGGCACCGCGGCGCTCACCCTCGACGACCTCCTCCGGCAAATTCCCGGCTTCGCCTTGTTTCGCCGCTCGGGGAGCCGCACCGCGAATCCCGGCTCGCAATCGGCTTCGCTGCGCGGCCTGGGTTCCAGCGCCGCCAGCCGCGTGCTCATTCTGGTGGACGGTCTGCCGCTCAACGATCCCTTCGCCGGATGGATTTTCTGGGGGCGCGTGCCGCGCGAATCCATCGCCGCCATCGAAGTGCAGCGCAGCGGCGCTTCCGATCTCTACGGCAGCGGCGCGCTGGCCGGCGTGATTCAATTCCGCCGGCGCTCGCCCGAGCGCTCTTCCCTGCTACTGGAAACCTCCTACGGCAACGAGCATTCTCCCGATTTTTCGCTATGGACCGGGACGCGCGCGGGCCGCTGGGATCTCGCGCTGGCCTCCGCCGCTTTTCATACGTCGGGTTACATCCTGGTGCCGGAGGCGGTGCGCGGCGCGGTGGATACCGCGGCGGCCTCCGAGCACGGCACGCTGGACCTCACCGTGGCGCGCAGAATCGGCGAAACCGGGCGGATCACTTCGCGCGGGCAGTACTACACCGAGTCGCGCGAAAATGGCACTCCCCTGCAAACCAACGACATCGCGCTCGGTCAAGGCGCCGTGGGAGGAAGCGGCTCCCTGGGCAGCCTGGGCACGATTTCCGCGCGCATCAACGTGCAGGCGCAAACGTATCATCAGGCCTTCTCCTCGATCGCCGCGAACCGCAACAGCGAAACGCTCACCAACCGGCAGACCATTCCCGCGCAGCGCATCGGCGGCGGCCTGCAATGGACCCGCCCCGCCGGGAAACTTCAGACGCTGGTGGCCGGCGTCGAGGCCGAGGAAGTTCAAGGTGTGACCGAGGAGCAACTCTATTCCGGCGGACTGCTCTCGGCGCTTTCGAACGCGGGCGGCAGACAGCGCATGACCGGCTTCTTCGCCGAAGACATCGTGCGCCTGAACTCCGCATGGATTCTCACTGCCGCCCTGCGCTATGACCACTGGCGCAATTACGACGCCCAGGCTGCCCGCCTGCCCATCGCGCCGCCCGGTCCCGCGACACTCACTCCCTTCGCGGAGCGCACCGAGGGCGCGCTGAATCCGCGGCTCTCGATTCTGCGCCGCCTGTCCTCGAACGTTTCGCTCACCGCTTCCGCCTACCGCGGCTTTCGCGCGCCCACATTGAATGAACTCTATCGCTCTTTCCGCGTGGGCAACGTCCTGACCCGCGGCAACGACGCGCTGCGCGCCGAGCGCCTGACCGGAGGCGAGGCCGGGGTCATGGCCACGGCGCTGCGGCAAAAACTCGACTTGCGCGGCACATTTTTCTGGAACGAAATCGTCAATCCCGTGGCCAACGTGACTCTGGCCCCCGCCTTGCAAACCATTCCCAACGTCATCCTGCGGCAGAAACAGAATCTTGGGCGCACGCGTTCGCTGGGCATCGAACTGGACGCTTCCGCGCGGATTAACTCCTCGCTGGACCTCTCCGGAGGCTATCAATTCACCGCGGCCACCGTGCGCTCCTTTCCGGCGGACACCTCGCTCGTGGGCTTGTGGGTTGCGCAGGTGCCCCGCCATCAATTCACGATCCAGGGCCGCTACGCCCACCGCAGCGGATTGTCCTTCATCCTTCTGGGGCGCTATGGCGGCGGGCAATTCGAGGATGATCAGAACACGCTGTTCATGGACCCTTACTTCACGCTTAACGCGCAACTCTCGCGGCACATCGGAAAAGGTTTGCAGGCCTTCGTGGCCGCAGAAAATCTGCTGAACCGGCGCTACACCGTGGGGATGACGCCGGTAGCCACGCTGGGCTCGCCGATTCTGGCGCGCGCGGGGCTGCGTTTCAGCTACGGGGAGCGCTAGCGGCGCGCGGCGAAGAAGGATTGCAGCAGCGCGGAGCACTCTTCGGCCAGAATGCCGGGCACGGCTTCGACCTGGTGATTGAGCAGGGGGTTCGAGAGCACCGCGAAGCAGGAACGCACCGCGCCGCCGCGCGGGTCATCGCACCCGTAAACCACGCGATCCACGCGCGCCTGAATCATCGCTCCAGCGCACATGCTGCACGGCTCCAGCGTGACGTAAAGAGTTGTTCCCATGAGGCGGTGATTACCCAGGGCGCGGGCCGCTTCGCGCAAAGCCACGATTTCGGCGTGCGCCGTGGGATCGCAGTCGCGAATGGTGCGGTTTCCCCCGCGCGCGATGATCCGGCCTTCCTTCACCAGCACCGCGCCGATGGGCACTTCCCCGGCCTCTCCCGCGGCGCGGGCCTCGGCCAGGGCTTCCTTCAGAAATGTGACGTCAGCGTCCATATCGATCCAAAAGGATATCACGCGCGTTGACTCGATATACCACATTGTGGTACTTTATTCCTGTGGAATTCATCGAGTCCCGCCCCTTTACGAGGAAGCTCCACCAAGTCGCCGGCGACAACGCCGAGGACCTGCTCCGAGCGATTCAGGGTGAGCTTGTGCAGAAACCGGATCGGGGCGCGATGGTGCCCGGGCTAGGGGGCGTGCGCAAGGCGCGTATAGCGAATCCGGGCCGGGGCAAGGGAAAACGCGGAGGCTATCGCTATCTGTATTTGTACCTGGAGAACAAACAGCACATTCACCTGCTGATTTTGCTCGACAAGAACGAGCAGGAAGATGCCAGCGAAGAGCAGCGCAGACAGATGCGGGAATGGGCCGCGCAGATCAGAAAAGTGCTGGGAGGCTGAACATGGCGAAGAAAATCAAAGTGAATGTTTTTGACGACATGCGCGAGGCGCTGCAAGATGCGGCGGCCTACGAGCGCGGCGCGGCCGTGAATCTGCGCGTCACGCGCATTCCCGCGCGGCCCAAGCCAATCTCCGCAAAAGACGTTCGCCATATCCGCCGCGCGCTCAATGCCAGCCAGGCGCTCTTCGCCACATACCTGAACGTCAGCCCGAATGCCGTGCGCAGTTGGGAGCAAGGTACCCGCCGTCCGCGGCAGGCCGCTCTGAAGCTTCTGGCGATCGCCAGGAAAAACCCCAAAGCCCTGCTGGTGGCGTAGCCGCATGATTTCCGAAAGGAATAAGAATTTTCCGCGCAAGCGTTTGCTTGACAATTTCCGGGCAGAGAAACAAACTAGCCTTTATGCGAGAGCTTCTCGGCCGGATTTTTCAGCTCGATTTCCTTAAAGGCCTTGCCGTCACCTTCCGCTACCAGCATCCCAAAAACATTGTCACCGAGCAGTACCCGCTCGAGCGGCCCATGGTGGCCGAGCGTTACCGCGGCGCTCCGCGCCTGAACAAGAATCCGGAAACCGGGGAAACCCTGTGCATCGCCTGCAACCTGTGCACGCTGGCCTGCCCGGAAAATCTGATCGTCGTGGGCTGGGAGCGCGATGACGCCACGCGCCGCAAGGTGCTCACGCAGTTCACCTACGACACTTCCCGCTGCATGTTCTGCGGCCTGTGCGAGGACGCCTGCCCCACCGACTGCCTGGAACTCACCCAGGACTTCGAGATGGCTTATTACGGCCGCGAAGGCGCCATCTGGGACCGCCACCGCCTCGAAGAAGGGCCCACGCCCGCCCGCTATACCCGTTGAAGAGACGCGCATGGATATTCGCCGAGACCCGGTCACGCAATCCTGGGTAGTTACCGGTTATCGGGAAAACCTCGCGGAACCCGGCGGCGTCTGCCCCCTGTGCAGCAGCCTGGCCGGTCAGCCACCCGCCTCGCTTTCCGGGCCGGAGCAGGGCCCCGGGCAGGTGCGCGTGATTCCGCACACCGACCCGATCTACCGCGCGGAATCCGGCCTGGAGCGCAAGGCCGAGGGAATCTACGACAAAATGGCGCGCGCCGGAGCCCACGAAATCATCGTGGAAACTCCCCAGCATGACCGGCCCATGTCGCGCTTCAGCGACGAGGAGATCGAGCAGGTCTTGTGGGCGGCCGCTCAGCGCATTGCCGAACTGAAAAAAGATCCGCGCTTCAAATACGTAACCGTTTTCAAGAATCAGGGGCTGCTGGCCGGCGAAGAGTGGCCCCATGCGCATTCCCAGTTGACGGCCACGACCTTCGTGCCGCGCCGCGTCAAATACGAACTGCGCTCGGCCCGCCAGTGGTTTCAGGAAAAGGACCGCTGCGTCTTCTGCGACATCGTGCGCCAGGAGGAAAAGAGCGGCCAGCGCATCGTGGACGTGCAGGGCGAATACTATGCGCTTTGCCCCTATGCCTCGCGCGTGCCCTACGAAATCTGGGTGCTGCACCGCCGGCACAATCACGCCTTCGAGCATCCCCGCCCCGGCGCGAAGCGCCGCAATCTCGCCGCCCTGCTGGGGCGCACTCTTCGGCGCCTGGAAAAATTCGCCCCGGCCTTCCACATGGTCATCCATACCGCGCCCAACTCGCTCAGCCGCAAGGGCGAGATGGCCGGATATTGGAAGACGCTGGCAGATGATTATCACTGGCACATCGAAATTCTCCCCATCGTCCAGCCCCGCAGCCTCTCCTACGGCATCAAGGAGGTTTACGTCAACCCGGTTTTGCCCGAACAGGCCGCCGAATTCCTGCGCGGGCTGGACGCCACATCATGAACCGGCAGCGCGGCGGAACCATCCTGACGCTGCTGGTGCTCCTCTTTCTGGCCCTTCTTTGCGCCTTGCTTTATTTCCTGCGCGCTCCCATCCTCCGCCAGATGAGCGCTTCCTGGATCGTCGAGGATTCTCTCGAACGCGCCGATGCCATCATCATCCTCAGCGATGACAATTACCTGGCGCAGCGCGCCACGCGCGCCACGGAGCTTTTTCAGCGCGGGCTGGCCCCTCTGGTCGTGGCCAGCGGCAGGCAATTGCGTCCTTATGCCGGAATTTCCGAACTGATGGAGAGGGACCTCAAGTCGCGCGGCGTCCCCCAAAACGCCATTGTGCGTTTTCCCCAGTCCTCCGACAGCACCATCGAGGAGGCCGAACTGCTCTCCGCGCTGGCCGTCAAGCGCAGATGGAAGCGCGTGATCGTGGTGACCTCGAATTATCACACGCGCCGCGCGCGCTATATTTTCCGCCGCGTTTTTCCGGCGGGAACGGAAGTACGCATTGCGGCCTCTTCCTCCGATGAGTTCGATCCCGCGGAATGGTGGAAAAAACGGAGCGGGCAAAAGAGATTCTTCACCGAAATCGTGGGCATGGCCGAATCGATTTGGGAATTATCGGAGAGAAAAGATCCTCCAGAAGAGAAAAAGCAGGCAGGACTAGCACGGCTAAGTCCACAACATCTGGTATAGTTTTGCGGGTTCACCCCTAGATTTACGCCTCGCCATTCCTCTTTACAGTGCCTAAGTGCTGTACTATCTTCACGCCTCGAAGTCGCAACACCCAGCCAGATCCATAGTTTGTGCGACTTGTTCGTGATTCCGGTTTGCACAGGTGTTTCCTGTGAGGCCAGGAAGAGCCGAAAATTCAAATAGTTGAGGGGATTTCCACATTTTTTGGAAATGCGCGCTGCGGACGAAGGGCTCTTCCGTCCCGAACGACGCGACTCTCTCCTCCACGAGTGGATGCAACGATGAGCCTCCTGCATAAGCTCGGAATCGTTGGCGCACGAACTCTGGCCAAAGCCGTATACCCTCGCGCCATTGGCTGGGGCCACACCTATGGTCCTTCGGCTTCCCTGGACACGCCCGTGCCGGTGGAGTGCGCCGAAGTCACGCGCTATTCCATCGGGCTCAAGGAATTCCTGTGGAGCCTCGAAGGCCTGGGCCACGGAACCATGCTCGATCTGGGCCCCGCTTCGCAGACCACCGCCAGTTTTTTCATCGAGCGCGGTTTTCGCGCTTATTCCAGCGATCTTCTCCGCGCCTGGAAGGAGTTCCGCGCCGGCGAGGAAAAACTCCTGGAAAGCGCCGTGGGCGGGATGCTCGCGGCGCCCGAGCAGACGACGGAAAGCCGCGCGGAGCGCTTCCTCCAGCGCACCCTGCCCTATCCCGAAAATTCCCTGGACGCCATTCTTCTATGGGATCGCCTCGATTATCTCGAACCGGCGATGGTTGCCCCATTAGTGGCTTCGCTCTCCGGGATGCTAGCTTCCGGCGGCGTTATCTTTGCCCTCTTCCACAGCCGCAAGCCGGGAACGTTCCGCCGCTACCGCGTGGTGGATTCGCTAACCTTGCAGATGCTTCCTGCGAACGAAGAGATTCCCTTCCAGCGCATCTTCCAGAACCGCGAAATTCAGGATCTTTTCCCGCATTACCGCCGCGCGCGTTCCTTCGTCAGCCGCGACCAGCTGCGCGAAGTCCTCTTTATCAAATAGATTTCGCAGGACTTAAACCGAGCCCGAGCTTTCTTCCGGCCTGTAGCTTTTTCTCTTGCAGCGGCCCGCGCACGGGAGTACAAGGAGCCTAGAGCTCATTGAGCTCCGGAGAAGGAGCATGACTCCACCGGACTTAGAGCTGCAACAAAACCGAACACACCGCTTTTGCGGTGCGCGCCGTCGGGAAAGACCTGCCCGTTCGGCGGTCCTTTACTGTCGACATAAAAAAGGAACGGGGTGCCGCAAGGCTCCCCGTTCCGCATTTGCGTGCGCTCCCACCGGGCCCGCACCTCGGGCCTCCCTCCCGCCGGTTCAACAAATCCGCCAGTTGCGCCCAATCATCCAGCGTGCGCACCGCCACCGTGTGCAGCCGTTCGCTCGGCGCAATTTCCCCGTCCGGCGCGCCCCGCCCGCGCACAATGCGTATTCCGCGCTTGCAGATCTCCGCGATTCCCGATTCGTCCCCGTTATCCTGCACGCCCACACTCGCCAGGTGTCCGTGAAAGGATTTGTCATAAAGGGCGCTGGTTTGCTTTACCGCGCGGGCCAGATCGGCGCCCACGGAGAGGCCCCAAAGCGGCGCGTCCTCATGAAGAGAGAGACCACGTTCGCGCGCAGCCAGCCGGAAGCGCGCAATGTCCTCGTCGCTGGCGCCCGCAAAAAAGAAATATTCCTCGAAATCGCGCTGCCGGACCATCTCGGCTTCGCGCACCGCGAGTCCGGTATTCTGCGCCAGCTCCCGCGGGGAGAGCGACCGCAGGGATACCACGGAAATTCCGGCGGCCTCGCACAGGGAATCGAGAGCCTCGCGCGCGGCCGGCTGCGGCTTGGCCACGGGCATGCACAGGAACCGGCCCATGCGGATGCCGCCTTCAATTTTGCGATGGAAATAGTCCTCAGGGATGAAAACGGCGCTGCCCGATTCGGCGATAAAGGGATGCGCATGGTCCAGCCGCCTCCGCGCATCATCCAATTGCAGGCGCGAACGCCCGGAAACCAGCACCGCCGGAATGCTGCGCTCATCCAGCGCATCGAGCAGGCTGGCCAGACCAGGCTCCGGCTTGCCGCCCAGAGGCAGAAAGGCATCCAGCGCCAGATAGACCACGACGGAAGGCTGTTTCAAGAAGGGCTCCCTGTTGCAACTTCGATTGTAGCGGAAAAAAAAAAAAGAAAAGAAAACGGCGGGCAGAAAGTTCTGCCCGCCGTTTGTGCCTCGCCACCGGAGTCTGCTGCAGATTAGCCTTGGGAATGCTCACGTAGCCGCTGATCTGGTCCTTTTCCACCTTGTTGATGACCAGTTCCTGCGGCAGGCGCGTTCCCGGTGTGTAGAAAAAGAGGGGTTCATTGGCCGCGCGGTTCTTCTTTTCAAAGCGCTTGTCTCCCACGGTCAGAGCCACGCTGAAAAGACTCTTCGAGGTGTTCACGCCGCGCAGTTCCACGGTGATATTCCCCACGCGCTGGGACTTGTTCTTCCCGGCGATGGTGAACTCGACGTATTCGCGTTCGCCCAAGCGGCGCAGGCTGTCGATTTCATCGTGATTGCGGGCGATCAGCGTGCCCAGCTCGCTGCGGGCCATCTTCAGGTCCTCGCGGGTGGCGTCCAGGTCGCTGCGCACCCCAACCACACGAGTGTCCACATTCTTCAGGTTGTCATTGGTGGCTTTGATGTCGCTCTTGACGGCAGTGTCCAGCGCCGTCAGTTTCTGCGACGTCTCGTCCAGCTTCTTCGAAGACTCCTCGCGCGCCGACTTCAGCTGTCCTTCGGTCAATTTCAGTTTCTTGGTAACCACCTTCAGGTCACCCTGCAGTTCGGCGTTGGTCTTCTCCGACTGCTGCAGGCGGTCCTTCAATCCAGCTACGTCCTGGTCCACGGTCTGTTTCATTCCCTGAACCTGCGCGGTCACGGCTTGTTCCGTGCCGGACAGTTTCGAGGTCGCGTTCCAACCGAACGCCAGACCGCTAATCGCAATCAGTCCCAAGACAACAATCGCCGGTGTCTGCCACGATGAACCGCTTTTCTGTTCTGTTTCCACTTTGTTCTCCTCTAGCATATAGATATTCCTCCCCGTCAATCTGGGTGTACGGCCCCGCGAGTAGGAGTGCAACTGGGACGCCACCGAACAGGGAAAGGAGTAAAACCATAAAGCATTGAAATTGCATCACTTGGATGGATTGAAACGGAAGAAGACAGATCTGTGAACGATACTAGTACATGAAAAGTTTACCCGTTTTGCGCAAATTGACGCTGCCAGTTCCTTCTTTTTGGTGCCTAAAACAGCCCGCGCGACGTCAATTCCCTCTCCAACTGGCTGGCCGACTCGAAGATGATGCCGGCCATACCCAGGCGCTCCGCCGCCGCAACATTTTCCGCAAGGTCATCAATGAAAAGGGCTTCCTGGGCTTGCGTGCGGCAAGCACGCAGGGCTTCCTTATAGATCAGCGGACTGGGCTTGCAGGCGCCCACGCCGCAGGAATAGATGCGCAGCGGAAAGTGGCTCATGAAAGGGAAATTAGCCTCAAGATGCGCTACGTGAAAAGGATCGGTGTTGGAAACGACCGCCAGACGGAACCCGCGGGCCAGTTGCTGCAGAAGAGCGTCAGGGAGAATCGGTTCCGGGAGCAGAGCGCGGTTCCAGGCAACGCGGAAGGCTTCGAAATCGAGCCCCGTGCCAAACCGCTGCCCGAATTGGCGGTGCCATTCGTGCGCGGAGAGGCGCCCTTCCTGCCAGTCGCGCCAGCGGGGGTGGCTCTCGATGGCCGCCCAGACCTCCCTGGCATCCATCGTGGAGCCCGCCGCGAGGCCCGCCATGGCCGCGGAGACGTCCAACCGCACCAGAACCCTGCCGATATCAAAGAGAATCGTGCTGGGACGCGGCGCAAGCAACGGCTAAACGTTTCCGGCGGCGCCAGCCGCGGCACGCGCCCGCAAATGGGCGCGCAGAAAGGCGATGAGGCCGGGCAGAATCGAGACAAAAATGACCGCGGCAATCACATAATGAATGTATTTGCCGATATTGGGCACGGAGCGGCCCAGGGCATACCCGCCCAGGATCATGCTTCCGGTCCAGATGATCCCGCCGAAAATATCGTAAATCAGGTAGTGCCGGTAGGGCATGTTCGCCGCGCCGGCCACGGGCGGACAGAATGTGCGGATAATGGGCATGAAGCGCGCGAAGATGATGGTCTTGCCACCGTGCTTTTCATAAAAGTCGTGGGCGCGCTGCAGGTGGCTGCGGCGGAAAAAGAGCGAGTTCTCCCTGCGGTAGAGCGCCTGCCCCGCCGACCGTCCGATCCAGTAGCCGATCTGATCGCCGATGATGGCGCAGAGGGCCACGGGCACCAGCAGCGTCCAAAGGTCCACCTTGCCGGTAGCCGCAAACACTCCCGCGGTCACCAGCAAGGAATCGCCGGGAAGAAAGAAGCCCACGAAGAAGCCGGTTTCCACGAAAACAATGGCGCAGACCAGAAACGTTCCGCCCCACTGGATCAGGCCCTGCACATCGTAAATCGCATGAAGAATATTCCGAATGTTTTCCAACAATGGAGCTCTACCCTCTTGGCGGCTTAACGGGGGGCTATTACACCCGGCGCATTCGCGCGGTCAGCCGTACTCCCATACGGTAGCAGAAAACCAGGGGATTCTCCGCGCTTTCCTGCCAGTGGAGAATCAAAACGGTCAGCAGGAGCATATTCCATTCGTTCAGAAACGTTTTCATTCGCGGACCTCGGCGGGCACGCAATACCTCTCCTCGGGAATTTGCGGCAAGGAGGCCGCCGCCTGAGCCAGATACTTGCGGATGCGCGGCAAGGCGCTCCGCGCCGCGGCGGCTCCAGCCGAGACGGCTTTATCGGCCTGGGCAAAATCGTCCCACAGCAGCGCAGGCGCCTCCGGCCGCAGCATCAGGTCGGCTTCTTTTTCCCAGCCCTCGCCATGGTTCTTGTGTACGGCATGGATCGCCCGGCTCACCACATGAAACACGCTGCCTGCCTCCCCCGAACAGGTGTCCTGCGAGCCCGCGAGAACCCCCAGAACGAAGCCGGGGGCCAGGTCCCGCGCGGCGCGCACGGGAACAGGAGAAACCAACGAGCCGTCCGCCAGGCACCGCGTCCCCATCTTCACCGGCCGGAACAGCCCGGGGAAGGCGCAACTGGCGCGCAGCGCATCGCGCAACTCTCCTTGACGGAATACCACCGGGTCGCCGCTGCCCAGGTCCGTGGCCACAGCGGCCACCGGGATCATCAATTCCTCGAAGGTCTCAGCCTGCACCATCACCTTCAGCAGGAAGTCCAGCTTGCCGCTGTTGGCGCTCTCCACTCCGCGCAGCCTCCAGCAAGCCGCCTTGCGCAAGCGCACCTTCTGAACCGTGGCCAAAATCCGCGCCACCGGCACGCCGCTGGCATACGCCGCGCCGAATACCGCTCCCAGCGTGGTCCCGGAGATCGCACGCACGGGAATTTGCTGCTGCTCCAAGACCTGAAGTACGCCCAGATGCGCAAAACCGCTGGCAAACCCGCCGCCCAGGGCCAGTGATACTCCCGGCAGTCCCGTCGTCTCTCTCGCCAATGGTTGCCGGTCGCTCAAGCGATACCGCCTCCCACCCTCAGAATGGCTTGCGATCTTGGGACGCGCAATAAGAAGAAAGAGCCATAACAGGCAGTACCGCAGTACCTTACGGGGCCGGGAGGCAAGATATGGACTGCAGAAACTTATAGTACCTTAGTACTAGACACATACTCTACGAGTACTATAGTTAGTTCCAGTACCCTCTGAGATTCTCATCCGGGGAACGCATCACTTGCTCTGAGGGGGGCATGAAATGGGCGCTGACATGGGGGTTTCGTGCGACGTGTTTGAACAGTGGCTAGGGCAGCCGGTGGTCCTACAGGTTTTACTTGGCGAATATACCGTGCCGATCCAGGGGCGCATCCTGAACACCACGGGCGATTTGCTGCGGGTGACCGTGGACGGCAATTGGGATGTGGAAGTACCCAAGAGCAACGTTCTGGCCGTGGAAGAATCGCAGCACGCCGCGCTGGTGATGTAGGGGGCTTGTAGGGGGAACGATGAACAGCAACGACAGGAAGTATGTGGATCAGCACCGGGCCGCGGCCCTGCTGCGCCTGGCGGAAAAAGATCTTTCACGGCTCTCCGGCCAAGCCGGCCTGGGCCGCACGGAAGAGAACGCCGCGGGCTCCCAAGTCTATTATAGTTACGACGACCTGCGCAGAATCTGCCAATTGACCGTCCGCCGCGTAGCCTAGCGCGGGCGAAAATTCCCTCCGCGCCCTTCCCTTGCGCGCAAATCTCCGGTGACTCTCCGCCCAGTTTTTTATCCCGGCCAGACGCCCGCGGTAAACGTTTTCAAGATGCGGTAGCCCAGGGACTCGTAGAGCCGGGCGGCCCGCTCGTTGGAAGACGTGACCGTGAGCGTGGCTTCATGGAATTTCATGGCGCACAGCGACTGGATGGAGGCCTGCATCAAACAGCGCCCCAGACCCTGCTTCTGATGCCCCGGCAGCACGCAGATCTGCGTGGTGTGGCCCACTCCGGGAGCAACCTCGGAATTGAGCACCACGCCCAGCAACTCCTCGCTGTCTTCCTCCCGCAGAACGAAGGAGGCGCGCGGAAGAAACTGTCCGCAGTCGGGGAGCAGAATGATGTTTTTCAGGAAGCGCAGAGCGCCGCTGCGCGAGCGGTACTGGTCGTTGATCTCCCCGTCCACATGCGCGGCATAAGCCTGGTGAATCAGACGCGCGCAGGGTTCCAGGAAGCGGTCGCTCCAGCGCTCGGGAAGACAGGCCCGGCGCTCGGGCGCGGCAATCCGGGCGGAGCACCCGTCCAGATTCAGGAGCATGAACTGGCGGCGGTAAAGACGGAAGTGATGGCTGCGCAGGGTGCGCTCGACCGGCCCCCCGAAGGGCATCAGCTGCGTTTCGATGCGCAGCAACTGGGGAATCGCGCGCATCGACTGCAGAACGTCCTCGAGCAGCCGCTGCCCGATTTCCTCCTGCGGATAGCGCGGAGAAACGAACAGGCCGCCCACCAGGCCCTTATGCTCTTCCACGACGTAGAAGGAATAGCCCGCCAGCTCGCCGTTTTCAAACGCCGCGCATCCCGCCAGAGCCCGGGCGTCCAGAAAACGCTTGATCAGGTCCACCGCCGTGCCGTAATCCCAATGCAGTTCTTCGCGCCAGTGGCGCGCTTCTTCCCGCAGAAGCCCGTCGATCTGCACGGAAGAGACCTGCCGCAAATCCAGGATGCGCATGGTCATGGCTGGAGGGGGCACTGCACTGCCCGCCGGCGAGTATCATAGCCCATTCCCACCCGGTTTACAGGCGGGCACGGCCGCCGCAACTGCCCCCGGACGCTCCGAAAAGTTGTGCTACCATTTCATTGGAATTCACGGGGCGGCAGCCGGCGTACTGCGGAAAAGGGACGCCAGAGGGGAAGTTCGGACGCGCGAAACAGCGCACGAATGCGATGGATATTCTTTCGGAACTTCTTTATCCAACACGCTGGTACATGAAGATCATCACCACGATTCTGGTGGTGTCCGTCTTCACGGTGCTGGCCACCGGTTCCATCGCCGGCTTTCTGATCTACCGTATCGTCAAACCACAGCGCACCAGCTCCGAGATCAATATGGCCAGCTTCCCGGGCCGCCCGGACACGCTGGAATTCGATGTGCCGGGACTGGGCAGGCGCGAGGGCTGGTTTTTCCCCGGTTTGCGCGGCGCGCCGACCATTATTCTCTGCCATGGGTATCAGTCGAGCCGCGGCGAACTGCTGATGCTGCTTTCCGCCCTCCAGGACCACCAGTACAATGTCTTTGTTTTTGATTTTGCCGCCCACGGCAAGAGCGCCGGTATTACCTCGCTGGGTTTTCACGAAGCCGGCGAAGTGCGAGCTGCCGTGGCCGCCCTGGCTCAGCGCAATGATGTGGACCCCGGACGCTTCGGCCTGTGGGGCTATAACATGGGCGCCTATGCCGCCCTGCGCGTGGCTCTGGACGACCGCCGCATTCGCACTCTCGTTCTTGATTCCGCCTACGACCGCCCCGATCAGATGCTCACCCTGCAGATTCAGAAAACCGGGCTGGGGGGCTTCCCGCTGATGGTGCGCAGCGCGCGCTTCATGTTCCGCTGGCTGAATCTTGACAACAGCAAAGCGCAGCCGCTTTCCAAACAGCTTCCCCGGCTTGCGGGGGTTCCAAAGCTTTTCATTCAGGCCGTGGATGAACCCGAACTGGCCCGCACCACCCAGGATCTTTTTCTGGCGGCGCCCGAGCCCCGCGACCAGGCCATCATCCCCCGCGGCAACTTCGCCGGCATGGGCGACGATGACAAGCGCGATTACGAAAACCGCGTGGTCAGCTATTTTCTGCTGCGCTTGCCGGTAACCGCCCCCCTGGCGCCCGCGCCCATCACGGTGCCCGCGGCGCACTAAGCGCGGCTCTCGTCCCGCGCCGCAGCAGATATTCGCATCATGCGCGACAGCTGGAATCCGGAAACTTACCACCGCTTCAAAAGCGAGCGCAGCCAGCCGTTTCACGACCTCTGCGCCATGCTCGAGCCGCACCCGGGCATGCGCGCCGCCGATCTCGGCTGCGGGCCCGGGGACATGACTGTGCGCCTGCACCAGCAGCTCGCCGCCAGGGAGACCATCGGGCTCGACTCTTCCCCGAATATGCTGGCGCAGGCGCTCCCCCGCGCGGGCCAGGGGCTGAGTTTCCTGCAGGGCCGCATCGAAGAGTTCCCTCTCGAGGGCCGCTTCGACCTGATTTTTTCCAACGCCGCGCTGCAATGGCTGGAGCATCATGAAGCGCTTTTCGAACAATTCGCCGCGCGGCTGGCTCCGGGCGGACAGCTCGCCGTGCAGGTTCCCTACAACGAAGAGAGCGAATTCCACCGCGCCGCGCGCGATGTTGCCACGGAATTCCGCGAGCCACTCAAGGGCTACGTGCGGCATCTGGTGGCGCTCAGCCCGGAAGGATACGCGCACCTGCTCTACCGCCTGGGCTTCACCGAACAGCAGGTCCTGCTGCGCATCTACCCCCATGTCATGGAATCGCTGGATGCGGTGGTGGAATGGTACCGCGGCTCGCTGCTGACGGCTTACGAAGCGCGCCTGGACGCGCCGGCCTACGAACGCTTCGTCGCACGCTACCGCGAAATCCTGCACGAACGCTACAGTGATTCGCGGCCTTTCTTCTTTCCCTTCCCGCGCATTCTGCTGTGGGGAAAAATGCCGGGTGAAGACAAACGGTAGTTCTCCGCCGGCCGCCGCTCTATTTCTTTTCCATCGGCGCGATCCGTACCAGTTGGGCCTTTTCGGAAAGCGAATCCAGTTCCGCATAAGGAACGCCCGAACGGCGAAGCGCCTCTAATCCTTCTTTGGAGACAAACACATAGCCCGGTGCCGCACCAGCGAGGTCATATTCCGGCAGTTCGGCGCGCAGATAATAGTTGAGTCCGTAGTGCCAGGCACGGTTCAGCCTGAACACGGCCACCCGGCTATTGGCATCCGGACGGACGGAAAACGTCTGTGCGGCAGTACGAGAGGAGAGTGTCCAGTCCAGCCGGGGCAACACCAGGCGGTTGGCCGAGGTAACGCAGAGAACCGCGCAGCCGATGCCTGCAAGAAGCAAAGCCGCGGGACGCCGCGTAAACGTAAAGAAGCCGACCAGCCCAAGAAGAAAAAGAAGAAACGCGCCGCAGCCGATGGCGATGATTCCTGAATGTGCCGGATAAAGATAATACAGCGCCAGGGCCAGGGCCGCGGCGGCGCCAAAAACGGGAGCCAGGATCGCGCCAAGCATGCGGTAGCGCGAGCGATGCTCCTCCGCGGTCAAGAGCTCCGCCAGGTAAACCGCGCCGAGAGCCGCGGCAGGGGGAATCGCGGGGAGAATGTATCCGGGGAGTTTGGATTTGGAGAGCGTGAAGAAGAAAAGAGGAAACAGCGTCCAGGTGGAAAGAAAAACGATAGAGGGAGAGAGGGTCTCCTTGTCGAGGATCTTTCGAATGAGCGATGCGCCGGAGACGAGGGAAATGACCGCCCAGGGAAGCAGAGCAATGAAAAAAATGGGCGCGTAATACCAGAAAGGCTGCTGGTGCTGAAATTCAGGCGTGAGGAAGCGCTTGAAATTGTGTTCGATGATGAACACACGGATGAAATCGGGATTGCGCCGCGCGCAAAGGACGTACCAGGGCAAGGCCGTGGCGAAAAATGAGGCCAGCGCCGCCGGATGAAAGAGCCGGAAAGCGTCCCGCCATCGCTTGGTAAAAACGGCCCAGAAAAAGACTGCGCCGCCGGAGAGAATCACGGCCGCAGGACCCTTGGCCAGCACGGCAGCGCCGAGAAAGAAACCGAAAGCGAGCAGGGCCAGCCAGTGCTTCATTTTGGACACTTCCCTTCCGGCCGCGGCTTCCCCGCCCTGGCTGACATCAAGGCGCAGCACCACAGCCGCGGCCACCATGGCGACAGTCAGCATGCCGCTGAAAGGCATATCCGTGGCGGCGGCGTGGGAGAAACCGATCATGCCCGCGCTCGAGGGCAGCAGGAGAAGCAGCCAGCGCGCGGTCACCGCCCCGTAGGGACGCCAGGCAAGCCACGCCAGCGCCAGCGTAGCCAGCAGCGCGCAAATCGCCGAAGGCAGCCGCGCCGCGGCGTCATTCACACCGAAAATCCTGAAGCTGATTGCCGCGCCCCAGTAGTACAGCGGCGGCTTTTCAAACCATGGCTTTCCGTAGAGCCGCGGCGTGACCCAATCGCCCGTGTCCGCCATGCTGCGGGCAATCCAGGCGTAGCGCGGCTCGTCCGGCCCGGTGAGGCCGATGGCGCCCAGGCTGCTGAAATAGCAGACGTAGAGCGTGGCGGCGATGAGCGCGGCCCAGGCAAGCGCCCGCGCGCCGAAATTCGCGTCCTGGCTACTCTTCGTCGTGACCGACCTCGCGGGCCAGCTTTTCGATCGAGGAAAAATCCTCGAGCGTGGTGGTGTCGCCGCTGACGCTGCCCTTGTGGGCCAGCTCGCGCAGCAGCCGCCGCATGATTTTGCCGCTGCGCGTCTTGGGCAACAGGTCGGCGAAGCGCACTTCGGCGGGCCGGGCAATCGTGCCGATCACATTGGCGACGTGATCGCTAATTTGCGCGCGCAATTGCTCATCCGCGGAAAATCCCATGCGCAGCGTGCAAAACACCACGATGGCTTCGCCCTTGATCTCGTCGGGACGGGCCACCACCGCCGCCTCGGCCACGGCCGCGTGGCTCACCAGCGCGCTTTCGATTTCCATCGAACTGAGGCGGTGCCCGGCCACCTTGATCACGTCATCCACGCGCCCCAGCACCCAGATGTAGCCGTCCTTGTCGCACTGCGCGGCGTCGCCGGTGAAATATTTTCCGGGGATGCGGCTCCAGTAGTCGCGCTTGAAGCGCTCATCATCGCCATAAATCGTGCGCATCATGGAAGGCCACGGCTGCTCGATCACCAGATAGCCGGTTTCGCCAGGAACAACTTCGCTGCCGTCCATGCGCAGCACGCGCGCGGCAACACCCGGCAGCGGCAGCGTGGCCGAGCCGGCCTTAGCCGGCGTCGCGCCGGGCAGCGGCGAAATCAGGATCGAGCCTGTCTCCGTCTGCCACCACGTATCCACAATGGGGCAGCGCCCCTTGCCGACAATCGCGTGATACCACTTCCACGCCGCGGGATTGATGGGTTCGCCCACGGTGCCCAGCAGGCGCAGGCTGGACAGGTCATGCTTCTCCAGCAATTCCCTGCCCCAGGACATGAAGGCGCGCACCGCCGTCGCCGAACTGTAAAAAATGCTGACCTTGTAGCGGTCAACGATCTGCCAGAAGCGGTCCTTCACCGGAAAATCCGGCGCGCCTTCGTACATCACCAGCGTCGCCCCGCAGGCCAGCGGTCCGTAGACGAGGTAGCTGTGCCCGGTCACCCAGCCGATGTCCGCGGTGCACCAGTAGACATCCTCCTCGCGCAGGTCGAAGACCAACCGCGTGGACCACATGGTCTGCAGAAGATAGCCCGCCGAAGTGTGCAGCACGCCCTTGGGCTTGCCCGTGGTGCCGCTGGTGTAAAGAACAAAGAACGGATGCTCCGCCGGAAACGGTTCGGCCGGAGCCAGCGACGAGGCGGCGTCCACCAGTTCGTGCCACCAGACGTCTCGCCCTTCATGCCATTTGATTTTCTCGCCGGTGCGCCGCACCACCAGCACCTTCTCCACCTGCGGGCATTTTCCCACCGCCGTATCCGCCGTGTCCTTCAGCGGAATGATCCGCCCGCGGCGGTAACCGCCGTCCGCGGTAATCAGCACGCGCGACTTGGCGTCCAGCATGCGGTCGGAGAGCGCCGGAGCGCTGAACCCGCCGAAGACCACCGAGTGCATCGCGCCGATGCGCGCGCAGGCCAGCATGGCCACGGCCAGTTGCGGAATCAGCGGCATGTAAATGGTCACGCAATCGCCGGACTTGACTCCCAGCTTCTTCAGGGCGTTGGCGCACCGGCAGGTTTTTTCGTACAGGTCCGTGTAGCTGAGCGTGACCCGCTGGCCGTCCTCGGCTTCCCAGTGCATGGCGGTGCGCTGCGGGTGCAGTTGCACGTGGCGGTCCAGGCAGTTGTAACTGACGTTCAGCGTGCCGTCGTGGAACCAGCGCGCGTGCGGCGGATTCCACGCCAGCGTTTGCGTCGGGGCCTTAAACCAGTGCAGCAACTCGGCCTGCTCGCTCCAGAATCCCTCGGGATCCTCGCTGGCCCGCTGATACAGCTTGCGGTAGTCCGCCAGCGAACCCACGCGGGCGCGGCGGGAAAACCCTTCGGGGGGCGGCACGGCTTTTTCTTCGAGGATGTGCGGATCAAACTCGGCCATGCGGCCTCCAAGAGGTTTAGGCTGTGTGCCAAGACTGCACAATAAGGTACGCAGCCCGCGCGTTGCGGTCAAGTCCTTGCAAAGAAGGAAGATAATAGCACAGGCGCTTCGCGGGAACTTTTTCCGCCTTTCCGGGTAAGTAACTAAAGAGCGCAACGGACCGTCTTAATGGGAACGATGCCAACGGCACAGAATCCACCGGAAGACGATCTGCTGCGGCGGGCGGCGCGCGGCGAGGAAGCCGCCTTTGTGCAGATCTACCGCGCGCACCAGGCCACGCTCTACCGTTTCGCCCTGCGCATGACCGGCAGCGCGTGGAACGCCGAGGAGATCGTGCAGGAATCATTCATGGCGCTATTGCGCAACGCGGAACGCTACGACGCCTCGCGCGGCGAACTTGGCGCGTTTCTCTTCGGCATGGCCCGCAACTTCGTGCGCAAACGCACCGCGCGCGGGCCCGCCGAACTGCCCTTCGCGGACGACGGCGAGCTGCCCTTTGGAACCAGCGCGGCGGCGCATGCCGGAGCGCGCGGCGGGGTCAGTCCCGCCGAGCTAGCCGAACAAACCCAGCGCATCGAGCAAGTGCGCCGCGCCGTGCTGGAATTGCCCGAGGAATTTCGCGAAGCCGTGGCGCTGTGCGACCTCGAAGAGATGAGTTACGAGGAAGCCGCAAAACTTTTGGACTGCCCCATCGGAACCATCCGTTCACGGCTGCACCGCGGGCGCGCCCTGCTGGCGGCGCAATTGGAAATTCTGCGCGAGCGGCCGCGCAAGGTGGTGAATCGATGAACGGAAACGAGAAAGCCATGAGCTGCGAAGAGTTGCAAAAACTGGCCATGAACGGCAAACAGCCCGGGGGCGCGGCCAACGACGCCGAACACGCCGCCTGGGAAGCGCATCTCGCGCACTGCGCCAGCTGCGCCGCCTATCAGGAAACGCAGCTCGAATTGCGCACCCGCCTGCGCGAACTCGCCGCGGAAACCGCCGCCGAGCAGGCGCCTTGGCGCATCGAGGCGCTTCTGCGCCGCGAAGTCGCCGCCCTTGGCCCGCGCAAAGAATCGCCGTGGAACCGCCGCGGGCTGGCCCTCGCCGTCCTGGCCGCAGCCGCCGTATTGGTCGCGGCGGTCGTGCTGCGCCAATCGTCGCAGCCCGTTGCGCCGGTGGCCGGCGTGCAGCCACCTCCATCCATCGGGGCGCCGCCCGAAATTTCCGATTCCGCCGAAGCGGCGGCGGAAAACGCCACCGCCGCTGGCGACTTCGTCCTGCTTCCCGGCGGCATTCCCGACGACGGAGATGATTCCGCCATCCTGCGCGTGCGCCTGCAGCGCGCCGACCTCGGCTCGATGGGCATGCCGGTGAACGAAGAGGCTTCGGGCGAGTGGGTGCTGGTGGATCTGCTGGTCAGCGCGGATGGGCAGCCGCAGGCTGTGCGCCTGCTGCGCTGAAGGCCCGGCAAGAATTTTGCTGAGCCGGCCGCTTTGCGGCTGCTCAGCATGAAGAAGCAAATCAGCGCATCAGGAGAGAAGAGGAGGAATCACGAAAATGCCACACAAGAACTGGCTGTCTCTGTTATTTGCCGCGGTGCTGGTAACCGCTGCCGCTGCTCAGCAGCCGCCCCCGGCCGGCAATGATCAAAATCCCCGGCCAGCCGGTGCCGATATGCAGGAAGGTCCCCGGCAAGGCCCGCCCATGGAGGGCGGAATGCACGGCGACCCCATGGGCGAACAGATGGATGCCGAAATGCCCGGCGAAGAGATGGAAGTGCTGGGCTTCGGCGAAGCTCCCGGCGATGGCGCCGTAAAGAGCGTCCCCTACTCCGCCAAAGCGCTCACCGAAAGAACGCACGTGCTCGGCGACGGAAACCGCATTCACAGGACCACCGAATCGGCCGTCTACCGCGATGGCCAGGGCCGCTTCCGCCGCGAATTCACTCTGCCCGCCGGGGGGCCGATGAACGACTCCGGCAAGCCCCGCTCCTTTATCGTGATTCGCGATCCGGGCGCCGGAACCGGTTTCCTCCTTATTCCTGAACGCAAGATCGCCCGCAAGCTGCCCGCGCGAATGCAGGAAAGACGCGCAGAAGGTCGAGAGCGATTTCAGGAGATGCGCAAGAAGATGGAAGCTTCCGGCGAGGTCAAGACCGAATCGCTGGGAACGAAAACCATTGCCGGAGTGCCCGCCGAAGGCAAGCGCATCACCCGCGTAATTCCCGCCGGAAAGATCGGCAACGAAAAAGCCATCGAGATCACCAACGAAGTCTGGTACTCGAAGGAACTCCATGCCGTGGTGCTGCTCAAGCGCAACGACCCGCGCAACGGCTCCACCACCTATCAACTCACGGACATCCAGCGCAAGGAACCCGACGCTAAGCTTTTCCAGGTGCCTTCCGACTACAAAATAAGAGAAGGCATGGACGGTCGCATGGGCCGCTTTGGCGGACGCGGACAGCGTGGCGGCATGGGTGGCCGGCGCGGTCATCGGGGAGGCATGGGCGGCCCGATGGGAGGCGACCAGCGGCCTGGACCGGACCAGCAACAGCCGCCGGACCAGAACCTCTAACCAGCAACGCGATGATCTTCTCTCCTGAAGACATCAGCGCCCTTTCCGCACTTGCCCCTGTTCTCGCGGAAAGGGCGCTGATGTCTTCGCTGAGATAAAAAACAGACTTGGCGCTAGCGCAGCGCGCGATCCAGCAGTTCCACCACATGCAGCACTTCCTGCCCCGTGCCGTGCAACTCCGCCCCCGCGCGCAATTGCAGCAAACAGCCGGGGTTGGCCGTAACGATCACCTGGGCCTTCGTTTGGGCCGCGTACTGCATCTTTTCCGCCAGCAGCTCCAGCGACGCTTCCGTCTGCGTCACGTTGTAGACTCCTGCCGAGCCGCAGCAGATTTCTCCGTAGGGCAACTCAACGAATTCCACGCCGGGAATGGCGCGCAGGAGTTCGCGCGGCGCGTCCTTCACTTTTTGTCCGTGCAGCAGGTGGCAGGAGTCTTGATAGGTGACGCGCAGCGGGAACGCTTTCAGCGGTGCGGCCAGGCCCAGCCCGGCCAGAAATTCGGTGACGTCGCGCATCTTCTTGCGGAAAGCCAGCGCTTGCGCGTGCTCCGGCTCCTGCTCCGAGAAAAGATTCTCGTACTCCTTGAGCGTTGAGCCGCAGCCCGCCGCGTTGGTCACCACCGCGTCAAACTCACCAGCGGCAAACGCCGCCAGATTTTTTCTCGCGAGGTCGCGAGCCACCTCGCGCACCCCCGCATGCGCGGCCAAGGCTCCGCAGCACAACTGCCCCTGCGGAAGCACCACTTCGCAGCCGTTGGCTGTCAGCACGCGAATCGTGGCTTCGTTCAACTGCGCAAACGTAACCTGCGCGACGCAGCCGGCAAACAGGGCCACGCGAGCGCGGCGCGGTCCCTGCGCGGGAAAGACTTTTCCCAACTGGTCGAAGAAAAATCGGTCGTCCACGCGTGGCAGTAGCTTTTCCCGCCCCGCCTGCCCCAGCAGCCGCAACACCCCGCTCTTGCGCGCAAACCACTGCAATCCGCTACGCTGGTAGAGCCACACCAGACGCGCCACGGCGGCAATTCGCCTGGGGAACGGCAGCAGGCGCTTGTAGACCAGATTGCGCGCGATGCGCGTGGCCAGCGGCCGGCGGTAGTCCACCTCGATGCGCGCGCGCGCATGATCCACCAGCGCGCCGTAGCCCACGCCCGCGGGGCAGGCCGTCTCGCACGCCCGGCACACCAGGCACTGGTCAATGTGCTTCACGAAGACGTCGCCGGCTTCGATCTTTCCCTGATCCACCAGGATCATTTGCCGGATGCGCCCGCGCGGCGAATCCGCCTCCAGCTTCCACAAGCGGTAGGTCGGGCAATGGTTCAGGCACAGCCCGCAGTGCGTGCACAGCGCGTAGTCTTCATACCGCGGAATTTTTCCCGAAATTTGCACTGTCTTCTCTTGCGGGTCCATGCGGCTCAGAGTCCTCCGGCGAAGCGCCCGGGCGCAAACAGTCCCGCGGGGTCGAAGGCGTTTTTTACGCGGCGCATCAGGGCAAAGTCCGCGCGCGCCGGTCCCCAAACGGAGACTTTTTTCTTCAGCTCCACCGGACACCATGGAATTGACGCTTGCCCCCCGGCGGCCGCCGCAATTTTGAAAACGGTTTCCCCCGCCTGCGCCAGCCGCGTCAGCGCATCCTCATCGGCACGCTCCGGTAGCAACGCAAAATAAACAGCGCCCGTGCCGCGCGCGAGAATCGCGCTTTGGAGCGATAGCTTCCCCGCCGCCGCCCGCAGCGTTTCGAACACTTCGTCAAATTTTCCCGGCAGCACACATACCCTGCACACTGCCGCAGCGGGCGAAGCTGCGAGCAGCAACGGAATCGCTTCGCGCAATCGCGCCCGCAGCACCGGCCACCCGGCCTCCCCCACCACGCGCCCCTCCGCGGATCCCACCGCTTCCCCAAGCCGCGCCAGATCGCGCTCGTAGCGCGCCACCACCGTTTCCGTTCCCTCGAATCCCGCTAGGACGTGCCACAAGCTGGCATCCATCGGCGCATGCGCCGCGGAAATTCTCCGCGCCGCTTCCGGGCTGATGATTTCCAGCGATGCCGGAGTCAGCGGCGAAGCCGCAATCCGCTTTCGCAGTTCAATCGCGCCACCCGCCTGCGAAAACGACGCCAGAAATCCCCTTCTCGATTGCGCCAGCGGAAATGTGCGGAAGTTCACGCGAGTAAGCGCCGCGAGCGTACCCAGCGAGCCCACGGCCAGCTTATGCAGGTCATAACCGGTGACGTTCTTCACCACGCGCCCACCGCTCTTGGCCAGCGTCCCCGCGGCCGTGACAAACTCTGCGCCAATGATGAAATCGCGCGTCGTCCCATAAAACTGCCGCAGCGGCGAATCCACTCCAGCAGCCACCGTCCCGCCCACCGTAGCCTGCTCCCACCACGGCGCTTCCAGCGGAATAAACTGATTGTGCTCGGCCAGCAACGCCGCCAGCCGGGCCACGCTCATCCCCGCATCCACGCTGAGCGTCAGGTCGCCCGGATCGTAGTGCGCAATGCGGTCCAGCCGCGTCAGGTCCAGAGCCAGATCGTAACGCGATGGCGGCTGCCCCATGCCCAGCTTGCTGCACCCGCCCACGGGAATCACCGCCAGCTTTTCCGCCGCCGCAAAGCGCACGATTTCCGCCGCCTGCCCGGCCGACTCCGGCCGCGCAGCCGCTCCGGGAACGATGGCATCCACGGCATAGGCTTGTAATTTATCCGGATGAAAAACAATGTTCGCGGCGCCAGCCAGCGCTTCCAGCCGCGCCATCAACGCCGCGGATACGATGGGTGTCATTGCGGGGCCGCCCCTTCGCCAGGCCCTGATTCCATCGAAGCCGCCTGCTTCTCCAGCTTGCCCTTGATGCGAATCTCTCCGCAGCCTTTTCCCGTCGGAAACACTTTTCCTGGATTAAGCGTCCCTTCCGGGTTGAAAGCGTCGCGCACCCGGCCCATCAGCTCCAGATCCGCCG
The DNA here is from genome assembly GCA_020072805.1 of Terriglobia bacterium. Taxonomy (GTDB): domain Bacteria; phylum Acidobacteriota; class Terriglobia; order Acidiferrales; family UBA7541; genus Acidiferrum. The sequence goes on from JAIQGC010000053.1 coordinate 36,900, forward strand.
GCGAATACACCAGCGACATCAATTCATTCTTTTCCATTCCCACGCCGTGCTCCCCGGTCAGCGTCCCGCCCAGCTCGACGCAACAGCGCAGAATCTCCTCCGCGGTGTGCACGGCCCGCTCGAACTGGTCTCCATCGCGCGGATCAAACAGAATCAGCGGGTGCAGATTGCCGTCGCCCGCATGAAAGATATTTCCAATTCGAAAACCGTTCTCGCGGCCCAGTTCCTCGATGCGCCGCATGGCCAGCGGCAGCTTCGACCGCGGAATCACACCATCCAGTACATAGCTGCTGGGCGCCAGCCGCCCCATCGCCCCAAACGCCGTTTTGCGCCCGCGCCAGAGATCTTCGCTCTCCCGCGCGTTGCGCGCCACGCGCACCTCCCGCGCTCCGTGCGCCCGGCAAACTTCCGTCACCGCCTGGGCCTGCTCCGCCGCCGCTTCCGCCAGCCCTTCCACTTCGATCAGCAAAATGGCTCCGCAGTCCCGCGGAAATCCCGCCTGCAGGTAATCCTCGATCCGCGCCAGCGTCCACCCGTCCATCATTTCGCAGGCCGCCGGAATAATCGCCCGCGCGGTGATGTCCACCACGGCGTCCGTGGCCTCGGCCACGCTCTCGAAGACCGCCAGCAGCGTTTTCACGGCCTCGGCCTTGCGCGACAGCTTTACACTGATTTCCGTCACCAGCACCATCGTGCCTTCGCTGCCCACCAGCAACCCGCACAGGTCGTAGCCCAGCGCATCGCTGGTCATTCCGCCCACGCGCACAATTTCCCCGTCGGTCAGCACCACTTCCAGCCCGGTCACGTGATTCGCCGTCACTCCATAGGCCAGCGTGTGCGGCCCGCCCGAATTTTCCGCGACGTTGCCCCCGATCGTGCAGGCCTTCTGACTCGAAGGGTCCGGCGCATAGTACAGCCCGGCGTGCTCCACCGCGCGCGTCAAGTCCGTATTCACCACCCCCGGCTGCACCACCGCGCGCTGATTTTCGTAATCCACTTCCAGAATCCGGTTCATCCGCGCAAACACGATCATTACGCCGCCCGCCCGCGGCAGCGCCCCTCCGGACAACCCCGTTCCCGCCCCGCGCCCCACAATCGGCGCTCCGTGGCTCCGCGCCAGGCGCACGATTTGCGAAACCTCGTGCGTCGTTCGCGGAAATACCACTATCTCCGGCCGCCCGATCTCCACCGACCCGTCGTACTCATAGAGCAGCAGGTCTTCCAGCCGGGACAGCACCGCGTCCACTCCAAGAAGCGCTTCCAGTTCGTGAATGAGCTTGGCCATCATGAGTCGCAGCGCCGCGGCGCTCCTGCCACTATAGTGAGTCCTGCTCCCCTCGCGCAACAACGCATCGCTCGCGCGTGCGCCCCCGCTCCGCCTCACCTTATAACTTCGTTGACATCCGCTCCGCTTCCGGTAAACTTCTCCTTCCGGCGTTTTTGCCGGAAAACTGCAGTCTCATGAAGAGTGGCTGAGGGCAACGGGCCCGGCGAAGCCACGACAACCGGATCAGGGAGAACATCCTGATCGCCCGGTGTCAATTCCCGCCCGCTTTTCGGGGCACATGAGAGTCCGCGGTGGCAGTTGCGCCTCATCCGCCAATCCCGGTTGAGGCGATTTTTTTTCGCGGGGCCCGGCCAAATTCCAAGGAGCAGTCACACATGGCCTCGCGCATCTATTTCGACCACTCGGCAACCACTCCCCTCGACCCCCGCGTTTTTTCCGCTATGGCCCCGCACCTCAGCAGCGCCGCCGGCAATCCCTCCAGCCCGCACCACGAAGGCCGCCAGGCGCGCCAGGCCGTCGAGTTCGCCCGCGGGCAGGTGGCCGAACTTCTCGGCGCCGACCCGGCCGAGATTCTCTTCACCGCCAGCGGCACCGAGGCCGACAACCTCGCCCTCCTCGGCGCTCTCCGCGCGCGCCATCTCTCCGAGAGCCACATTATTACCACCGCCATCGAGCATCCCGCCGTACTGGAAACCTGCCGCGCTCTCGAACGCCGCGGCGTTTCCCTCACCCTGCTGCCCGTGGATGGCCACGCCCAAGTCGATCCCAGCGCCTTGTGCGCCGCCATTCGCCCGGAGACGCGCCTGGTTTCCGTCATGGCCGCCAACAATCTCGTCGGCACTCTCCAGCCCATCGCCGAGCTTGCCGCCATCACCAAGGCCCAGGGCGCACTGTTTCATACCGACGCCGTGCAAGCCGCCGGGAAAATTCCTCTCAACGTGAAATACCTGCCCGCCGACCTCATTTCCCTCTCCGCCCACAAACTCCATGGTCCCCAGGGCATCGGCGCACTCTACGTCCGAGGCGGCGTGACCCTCGATCCCATCCTCTTCGGCGGCGGCCAGGAGCGCGGTCTCCGCCCCGCCACGGAAAACGTTGCCGCCATCGTGGGCTTCGGAATGGCCGCTGCCCTCGCCGCCGCCGAAATTCACTCCGAAGCCGCGCGCCTCTCCGCCCTGCGCGGCCGCATTCTTTCGGGCCTCCGCGCACGCCTCCCGCACGCCACTCTCCTTGGCCACCCCGTTGAGCGCCTCCCCGGCCACCTCTGCCTCGGCTTTCCTGGCCACGAAGGCGATATGCCTGCACTGGTTATCGCCCTCGACGAAGCCGGAGTCGCCGTCTCCTCCAGCAGTGCCTGTAGCACCGCCAAAGCCGGTGCTCCTGCTCCCGTGCTTCAGGCCATGGGTTTGAGCGCCGACCGCGCACGCGGCTTTCTCCGCGTCACCCTCGGTCGTTTTAGTACGGAACGCGACGCCGACCGTTTTCTCGATTTACTCCCACAGGCCGTCTCCTCATTGCCCTCCACGCGCCAGGCGGAAACCTTTTCCGCGACGCCAGGCTGAGCTTTTTTTCTGATTCTCCCGGGAACTTCTCCCCGGCGCCTCTCGTATCTATTCCCAGACGCCCAAGGAGGCGCTCGCCATGAACAAACTCTCCCGGACCCTCGCCGCACTCGCCGGCGCATCTCTCCTGCTTCTAGCCGTCAGCGCCCTGGCACAATCGGCCAAGCAGCCTCCCGCGCCGCCGCCTCCACAGTCGGCGCCTGCGCCCGCCGTCAAGGGTGACCGTTGGTTGCATATTCGCGTGGACGGCTCGGCTCCCAAAAAGGAGATGGTGCGCGTTAATCTGCCAATCGAACTGGCCATCAAGGTTCTGCCGGCCATTCACAACGAGCATCTCAACAACGGCAGGGTCAAGCTCAGCGCCCAGGAAATGCATGACGCCGACCTCCGAGTCATTATCGACGCCGTGCGCAGCTCCAAGGACGGCGAATTCGTCACCGTGCAGAGCAACGAGCATGACGTGCGCGTGGCCAAGCAGGGCGGCACGCTGCTGATCCGCGTGCACGAAAAGAAGGCCGATAAGAAGGAAGCCACCCACGTGGAAGTCCGCGTGCCCATGAAGGTCGTCGACGCCCTGCTTTCCGCCGGCCACGATGAACTGGACGTCGCCGCCGCGCTCAACGTTCTCGCCGCTCAGGGCGATACCGAACTGGTCACCGTCAAGGACGGCGAACAGACCGTGCGCATCTGGCTGGATGGAAGAAATTCGTCCGAAGAATTATAGAAATTTACGGAAGGGAAAAAACCATGCTGCTCGCTAAGATCGCTCTTGGAATCGGCGGCTCCGTCGTTCTCGCCGGCGTCTATGCCTTCCATGAAGGCGCCCTGCGCGTTTCCGTGCAGGAGCACCGCCCGGACGGCGCGCACTTCAGCCTCTTCCTTCCCGCCGCCATCGTCCCCCTGGCTGTCCATGCCGTACCCCGCCAGGAATTGGAAAACGCCTTCCGCGGGGACGCCAACGCCCTGCCCCTCCTCCGTACGCTCTCGAAGGAACTGAAAAACTATCCCAACTCGGATTTTGTCGAAGTTCGCGACGGAGAGGAGCACGTCCGCGTGCGCACCCGGGACGGCAATCTCCAGATTGACGTGGAAACGCCACAGGAAACGGTCCACGTGGCCTGCCCGCTGGAGATGATTGACGACTTGGCCCGGGAACTCGAAGTCCGCAGCCCCGCGGCTTGATTCACCGCGCAGGCGGCGCATCCGAGGGAATAAAATACACTTCCTCGGTGATCGCTTCTTTCTTCCAGCCCGCGCGCTGCAGGATTCCCCGCCCCTGGTCCACCATGTTGGGATGTCCGCACAGGTACGCGCTGGTCTTTTCCGGTTCCAGCTTCCATTCGTCCGTATACTTGCGGATGACGTCGTCCACCCGCCCGGTCTCCCCCGTCCACGAGGGCACTTCCCAGGGTCGGCTGGCCGTCGGCACATACTTCAGCCACGGCACTTCTCCCGCCATTTTCTCCAGCTCCTCGCGGAAGCCGAACTCGTTGGGATGGCTGGCTCCCTGCAAGATGTAAAACTGGTGTTCGCCCGGCGCCTTGCTCTTCTTCCAGTCGTGGTAATACGTGCGCACGTAGCTCACGAAGGGCGCTATCCCCGTCACGGTCGCCAGCATGAGGTGATGGGTGCGCCCGCTCTTGAGGTCCAAAGTGAAGCGCCCCTTGGCAATTCGCCGGCAGCTCAGCATTTCCCCCGGCTTCTTGTTGTAGAGGTGCGGCGTCAGGCTGCCTTGGTGCACCAGCTCGATAAAAAACTCCAGGTCCTCCTCATACGGCGAAGATGCAATCGAATACGCCCGCTCGATCAGCTTCCCGTCCCGCTCCTCGCCCAGCGTCGCATACTGCCCCGCCACATAATGGAAATTCCCGCCCGGATGCACGCGGATCACCCACAGGTCCGGAGAAAGGTCCCTCCGGCTCACGATTTTGGCTTTGTAATGTTTTTCGGACGTTTGCGACATTCGGCCCCCGCGTGAAAATTGCAAATCAAAAATCCTGCCTGGCCAATCACCCGGCTTCGCCTATTCGCACGCCAGGGCAACCACCGGGTCGAATCCTTGGTGAAGTGTGTTTCAAAACGGCTTCCGTCAGATACGTTATCCCTATTCCCAGTCCGCTGCCCACCAGTGCCAGGATCAACATCTCCCCCAGCAGCAGCCGCACAATGTCCAGCTTCGCGTACCCCAGCGCCTTTAAAATCCCGATCTCCCGCGTCCGCTCCAGCACCATCGTGTGCATCGTCAGCAGCACCACCAGGAAGCTGATCACCAGCCCCAGCCCCACCATCGTTCTTATAAACGGCTTCAGCTCCGGCAGATTCGAGGAGTTCATCATGGAAACATATTCCGCCGTGGAGCGGATCTTGCTCTGCGGAAGTATCTTGACGATCTGCCCCCGCGTCCCCTCCGTGTCTCCCTTGCTCCTCACGTAAAACATCGAGACGCGCTTTTCCGCCCCGGCGATATCCTGCGCGCTCTTCAGCGGTATGAAGAATCTCGCCCCTTTCCCATGCGCCACGATCCCCACCACCCGAAAGGGATGGCTCAGCAGACTAATCGTGTCCCCCACCCGCAGATGCCGCGCCTGCGCCACGATATCGTCCGCCAGCGCCTCATCCGCCGCCGTGAACGCGCGCCCCTCCCGATACACAAATCCCTGGCTCAGCGCGTTAAACCGCCGGTAATCAATCCCATAGACCACCGCGAAATATTTTTGGTCCATCAGGATCAGCGTCGGCGCAATCTCGTCCACCCCCGGCAGCGCCGCGATCCCGTCTCCCACCGATTCCTGCATCACCGCGCTCGAGAGCGCAAAAAATATCGATGAGTTGGGCGGCTGCACCAGGATATCCGCACCCACTCCCTCCACCCGCTTGCCCCAATCTGATACAACTCCCGAGGTCAGCCCCACAATCATCAGCACCAGCACCACCTGCACGGCTATCGCCGTGATCGCCAGCCCCGAACGCACCGGGCGCACAAATAGATTCCCCCTCAGCAGGTCCAGCGGGACAAATCTCGGTTTCGAAATGAGATCGGAACTCATGAATGCGTCGAGCCGTACTCTAACATCTCTGTTTCCATCAGGTCAAAGCGCAAGGCCGCGCAAGAGTTCATCGCCGCTTGCAAATCGCTGGCCGAACCCTCCCCCAACATTTCCCTCATTACAGGTTATTCACAATTTTGTTGAAAACTATGTGCAAAAGACCCCGGCCTCCCGCCTAACTTCACGAAGACCAAGGCCCTGATGCGGTTTGCACAATTCTTGTGCATCTCCCCCGAATCAATCTTTTTTCGCGGATAAAATATCGCGGAAAATCAATTCCAGTCCGGAATGCAACGGCTCTATTTCAATTAAAAGGAGAAACTTTTCCCTTCGGAAGGAACTCCGCCGCCCTCGGACCTGCCCGACCCCGCCTAATACCAGTGCGGGGGCTTTTCCAAATGAATCTGGATCGTCTGCTTTACTTCCGTGATTTCATACCAGCGCCCAAACGTCTTCCACCCCTCCGCAATCACCTGGATCAGCACCTTCCCGGTCGGCGCATCCGGCACGTGCGTGACCCCTTCCCGGTTCGTTTTCACGTTCAGCTCGTACTTTTTGTCCTTGGCCAGCTTGCGCTCCACCACGAACTTCACATACACGCTGGCGTTTTCCACCGGAACATTATTGTCCCCGCCCGTAACCTCGATGGTCAGCCGGTTCCCCACCACCGGCGTTTGCGGTTTATTCTTCTGGGCTTCCGCGCCATTCGGCCTCGGGGCTCCCGGGGCTCCGGAAGGAAGAAAGAAAAGACAAGACAGCCCTGCTAGGAGGGCCGCGGTGAGTGCGGCGCGATACATCGGCGAGGTATGTTTCATTTTGCTCCCTCCATCCTCTACGGCAAACTCCCGCAGGTCAAGAGCCTATCCATTTCATAAGATGCGCGCCAAGCAGCCCCGCGATGCCCTGTTCTCTTCCCATCCCCTCCATCCACTTCCCCTCACGCCTCTCCTTCGTTTGACTCTCCGCACTCGCTCCTGTAATTTCAAGGAATCTCTTCCTGCGAAGAGCTGCAAGCTTACGATACGTTTACGCGCAGTGCCCGGCGCCACGCCGTACGCAGCGCCAGATGTTCCGTCCATCGGACGATGAAGGCCAAACTGGCATACGGCAACAAGCCAGCAAAGTTTTGTAAGGAGAACAGAGAATGGGTTTTGCCACGAACGCAATTCATGTCGGCCAGGAGCCGGACCCCTCCACCGGGGCGGTCGTCGCGCCAATCTATCAGACCTCCACCTACGTCCAGGAGTCCTTCGGCAAGTACACCAACGGCTACGACTACGCCCGCACCAATCACCCCAATCGCAAAGCCCTGGAACGCTGCGTCGCCAAACTCGAAGGCGGCCTCAACGCCTACGTCTTCACCTCCGGCATGGCCGGAATTGACGCCGTCTTCCGCCTGCTTCGCCCCGGCGACCACGTCATCGTCTCCGAATCCGTCTATGGCGGCGTCTACCGACTCTCCACGCAGCTGCTCACCCACTTCAAGCTGGAATTCAGCTTCGTGGACACCTCCTCCATCGCCAAAATCAAGGCCGCGGTGAAGCCCAATACCCGCATGATCTATCTTGAAACCCCCACCAACCCCACCATGATCCTCAGCGACATCGCCGCGACCGCCAAACTGGCCACCGACCACAAGATCACTCTCGTCGTTGACAACACTTTTCTCAGCCCCTTCCTGCAAAACCCCATCGCCCTCGGCGCGCACATCGTCGTCCATTCCATGACCAAATACCTTAACGGCCACAGCGACGCCACCGGCGGCGCCGTCATTCTCACCCGCCCCGAAGACGCCGAAAAAATCTATTTCATTCAGCGCTCCGCCGGAGCCGGCCTGGCCCCCATGGACTGCTTCCTGGTCTCCCGGGGCATCAAAACCCTGGCTGTGCGCATGCTCCAGCACAACGCCAACGGCATTGCCGTCGCCCGCCATCTCGACACCCACCCCAAAATTAAAAAAGTCCTCTACCCCGGTCTCCCTTCCCATCCCCAGCACGATATCGCCCGCAAACAGCAAAAGGGCCCCGGCGGCATGATCGCCATCGACCTCGGCTCCACCGAAGCCGCGGAAAAAATGCTCAACAACGTCAAACTCTGCTCCCTGGCGGAAAGCCTCGGCGGCGTGGAAACCCTCATCTCCCATCCCGCCTCCATGACCCACGCCTCCATGCCTGCCGATGTCCGCAAACGCATTGGCATCACCGACGGCCTCGTGCGCATCTCCGTGGGCATCGAGGACGTCGAAGACATCCTCGCCGACCTCGACCAGGCCCTCATGTTTGTGTAGCGCCGGGCTTCAAAATGGGCTTTTGGCTTTCGCTTAAGGGATTATGGCCATTGGGAATGCCTGGTCCCCATGAGGAAAGTGGTCGAGCACGGGCTGGTGCCGTCTAACCTATCATCCCAGGCCTGGCTGCCCGTTCAAAAGGTGCTGAATGGAAATCCGGTTGCACCGTCCACCCCGCCTGCCTGCTTTCGGAGGCTTCCACTCCCCGTTTCGCCGATTCGAATCTCTACAATATTTGCGCCCGCCGTTCGTCTACAGGAACGGATAGATAAGCAGTCGAGAATTACCTCGATGAACGAGCGAAACCGTCAAATTTCCGAGATCATCGAGGAAGAACGGTCCCGGCTGCTCCATTTTATCCGCCGGCGTGTGCCCAATTCTTCCGACGCCGAGGACATCGCGCAGGAGGTCTTCTACGAACTGGTAAGAGCCAATCGACTGCTGATGCCGATTGAGCACGTGACCGGCTGGCTTTTTCGGGTAGCGCGCAATCGCATCACGGACCTTTTTCGCAAGAAGAAGACGGAGACCTTCAGCGACGCTGCGGTTGAGGACGAAGACGGCGCGGTGCTGCGGATCGAAGATCTCTTGCCATCGCCCGATGCCGGGCCGGAAGCGCTCTACGTCCGCAATGTGCTTCTGGATGAATTGGAACTTGCGCTTGACGAACTGCCCGAGGAGCAGCGGGACGTATTTACCGCGCATGAGATCGAGGGGCACAGCTTCAAGGAGATCGCCTCTCGGACCGGCGTCAGCGTAAACACGCTACTCTCGCGCAAACGCCATGCTGTGTTGCATCTGCGCGAACGATTGCAACGCATCTACGACGAATTCGCGAAAGGATGAGGAGAACAACATGAGTGGGAGATGGAAGAGACTGATTTTCATTGCTCCGCTGGCCATCCTGGGGATGCTGCTGTTTGTCGCCCTCGGCGGCGAAATCGTGCGGCAACTTTGGAATTGGCTGCTGCCGCCAATTTTCGGCTGGCGCCAAATCACTTTCTGGCAAGCCCTTGGACTTCTGGCGCTGTGCCGCATCCTCTTCGGCGGACTTGGATGGCGCGGTTCCGATCGCTCCCATGTCCGAGATCGGATAAAGCAGCGGATGAAAGAGCGCTGGGAGCGCATGACTCCTGAGGAGCGGGAACGATTCCGGCAAAGCTGGCGCGGACGTTGCGGCTTCATCCCATCCACCGGCGAGAGCAAGGAGCAATGAAGCCATTTCGACAGCGCCCAAAGCAATGCCTCTATTCCGTCAGATCGGTAGTGTTGCCTCAGAACGAAATGAAATGACAATCAGCGGTAGCGGCGAGTCGCAACGCAAAGCTGCAACCACCGCAAATACTCCCGCGACCCCGCGCTGACGGCCAGTGCGATAAACTCCGGCACATCGTAGTTGTGCAGCCGCGTCACTTCCCTCTCCAGCGCCGCCAGCCGCGCCTCCGTCGTCTTCATCACCAGCAAATACTCCCGCGCCTTCTCCACCTTCCCCTTCCACCGATACACCGACTCCACCGGCGCGCCCACAATATTCACACAAGCCGCCAGCCGCCCCTCCACCACCGCCCGCGCAATCCGCCGCGCCTCCCCCAACGACCCGCACGTCACCAGCACCACCCGCGCTTGCTTTCCTGAAACCATCGCTCTCCTCCTCATCCACTGGCGGATATCTCCGCAACGTTTCGATTTTCCTGGCAGCCAGTTAATTCTGCCAGTCTAACAACCGGGGTCCGCGTTGGAACAGCGCTTTGGCCTTGCCGCGCGGCAGGCTAGAATAGCCGGGCATGGCTTCCTCACCCATTAAGTTCGGTACCTCCGGCTGGCGTGGCCTCATCGCCGACGATTTCACCTTCGCCAGCGTGCGCCTGGCCGTCGCGGCCATCGCCGAACACGCCAAAAGCCGCGCGGCGCATCCCACGCTGCTGGTGGCGCACGATACGCGCTTTTACTCCGAAGAGTTCACCCAACTGGCCGTCGAGGTTTTACAGGAGCACGGCATCCGCGTCCTGCGAGCCGGCACATTCGCGCCCACGCCCGCCGTGGCTTTCGAAATCATGCGCCGCAAACTCGATGGGGCCATCAACTTCACCGCCAGCCACAATCCCGCCGCCTATCACGGCCTCAAATTCTCCTCCGCCGACGCCGGCCCCGCCCTGCCCGAAGTCACCCGCGACATTGAAGCCCGCATCGCCCGCCTGGCTGCTGCTCCAGCGCCAAAACGCAGCGGAAAAGCCGCGCCCGCCGTGGAAATTGTTTCCCTCGCTGAACCGTTTCTCGCACGCATTAACGAACTCGTGCGTTTCGAAATCATCCGCAAATCCGGCATGAAATTCGTGGTGGACCCCCGCCACGGCTGCGGCATCGGCTATCTCGACCGCGCCCTCGCCGCTCACAATATCCCTTTCGAAACCATCCACGCCAACCGCGACGTCCTCTTCGACGGCGCCGGCCCCGACGTCTCCGAGGAGATCCTCGCCCCGCTGAGCCAGGCGGTGCGCGCGGCGGGAGCGACCGCTGGCCTCGCCACCGACGGCGACGCCGACCGCTTCGGCATCGTGGACCGCGACGGCTCCTGGATTTCCCCCAACCACATTCTCGCGCTGCTCTATGACTACATCTGCGAAACCCGCGGCTGGAACCTGCCCGCGGCGCGCAGCGTGGCCACCTCGCACATGATTGACGCCGCGGCAGCGGCCCGCGGGCAGAAGACGTTTCAAACGCCGGTGGGCTTCAAATATATCGGCCAGCTCATCCTCGAGGACAAAATCGCGCTGGGCGGCGAAGAGAGCGCGGGGCTTTCCATTCGCGGGCATATTCCCGAAAAGGACGGAATTCTGGCCTGCTTGCTGGTGGCGGAAATGGCCGCTGCGCGCGGCGCTTCACTGGGCGAACAGATTCGCGCGATGTTCGTCAAGCTGGGCCGCGAATTCCATCCCCTGCGCCAGAATCTGCATTTGAGCGACGACCAGAAAAAGAGAGCGCTCGAAAAGACTGCCGCGGATGCGCGAACGGTGGCCGGACGCGGCGTCGCCAGCATCGACCGCACCGACGGCGCGAAATATATTTTCGAAGACGGCTCGTGGATGCTCTGCCGCATGTCCGGGACGGAACCACTGCTGCGGCTCTACACCGAAGCGGCCAGCGCGGAAGCCTCGGCGCGGCTGGCGCGCGAAGCGGCGGACTGGCTGTTATACGTCTGAATAGCATGCCTCCCAAGGAACAAATCCAGGCGCTGCTTGACCGGCACGGACGGACGCTGCTGATGCTGGCGGCGCTGTTTCTGCTCATGGATGATGTATTCGGCGCGCACGGATTCGTGGCCATGCGCCGGATGGAAAAAGAGATCTCCCTGGCGCGCAAGGAGATCGACCGACTGAACACCGAAAACCGCGATCTGGCCGAGCAGGTAAAGTCGCTGCGCAGCGATCCGCAGCTGATCGAAAAAATCGCGCGCGATGAATTGGGTCTGGTGCGGCCCGGCGAAGTGATCATCCGCATCCCGCAGGCGCCGGCGAACGGCACGAACAAGCGATAGATTTGAACTCGTTCCAGCGGAGAAAAGGCCCGCCCTCTCCGGCTGCTGCCCGGAGTCTTGCGACTGAAGAGGGCGGCTACAGCGTTGTGCGCGCGCGATCATGCGGGGCGTTTGCTGCGGCTCCAGCGGGTGCGGGCCCAGGAAAGGGCCAGCATGGCGAGAAAGATGACGGCCAGGCCGGCGGTGGCCCGCGCGATGGTGCATTTCCCTTTGGGCAGGATGGACATCCCTCCATAGACGAATTCGATGTGCACCCAATAGACCAGCAACGAAGTTTTTCCGAGTTGCGCGACGGGGCTAAAGCCCTTGAGGGCCAAGCCCCAGCGGCACCAGGCGTAAACGAGAAAGAGAATGATCAGCAGCAGGCCGCAACGGAAGAGGAAAAAGTTGGGGCTGGTGTGCCAGAAATCGTAAACGGCGTAGAGGCGCACGGGAAGCGCGTCGATCCAGAGTGCCAGGAAGCAAGCAAGAATGCCGGCACCCAGGAGAGAGGCGAGGACCGCGGGTTCGCGTTTCTTGGCGTAGTCGGAGAAGAGCAGGAAACCGACGGCAAGTCCGGCGAAGGCGAAAGCGGCCCAGGGAAATAGGGGAAATAGCCAGGGCTGCGGCGTGGCAAAGATGTGCACGCCGTTGACGTAGGATTCGAAGAACCAGGGAAGCCAGCGGGGGCGGTGAGTGGTCCACAGCGGCGGCGCGGCGAGGGCGACAAGCGCCGAGGCGGCCAGAGCGGCGAGGATATTGCGCAGGCGTAAGCTTGGTGCATTGGCGGCGGCGTCCGGGGAAGTCGAGAGACTTACCAGCCAGCAGAGCACGCCCATCAAGACCATGGAGAGGCCGAGGATGTTGAGGACGTCCACGCGCAGGAGATCGGTCCAGGGAGCGTAAGGATAGCCGAGAGCGAACTCCTGCAGGCGAAAGAGCATGCCGAGGCCGAAGATTTCCGCTCCGCGGAGGATAGTGGTGCGAGCGACGGTGCTGCGGGCAGCGCCTTTTTCGCGCATGCGGCCGGTGACCAGGGCGAAGGAAACGCCCGCGAGAAAAATAAAGAGCGGCGCGGGAAGCGTGCCGCCGAGCTGCGACCAACTGAAGAAGGAAGACTTGCGTGCGGCCGGGCTGAGCCAGGAGTCGTAGCAGTGCGTCTGGAACATGAGCAGGCAGGCAAGGCCGCGCATCCAGTCAATGTAGGCAAGGCGTTGTTTGGTCTCGCTCATGGGCGTATCCATGCTATACAGGTTCGCGCTTGCGGGAAAGATGGGACGGGTAAGGTGGGGGGAAAGAGGTAATGAGATAAGGAGGTAAGGAGGCAGCGAGAGAAGCGGGCTATTCCATGACAGAGAAGCGCTTTCACTGCCGGGGGGATTGGGGTATTTTCACTGGGAGTTTATGGAAGAGGATTACGAGAAGCATAGCGGCCGGGCTAAAGCCCGGTCCCTACAAAACCGGGGAAGTGTAACGTTTCGGGATCAGTAGAAGTTGAGGGGGCACAGATGGAAAGCGCACAAAGAATTGAGGCGGTGGCGCGGGCGGTGGAATCGCGGGATCCGGTAACGGGGGAGGCTTGGCGGACGTTTACGGCGGCTACTCCGGAGGTGGTGCGGCATGTGGTGATTCTGGCGCGGGCGGCGCAGAGGGAGTGGGCGGGGAGGCCGCTGGGGGAGCGGCGGGGGGTGATGGAGCGGTTCCGGCGATTGCTGGTGGAGAAGCGGGGGGCGGTGATTGAGCTGATTCAGAGGGAGACGGGGAAGCCGCGGGTGGAGGCGCTGGTGGAGGTGCTGGCGGTTTTGAATTTTGCGGCGTTTTACGGAAAGGTTGCGCGGCGGGTGCTGAAGATGCACAGCTACCGGGCGGGCACGGTGGCGATGATTCGCAAGACGGTGCGGGTTACGCGCGATCCGTATGGGGTGATTGGGCTGATTACGCCGTGGAACTATCCGTTTCTGATGCCGGCGGGGATTGCCATTCCGGCGCTGCTGGCGGGGAATGCGGTGCTGCTGAAGCCATCGGAATTTACGCCGAGCGCTTCCCTGCTGCTGGGTGAGTTGCTGCGGGAGGCGGGATTGCCGGAGGGCGTGCTGACGGTGCTGCCGGGAGACGGGACGACCGGGGCGGCGCTGACGGCAGAAAAGTTGGATAAGGTTTTTTTTATCGGCAGCGAGGCTACCGGGCGGAAGATTGCTTTGAGTTGCGCGGAGCGGATGACTCCGTGCGTGCTGGAATTGGGGGGAAGCGACCCGGCGATTGTGCTGGAGGATGCCGACCTAGACGTGGCGGCGCTGGGAATTGCCTGGGGAAGATTTTTCAATGCGGGGCAGACTTGCGTGGCGCCCAAGCGGGTGTTCGTGGTGGAAAAAGTCTACGATGCGTTTGTGAAAAAGCTGGCCGAGCGCGTGAGCCGATTGCGGGCGGGGACGGGGGAGGTGGACAGCGGGCCGATGATCCGGGCTTCGCAGGCTGGGGTGCTGCGGGAGCAGTATGACGACGCGATGGAGCGCGGGGCGAGCGTTGGCGCGAGGGCACCGGTGAACGCGGCGGAGAATCCGTGCGTTTTCGCGCCCACGGTGCTGCTGAATGCGCCGCCGGAGGCGCGGGCGCTGCGGGAGGAAACCTTCGGGCCGCTGCTGCCGGTGGTTCGGGTGCGCGATGAGCAGGAAGCCATTGCGCGGGCCAACGACAGCCGCTACGGATTGAGCGCATCGGTATGGAGCCGGGACATCGTGCGGGCGGAAGCGGTGGGGCGAAAGCTGGAATGCGGGTCGGTCATGATCAACGATTGCGTCTTTGCGGCGGGCATGGCCGACGTGCCCTATGGCGGAGTGAAGGCCAGCGGAATGGGGCGGTCGCATGGGGTTGCCGGACTGCTGGAAGGCGTGCAGGAAAAAACTTATGTGATCGATCCGTGGGCGGGGTGGAGGCAGGCGTATTGGTACAGCTATGGTCCGAAAATCAGCGCGGGGCTGGAAAACTACCTGAAATTTGAGCATGGGCGGGGGATTTTTGCGCGGCTGGTGGCGGGGACGCGGGCTGTTTTCGCGCTGTATTTCGGGCGGGACTGATTGATGAAGCAAGCGCGGGCACGGCAAGCCGTGCCCCCACGGAATCGCAGAAACGCTGCTGGATTGCTCAACCGCGTTCGAGGTAGCGGCGGGCGGGGGCGTAGTGGGCGAAGAGCTTTTCTTCGG
>JAIQGC010000054.1:0-6611 GCA_020072805.1 Terriglobia bacterium
GCTGATCGCGGAGGGGGAGGCGGTGGCCAAGGCGCTGGGCATCACGCTGCACGGAGATCCGCGGGCGATGGTGCAGAAGGGGGCCAATGCGCCGGGGAAGCATAAGGCCAGCATGCTGCAGGACGTCCTGGCCAAGCGGCAGACGGAAGTGGACTTTATGAATGGGGCGATTGCGGACTGGGGCGAGAAGTGCGGAGTGCCCACGCCGCTCAATCGCGCGGTGTGGCAGTTGATCAAGGGGCTGGAACATTCCTGGAGCGATCCGGCCTGATCTCTTTTGTTTTTGTAGCGCCGGCTTTCAAGCCGGCATTTTTTGAATTTTATTCCGCGAAAGGGAAGGAACATCAAAATGAGCATGCCGTTCAAAGTGGGAGTCTTGCAGTTGAGCATGGAGCCGCTGGACGAGACGGTGGAAATGGCGCATGCCTGCGACGCGGCGGGGTTTGACGTGTTCTGGCTGGCGGAGGCCTATCCGTGGTGGAGGAAGCACTCGTACGAGGCGCGGTCTTCGACGGCGGAGACGGCGATTATTGCGCGGGAGACGAAGAGGATCGCGATCGGCTGGGGGATTATTTCGCCGTACACGCGGCATCCGGTGCAGATTGCCATGGAGGCGCGGGTCTTGCAGGAGGCCGCGGGGAAGGGGCGGTTTCTGCTGGGGCTGGGAGCATCGAAGATATTCATGAAGGAGATTGGCGAAGGGGAGAAGGGGAAGGAGGTCGGGCCGGCGACGGTGATGCGCGAGAGCATCGAGATTATTCAGGCGCTGCTGGCGGGCAACGAAGTGAAGTACGAGGGCAAGGCGTTCCAGACGTATGCGCCGCCGATCAAGCCGGACGCGCACGTGCCGCGCTGGCCGGTGCCGATTTACGTGGCGGGAACGGGTCCGGTGATGCAACGGCTGGCCGGTTCGCATTCGGCGGGATTGCTGACGGCGAGCATCACCACGCCGAAGTTCGCGGCGTATTCGAAGAGCGCGATGGTCGAAGGAGCGCTGGCGGCAGGCAAGGACCCCAAGAAGCTGGACCTGGGCTGCGTGGTGGTGGGCAGCATCGGGGAAAACGCGAAGACGGCGCGCGAAGGGGCGCGGGAGATGGCCGCGATGTACCTGGCCAACAAGGTGCAGAACATTCGGGGGTCGGCCGACACGCTGCTGGAGTGCGCCGGGCTGAGCATGGAGGAGATCGCGCCGATCGCAGCGGCCATGGAAACGGGCGGGAGGAAGGCGGCGGCGAAAGCGGTGAGCGATTCGATTCTGGACAAGGTATGCCCGGTGGCTGGGACGCCGAAACAGTGCATCGAGAAGCTGGAAGAGTACCGCGCGGCGGGATGCACGCAGATGATGCTGGAGCTGTGGGGCAAGGACAGGCCGGGGCAGGCGAAGTTGTTTGGGAAGAAGGTGCTGCCGCATTTCCGGAAGAAGAGGTAGTAGCGTTTCAAATTAGAGGCAGGAAAACGAAGAGGGGCACGGCATGCCGTGCCCCTACGTTTTTTCAGGCGGACTGTTTGACGCGGGAGGCGATGGCGCGGAATTCGTCGTTGGAGACGAGGCGGCGTTCGGCGGTGCCGAGTTTTTTGACGGCGGCGAGGGCGGCTTGCTGCTGTTCGGCGGTGAGGTCGATGCCGAGGTCCTTGGCCTTGATGGCAATGCTGTCGAGGCCGCTTTTTTTGCCGAGGACGATGAGGCGGTCGGCGTTGACGAGGGAGGCAGAGAAGGGCTCGATGGCTTCAGGGATGTGGAACTGGTTGGCGACGGCGCCGCTTTCGCGCATGAATAGATTTTCGCCGACGACGGGCTTCCAGGGAGCGAGGGAATAGCCGGAAGAGCGGCGGACGAGGGCGGAGACTTCGCGGATTTTTTTAAGGTCGAAGGAGATGGGAACGTTGTAGAGGGCGTGGAGGGCCATGGCGATTTCGCCGAGGTCGGCGTTGCCGGCGCGTTCGCCCATGCCGTTGATGGTGCCCTGAATCCACTGGGCGCCGCCGCGAACGGCGGCGACGGCGCAGGCGGTGGCCATGCCGAAATCGTCGTGACCGTGGAAGTGCAGGGGGATGGAGGGGCCGACCCACTCGCGGACCTGGCGGAGAAGAAATTCGACGGCTTCGGGGCCGCAGACGCCGATGGTGTCCACGATGACGAGTTCGCTGGCGCCGGCGTCGAGAGCGTTTTTGTAAAAGCTGCGGAGGGAATTGAGTTCGGTGCGGGTGCCGTCAACGGTGAAGAAGGCGACTTTGACGCCGTTCTTGACGGCGTGGGAGATGGCGTCGGCGGCGCGGCGTTTGGCTTCGTCGGGAGAGAGTCCGTAGGCTTTCAGTTTGATGGCGCTGGTGGGGGTTTCAATGACGGCGGCGCGGGAGCCGAGGCGGAGAAGTTCGTCCACATCGGCGCGGACGGCGCGGGCGAAGCCCCAGACTTCGGCTTTAAGCCCGGCGTTGGCGATGAGCTGGAAGGCTTCGGCGTCGTCGGCGGAGACGCGGGGGAAACCGGCTTCGATGCGCTCGATGCCGAGCCCGTCGAGAGCGCGGGCGATTTCCAGTTTTTGCGGCGGGGTGAGGACGACGCCGACGGTCTGCTCGCCGTCGCGGAGAGTGGTGTCGTAGAAATGGACGGATTTGGTTTGAGCGAAGGGGGCGCGGATTTCGGTGCGCTCGTTGAGGTCGCTGATCCAGACGCCGGTGTTTTGAGTGTTAGAGGTCATGGGAGTTTCGCTCAGGCCTTGTCCGGGTGGCCCTGCTTCCAGGAGATGACCGGATTGCGCAGGATGCCGATTTTTTCGATTTCGCATTCGACGATGTCGCCGGGTTTGAGGTAGAGGGATTTGGGGTCTTCGCTGAAGGCGGCGACGCCGGAGACGGTGCCGGTGGACATGACGTCGCCGGCGGTGTAGCCCATAGAAGAATAGTGGGCGACGATTTCGGGGACGGTGACGCTCATTTTGCCGGTGTGGGATTTCTGGCGCTGCTTGCCGTTGACGCGAAGTTCCATGTTGAGGTTGTTGGGCTGGGGAATTTCGTCGGCGGTGACAATGTGCGGCCCGAGGGGGCAGAAGGTGTCGATGGCTTTGCAGAAGCTGAAGACGCCGGATTTCATTTCCTGGCGCTGAATGTCGCGGGCGGTGATGTCGTTGAAGATGACGTAGCCGCCGATGTAGTCTCTGGCTTCGGACTCACCGAAATGCTTTCCGGATTTTTTCAGGACGAGGGCGAGTTCGAGTTCGTAATCGAGTTCCTGAGTGAGGTGCTCGGGATAGATGATGGGGTCGTCGGGGCCGATGATGGCGTCGAGGTTCTGAAAGAAGACGATCCAGGGGAGGACGGGGTGGGAAAAGCCAGACTTCTGGGCTTCCTCGTGGTGCTCGCGGAAATTGCCGGCGGTGTGGAAGAATTTTTTGGGCTGGATGGGGGCTTTGATTTTTACGGCGGCGTGCTGGTAGAAGACGGCTTCGCCGGAGGGGCCTTTGACGGCGGGACCTTCCCTGGCGGCGTATTCCATGGCGGTGCGGGCGGCGTCCAGGCCGCGGTCGCCGTTTTCGAAAAGGCCGCGCATGTCGGCGGGAACGCGGGCGTCTGCGAGTGCGTAGAAGGCGCCTTCCTGCTGGACGTTGCGAAGGTAGAGTGCGTAGGCGGCGTTGAGATCGATGATGAGGCCGCCGGGGGCGATGCCGCCGATGCGATCTTCGCGTGAGCCAGCGTTAAAAGTGACCAGTTTCATTGCAGGGTTCCTCGTCTTCAGAAGTGTCCGCGCGGACGGCAGAGAAGCGCAGGTAAAAATTGTAAACTGCCGGAGCGGGACTGTCCACCCGGCAGCGGCAGAGTACAGTTAGGAAAGTTGCACTTTGCGAGGTTTCGAAATTTCCGTTGAGTGTGATATGACTTCGTCTTCCCATGGCCGGGCGCCGGAGAGGCTGGGCCGAGGAACCAAATTATGATAACGCTCGCGCGCAAACTAAGGCTGGTCGATTACTTCACCCTGGCATTTGGGACGATGATTGGGGTGGGCTGGCTGGTGCTGATGGACGATTGGCTGGGGAGGGGAGGGCCGGCCGGGGCGATCCTGGGATTTTTGCTGGGGGCGGTGGTGCTGCTGCCGGTGGGGTATGTGTACGGGCAGTGGGTGCTGCGGCTGCCGGACGCGGCGGGGGAAGCGGCGTACGTGGCGCAGGTGTTTCCGCCGGTGGTGAGCTTTCTGACCGGGTGGCTGATGCTGCTGGCGTATTTCATCGTATGTCCGTGGGAAGCGGTGGCGTTTGGAAAAATCGCGGCGTACATCTTTCCTGCGCTGGATTCGATGCCGCTCTATCACATCGCCGGGCATCCGGTGTTTCTGCCGCGGCTGCTGCTGGGCATGGCGCTAACGGGATTTCTGACGTTTCTGAATTATCGCGGCATCCGGTTCAGCGCGAATTTTCAGAACTGGAGCACGGGCATGGTGCTGTTCCTTTTCCTGTTCGTTCTGGGGATCAGCGCGCGGCACGGGACGGCGGCGAATTTTCGGCCGCTATTCCATGCGGCGCCGGCGGTGTCCATCCTGCTGACGCTGCAGATCGTGCCATATTTCATGACGGGATTCGAATCGGTGGCGAAATCGGCGGAAGAGGCGCATCCGGAGTTTCGCAACAAAAGCTTTCTGCACGCGATTGCGCTGGCGCTGCTGGTAGGCGCGCTGTTTTATGCGCTGGCGATCGCTTCGGTGGCCTACATCACGCCGTGGCAGAGCGTGCTGGGCAAGCGGTTTGCCACGGCCATTGCGTTCGAGCAGGCCGTGGGAGCGCGCTGGCCGGTGCAGCTGATTCTGACGATGGCGCTGTTCGCGCTGTTCGAAGTGTTCAACGGGAATTTCGTGGCATCGAGCCGGCTGCTGTTTGCCAGCGGGCGGCGGGATGCGGTGAGCGCGCGATTCGGTGAGATTCACCCGCGGTATCAGACGCCGGGGATTGCGGTGCTGGCGATCGGGGCGGGAACGGCGGCGGGACTGGTGCTGGGCGACGCGATTCTGGTGCCGATCACGGAGGTAGGATCGGCGGCGTCGGCGCTGGGGTGGCTGGCGGCATGCGTGTCGTTCTTCGTGGTGGAGCCGCGTCCGCGCATGCGGGTGATTGCCGGGGCGGGAGCGCTGGCGTCGCTGGTGTTCGCGCTGATGAAGTTTCTGCCGGGAGTGCCGGGGCATTTCACGGTGTGGGAGTGGCTGGCGCTGGGGCTGTGGCTGGGGCTGGGATTTTTTCTGCGGATGTTCGCGCGCAAGCCGGCGTAGGGCATCACGCGCGGCGGGAGAAGCGCGGGCAGTCGTATATACTCATACAGCCGGATACGGACACAAACTATGATTCCATTTTTGCATATTGGACCTCTGGAACTGCCCACGTTCGGGCTGATGGTGGCGATCGGATTGATGGTGGCGGCGTACGTGCTGGACGCCGAATTTCGGCGGCGGAAACTGCGCGCCGACGCGTTCCTGATCATCGGGATTGCGGGGCTGGCAGGAATTGTGGGAGCGCGGCTCTATCACGTGCTGGAAAGTCCGGCGGAGCTGTTGGCGAATCCGTGGCCGCTGCTCTTCAGCCGGTATGGATTCGCGTGGTTCGGGGGATTTCTGGGGGGATTCGGGGCACTGTTGATTTTAGGGCGGCGCGCGGGGATTCCGTTGCTGGAGTTTCTGGATGCGTGTTCGCCGGCGGGGGCGGTGGGGTATGCGATCGGGAGGATCGGGTGCCTGCTATCGGGAGACGGAGATTATGGAGTGCCCACTTCGCTGCCGTGGGGCATGAGTTTTCCAAACGGAATTGTGCCCACGACGGAGCGGGTGCATCCGACGCCGCTGTATGAGTTTTTTGTTTGGATGGCGATTGCCGCGTTTCTGTGGCACATGGGCACGAAGGCGCTGCGCGGGCCGAAGGCGCGCGGGGAGATTTTCTGCAACTACCTGCTGCTGACCGGGCTGGCGCGATTTCTGGTGGAGTTTCTGCGCATCAATCCGCGGTCATTTTTCGGGCTTTCGAACGCGCAGGCGGCCAGCCTGTTCTCGATGGTCTTGGGAGCGGCGCTGTTGTGGAGGATCAAGAGCCGCTACCATGCGGTGCAGAAAGTGCACCGGATCGTGGATCACGCCGCGGCGCGCGGCGACGTGCTGCAGCCGGAATATCACAAGGCGACGCCGGAATGCCCGCACCCGGAGCGCTGGCACATGTACGACTCGATGTCGGCGGAAGTTGAGGTGCTGGATTTTCTCAAGAGCCTGGTGACGACGATCAAGCCGGAGCTGGTGGTGGAGACGGGGACGTTCATGGGGCTGAGCACGCTGCGGATTGCGGAGGGGCTGAAGGAGAACGGATTCGGGCGGGTGATCACCTGCGAG
This sequence comes from Terriglobia bacterium, assembly GCA_020072805.1. Classification (GTDB taxonomy): domain Bacteria; phylum Acidobacteriota; class Terriglobia; order Acidiferrales; family UBA7541; genus Acidiferrum. The sequence continues at coordinate 6,353 of JAIQGC010000054.1, forward strand.
TTCGACAAGAAGGTGTTCGAGGAGGCCAGCCGGCGGTTTGCGGCTTCGGGGCTGGGGGAGTGGATTGACGCGCGGCATGCATCGAGCCTGGAGATCGCGGTGGAAGGGCGGATCGATCTTCTATTCTGCGACAGCGATGCGCCGTTGAGGGAGCAGGAGGTGCGGCGGTTCCTTCCGCAGATGAATTCGCACGGACTGATCGTGATGCACGACGCGAGTTCGGCGATGAAGAGCGTACGCGAAGGGGCGCTGCGGCTGG
>JAIQGC010000054.1:6681-27232 GCA_020072805.1 Terriglobia bacterium
GTTGTCGGTGGTGCTGCTGCCCACGCCGCGGGGGCTGGTGGTGGCGCAGAAGAGGGAAGGACGCGCCTGAAACGCGGGTGAGGGTCGGGAAGGAAAGGAAAAGGCCGGGTCTTAGCGACCCGGCCTTTTGTTTTTTTCGCGGTACGCAGGAGGCGGCTATTGCTTGATGATGGCGCCGTCTTTCATGACGAAGGAGACCTTGCGCAGCGTTTGGATATTGTCGAGGGGATTTTCCGGGGTGGCGATGATGTCGGCGGCCATGCCGGGCTTGAGGGAGCCGCGTTCTTTTTCGACGCCGAGGAGTTTGGCGGCGTTGGTGGTCATGGCGCGGAGGGTGTCAGCGGCGGGAACGCCGGCCTCGGCCCAACTGGAGAGGTAGTCGATGGCCAGAGTGCCGCGGGTTTCGCCGGGGAGTTCGACGTCCACGTCGGTGCCGAAGGCCATGTTGACGCCGAGCTTGTAGGCGCGGCGGAGGCGGTCCACCCAGGTTTTGTGTTCCCAGAGATTGCCGCTTGCCTGGGTCATTTTTTCGGTGAACTCGGTGCCCACCAGGGTGACGTTGTTCTGTTTGGCCAACTGCAATTCTTCATCGGTCATTCGATAGCCGTGTTCGATGGAGTCCACGCCAGCTTCGGCGGCGTTGCGCGCGCCGGCGTGCGTCCAGCAGTGAGCGGCAACCTTGAGGCCGGAGGCATGGGCTTCGGCGATGATGAATCGGATGTCGTCGGCGGAATAGATGTACTGCTGGTCGTCCACGACGATCTTGATGAATTTAGCGCCGAAGTGGATGTTCTGGCGGATGGCTTTGCGCATTTCGTCGCGGGTGTCGGCGAAGAGATATTCGGGGGTGGCCAGTTCTTTTTTCTCCGGCTGGAGATGAAACTGCCCGCCATAGGGGGCGATGATGATGCCGGAATTGACCACGGTGGGGCCCTGAACGACGCCGTTTTCGATGGCCATGCGCAGGTCGGTGTCGGCGTAGTTGCCGGCGTTGCCGATGTCGCGGACGGTGGTAAAGCCGGAAGCGAGCATGGCCTGGCCGTTGGCCACGCCTTCGATGGCGCGGTAGGCGGTGGTGTCGAAGAGCGTGGTGATGTAGTAGTTGTTGGCGTCGCGCTTGGGCTGGACGGACATGCACAGGTGGGTGTGGGCGTCGAAGAGGCCGGGGAGGACGGTGGATTTGGAGAGGTCGACGATTTTGGCGCCGGCGGGAATTTTTACGCTGGCGCCGATCTCTTTGATGGTCTTGTTTTCAACGAGGATGATCTGGTTGGCGGCGGTCAGGCCGGTTTCGGGATCCACGAGCTTTCCCGCCTTGATGGCGGTGAGCTGCGGCGGGGCCGGTTTTACCCCCTGCTGGGCCGCGGCGGGCAGCGCCAGAAGCGCGGACAGGATCATGAACGACAACATGTTTTTATAGCGCATAGAAAGCTCCTTCTGCGAGCGGGATCAGACTAGAGCATCTGGCGAAGGACATACTGCAAGATTCCGCCGTGCTGGTAGTAGGAGACGTCTTCGGGGGTGTCGGCGCGGGCGATGACGGAGAAGGATTTCTCCTTGCCGTCGGCGTAGCGGGCTTTCACCGTGAGCGATTTGCGCGGGGTGAGCGAGGCGATGCCTTCGATTTCGAAGACTTCGTGGCCGGTCAGGCCCAGCGAGTCGCGCGTTTCTCCCGGTTTGAATTCCAGCGGGAGCACGCCCATGCCTATGAGGTTACTGCGGTGGATGCGCTCGTAGCTTTCGGCGATGACCGCGCGGATGCCGAGAAGAGCGGTGCCCTTGGCGGCCCAATCGCGCGAGGAGCCGGAGCCGTACTCTTTTCCGGCGAGAACGATGAGGAGCACGCCCTGTTCGCGGTAGCGCACGGAAGCGTCGTAGATGGTGGTTTTTTCGCCGGCGGGGAGCTGAAGGGTCCAGCCGCCTTCGGTGCCGGGAGCGAGCTGATTGCGCAGACGGATGTTGGCGAAGGTGCCGCGGACCATGACTTCGTGATTGCCGCGGCGCGCGCCGTAGGAGTTGAAGTCGGCGGGCTTGACGCCGTTGGCGACGAGATATTTACCGGCCGGGGAATCGGCGGGGATGGAGCCGGCGGGGGAGATGTGGTCGGTGGTGACGCTGTCGGCGAGCATGGCCAGGACGCGGGCGCCGCGGAGATCGGCGAGAGCGGGCGCGTTCTTGGGCATGTTTTCGAAATACGGCGGCATCTTGATGTAGGTGGACTTGGCGTCCCACTGGTAGAGGTCGCCTTCGGGCGTGGGCATGGACTTCCAGCGGGCGTCGCCTTCGAATACCTCACCGTATTCCTTCAGGAACATTTCGGTGGTGACGGAGGAGCGGACGGTCGCGTCAATCTCCTGCGGAGTGGGCCAGATGTCGCGGAGATAGACGGGTTTACCGGCGGTGTCCGTGCCGAGAGGCTCGGTGGTGATGTCGATGTCCATGCTGCCGGCAAGAGCGTAGGCGACAACCAGAGCGGGGGAAGCGAGATAGTTGGCGCGGACGAGCGGATGGATGCGGCCTTCGAAATTGCGGTTGCCGGAGAGGACGGCGGCGGCGATGAGGCCGTTGTCCTTGATGGCCGCGCCGATGGAGTCGGCGATGGGGCCGCTGTTGCCGATGCAAGTGGTGCAGCCATAGCCGACCAGGTTGAAGCGCAGTTTATCGAGATAGGGAGTGAGGCCGGCGGCGGCGAGATAGTCGGTGACGACCTTGGAGCCGGGAGCGAGGCTGCTCTTGACCCAGGGCTTGGTGCTGAGACCGCGCTCGACGGCTTTTTTGGCCAGCAGGCCGGCGCCGATTAGCAGCGACGGATTCGAAGTGTTGGTGCAACTGGTGATGGCGGCAATGACGATGGCGCCGCTGGAGAGTTCGAATTTATCGCCGTTGGTCTGCACGGGAACGCGCTTGGCGGGCGCGCCTTCGATGAGCTTCTGGAAGGAGGATTTGGCCTTGACCAAAGGGACGCGGTCCTGCGGGCGCTTGGGACCGGCGATGGTGGGCTCGACGGTGGAAAGGTCCAGCGAGAGCGTGGCCGAAAAAGCCGGGTCGGGAGTCTGGTCGTGGCGGAAGAGGCCCTGTTCCTTGCAGTAGGCTTCGACGACGGCGATCTGGTCCTGGGAACGGCCAGTGAAGCGGAGATAGTCGAGGGTTTGCGCGTCCACGGGGAAGAATCCCATGGTGGCGCCGTATTCGGGGGCCATGTTGGCGATGGTGGCGCGGTCGGTGACGGTGAGCGAGGAAAGGCCGGAGCCGAAGAACTCGACGAATTTTCCGACGACGCCCATCTTGCGCAGCATTTCGGTGACGGTGAGGACGAGGTCCGTGGCGGTGGCGCCTTCGGGAAGCCGGCCGTGCAGCTTGAAGCCGACGACTTCGGGGATGAGCATGGAGAAAGGCTGGCCAAGCATGGCGGCCTCGGCTTCAATGCCGCCCACGCCCCAGCCGAAAACGCCGAGGCAGTTGACCATGGTGGTGTGTGAATCGGTCCCCACGAGGGAATCGGGATAGGCCATGAAGCGGCTGCCGGAGGGCGTGATGCAGACGACGCGGGCGAGGTATTCGAGATTGACCTGATGGCAGATGCCGGTGTCCGGGGGAACGACCTGGAAATTGCGGAAGGATTTTTGACCCCAGCGGAGGAAAGCGTAGCGTTCCACGTTGCGTTCGAATTCGAGATTGGCGTTAGTGGCGAAGGAGGCGGAGGTGCCGAAGGTATCCACCTGCACGGAGTGGTCAATGACCAGTTCAGCGGGGAAGAGGGGATTGATGCGCTTGGGGTCGCCGCCCATTTTCACCACGGCTTCGCGCATGGTGGCCAGGTCCACGACGGCGGGAACGCCGGTGAAGTCCTGGAGGAGGACGCGGGCGGGCATGAAGGCGATTTCTTTTTGCGGCGTGCCGGGTTTCCACGCGGCCAGAGTCTTGATGTCGTCGGGGCGGACGAAGCGGCCGTCCTCAATGCGCAGAACGTTTTCGAGGAGGATGCGCAGGGAGAAGGGCAGCTTGTCGAGCTGCGTGAGCCCCTGCTTTTCGAGAGATTCGAGGCGGTGGATTTCGAAGGAGCGGGCTCCCACGTCCAGCTTGTCGTGAGTCTTGAAGGAATTACCTGCGTGCGCCATTCTCTGTGTCCTTTCGGCTAAACCAACGAACATCCATGATAACCGAAAACTTTTCCCGGTGCGGAGCGCTATAATTCAAATGTTGTGAAGATTGCGCTGATTGCAACGTATGAGATGGGCAGGCAGCCCTTTGGGCTGGCCTCGCCGGCGGCCTGGCTGCGCGCGCGGGGGCATGCCGTGGCGTGCCTGGACGTGTCGCGGCAAGCCTTTGACGAAGAAATGGTTAGGGGGGCGGGGCTGGTGGCGCTGCATGTGCCCATGCATACGGCGACGCGCCTGGCGATTCCGCTGATTGAGGTGGTACGGGGGATAAATCCGGAGGCGCATCTCTGTTTTTATGGGCTGTATGCGCCGATGAATGAAAACTATCTGCGCGGGCTGGGAGTGCGGACGATCCTCGGCGGGGAATTTGAAGACGGCCTGGTGCGCTTGGCGGAGCGCATTGCGCGCGGCGGGGGCCGGGCGCAGGAGGAGGCGGTGATTTCGCTGGGGCGGCAGGAGTTTGTCGTGCCCGACCGCAGCGGGCTGCCGGAGTTGAAGGGATACGCGCATCTGGTGGAGGCTCCGGGAAAACATCGGGTGACGGGATACACGGAGGCGAGCCGCGGGTGCAAGCACCTGTGCCGGCATTGCCCGATTGTGCCGGTGTATAACGGGGCGTTTCGCGTGGTGGGGCGCGAGGTGGTGCTGGCGGATATCCGGCAGCAGGTGGCCGCCGGAGCGCGGCACATCACGTTTGGCGATCCGGATTTTTTCAACGGGCCGGGGCATGCGCGGGCGCTGGTGGAGGCGCTGCACCGGGAGTTTCCGGAAATCACTTACGACGTGACCATCAAGGTGGAGCACCTGCTAAAGCACGAGGCGTATCTGGCGGCGCTGCGGGAGACGGGCTGCGCGTTCGTGGTGAGCGCGGTGGAATCGCTGGATGATGTGGTGCTAGGGAAGCTGGAGAAGGGGCACACGCGGGGAGATTTTTTGCGGGTGGTGAAAAATTTCCGCCGCTTGGGGATGCCGCTGCAGCCGACGTTTCTCCCGTTTACGCCGTGGACGACGCTCGATGGATATCTGGATATGCTGCGGGTGTTGCGCGAGCAGGAGTTGATGGAGAACGTGGCGCCGATTCAGCTGGCCATACGGCTGCTGATTCCCGCGGGGTCGCGGCTGCTGGAATTGCCGGAGATGCACGGGGTCGGGGGGAGCTTCGATGCGCAGGCGCTGGTGCATCCGTGGAAGCACGCGGACGCGCGCGTGGATGCGCTGTGCGCGGCGGTGCAGCGGATTGTGGCCGCGGGGGAAGAGCGCAAGCGGACGCGGCGGGAGATTTTTCAGGAGATCGAGAGAGAGGCGGAAGCTGCGGCGGGCGTGACGCGCGCGGCGCGTGTGGGCGAAGAGGCCCAACCGGTGCTGGCGGCGCGGGCGGTCGTCCCCTACCTGAATGAGCCCTGGTATTGTTGAGCGGAGCCGGCGCGGGACCAGTTGGTCCCCATTGCCAGGGCGCGGGAAGCGGCGGGGAAGGCGGATTCGTTTGTTTAAGAGAGGGAAGTGCGGGCGGGGATGAGCGGAACGAAAAAACGATTACTGCTGTTCGCCACGAAGCTGGGTTACCAGACGCGCAGCTTTGAACAGGCCGCGAAGAAGCTGGGCGTGGATCTGGTGTATGTGACCGACCGCTGCGGGAAGCTTGATGATCCGTGGGGCGACCACGCGATTCCCGTGCATTTCGAAAATGGCGAGGCGGCGGCCTACAGCGTGCTGGAGAAGATGCGCGGGCAGGCGGTGGACGGCGTGCTGGCGCTGGGTGACCGGCCGGTGGTGGCGGCGGCGTACGCGGCGCGGGGAATGAGCGTATGGCACAACCATCCGTTGGCGGTGGAAGCCTGCCGCAGCAAGCTGCGCATGCGCGAGGTCTTTCGCGAGGCGGGAATGCGCGTGCCGTGGTTTCGCGTGCTGCCGCTGGTGCCCGCGCCGGAGCCGGCCCTGGCGGGGATCTCGTTTCCCTGCGTGCTGAAGCCGCTATCGCTTTCGGCGAGCACGGGAGTGATTCGCGCGAATACGCGGGAGGAGTTTCTTGCGGCGGCGGGGCGCATCCGGCGGCTGCTCGAATCGCCGGAGATGCGCGCGACGCGGGAGCCGAACCTGGACCGGATACTGGTGGAAGGCTATATTCCGGGGCGGGAAGTTTCCGTGGAGGGATTGCTGACGGAAGGAAAGCTGCGGGTGCTGGCGATTTTCGACAAGCCCGATCCGCTGGAGGGGCCGTACTTCGAGGAAACAATTTATGTGACGCCGTCGCGGCTGGGCGATGCGGAGCAGAGCGCGATTGAGGGCGCGGCGCAGGAGGCCGTGCGGGCGCTGGGGCTGACGCACGGGCCGGTACACGCGGAGTTTCGCGTGAATGAGCAGGGAGTGTGGCCGCTGGAGGTGGCCCCGCGGCCCATCGGGGGGCTTTGCTCGCGCGCGCTGCGTTTTGCGCCGGAGGGAGATGACGGCGCGGAGCCTGTGTTTCTGGAGGAACTGCTGCTGCGCCACGCCGCCGGACTGCCGGGGAGCGGCTGGCTGCGGGAGAGCGCGGCGAGCGGGGTGATGATGATTCCGGTGGCGAAGAGCGGGGTGCTGGAAAAGGTGGAAGGGGAAGAGGAGGCGCGGGCCACGCCGGGGATAACGGAGGTGCAGATCACCGCGCGGCTGCATGACTATCTGGCGTCCTGGCCCGAGGGGTCGAGTTACCTGGGATTTCTATTTGCGCGGGGCGCAACGGCGGAGGAGGCGGAAGGAGCGCTGCGCCGGGCGCACGCCAAGCTGCGGTTCACAATGGGCGAGCGGCTGGCCGTGGAGCATCCGGCGAGCGGGAAGAAATTCGCGGAGCGCGAGGGAAGTTAATCCACATTTCTCACGAGAAGGAGTAAGTCTGTGCGGGCGGGGTGAAAAGCCCGCCCTCTAAAGAGGGCGGCTACAGAAGTTCGGAGAGATTTTCCGGCGAGAGATGAAGCCTGCACTGCGGCACTTGCTACTGAACAGGCAATCGTGCTGATGGCGTAGGGGCGGAGCAAGCTCCGCCCCTACCGCGTGAGTCATGTGAGAAATGCGGATTAAATGAAGAAGCCGGCGCCCGTGGGGGCGCCGGCTGATTTGTGCTCAAAAAAAATCGCGGAGGCTTAGCCCTTGGCCTTGGGGGCCACGTAGCCTTCGGGGAGCTTGGCGCCTTCGCCGAAGAAGAACTGTTCCATCTGCTCTTCCATGATTTTCAGGGAATTGGGGTCGATGGGATTGAGGCGGTACTCGTTCATGAGCATCTTGGAGTACTCCACCCACATCTTCCAGGCTTCCTTGGAAACATTTTCGTAGACGCGCTGGCCGAGGGGGCCCTTCCAGGGCACGCGGTCGAGACCGGGCATCTCCTTGCCGAATTTCACGCACATCACCATGCGCGTGCCCGGCTTGATGGGTTCGGGGGTGGGGGTTTTTCCTCCTCCTCCTCCGCAGCAGTCGTTGGCCATGCCTTCCTCCTCGAAAAAACTCCGAAGTTTAAACATACTTGAAATGGGGCGAATTTCCTAGGGGCGGCGGGAGCGGGGAAGTTTTTGGAGCCCGGCGGGGAGTCTCGCAATCCGCGCCGGTTCGTGGTTTACTAGGCGCGAGTCGAGGGAGAGCCGAGAGTGATTCTGGCCGGCGATATTGGCGGAACGAAATCGAATCTGGCGGTATTCGAGGAGCGAGACGGGAGGCTGGCTCCCGTGGTGCAGCAGCGCTATACCAGCCACGAATACCCTGGCTTTGCGGAGATGATCACCGCATTTCTCAAGCAAGCGGAGCCGCGCTGCGGCAAGAAGCGGATTGTGTGTGCGGGCTTTGGCGTGGCGGGGCCGGTGGTGGAGAATCGGGTGCACGCCACGAATCTGCCGTGGATCGTGGACGGGCGGGAGACGCAGAAGGCCTTCGGGTTGGAGCACGTAGTGCTGCTGAACGATCTGGAGGCCACCGGGCATAGCCTGGCGCATCTGCGCGGCGACGAACTGTGCGTTCTCAATAAGGGGATTCCGCAGCCGGGAGGAACGCGGGCGCTGCTGGCGGCGGGAACGGGGCATGGGCAGGCACTGCTGGTATGGAACGGCAAGGGCTATCGCGTGGCGCCCAGCGAAGGAGGGCACAGCGACTTCGCACCGCATACTGAGCAGCAGATCGAACTGCTGCGCTTTATGCGCAAGAGAACCGCGCATGTTACCTGGGAACTAATTCTTTCCGGGCGCGGCTTCCGCACGCTGCACGAGTTTCTGGACGATTCCGTGAAGCACGATTCCTTCGATGAACCCGGCGATGCGGCCGCACCGGAGATTACCCGGCGGGGTCTCGATGGGAGTTGCCCGGTGTGCGTGGCTGCCCTGGACCTGTGGACGGCGATTTACGGAGCGGAAGCGGGAAATCTGGCGCTGAAGGTGCTGGCTCTGGGCGGGGTCTACGTGGCCGGAGGGATCGCCGCGAAGATACTGGAGAAGATCAAGGACGGAACGTTTCTGAAGAACTTCTGCGACCGCGAGGAGAAGTTCGAGGAATTAATGCGCAACATGCCGGTGACGGTGGTGCTCAACGAGGATGCGCCGCTGTTGGGCGCGGCCTACCAGGCACGGGAAGCGCTGGGCGCGTAGGCGTTGGCGGGTGCTTGCGGAGAAACCGAGACAGACGGCGCGGTTCCTAGCGGCTCGGCGGCTTGCTACTCTGCCAGCGTGAGCCTCTTCGAAGAACAACTCGGCGAATGGAAAACGGTTTCGCGCGGCGAGGGGGTCGCCTGGCTGTCCGTGTACGGGCTGTTTCTTCTTTATGCCGCGAACAACCGCAGCGGCTTCCTCTTTCCGGACTACGTCAACCTGATCATTCACGAAGCCGGCCATCTTTTTTTCAGCTGGTTCGGCCGCACCGTTACCATCCTCGGCGGAACCCTGGGCGAGTTGCTCGTGCCGCTGCTCTGCGCGGCTTATTTTGCCTGCGCGCGCGAGGTGACGGGCTTCACCTTCGCCAGCTTCTGGTTCTTCGAGAATTTTCCCTATATCGGCGTGTACATGACGGATGCCCGCGCGCAAGCGCTTCCCCTGGTCAGCGTCGGCGGGGGCGGGGATGGCGACGAGCACGACTGGAGGAATCTTTTCGGACAGTGGGGTCTGCTCGCGCACGACCGCCAGATTGGCGGACTCACCGTCGCTTTGGGCTGGATGGGCATGCTGGCGGTGGTGGCGTGGTTTGCGTGGCGGGTGCGGTGGCGGGTGCGCGCCGGCGAGGATGGGCCAGGCGATTGAGCAGGGAAAACTTCCCGGGCGAATGTTCAAACCTTACAGATATTTGGTAGACTAAAGTGTTGCTACTCTTTTGCGGTTCGCCGCTATCGCACGTCTCCCTGTGCGCGTCCCGGAGTTATCCATGAGCAGTGCCGTCACCCCGCAAACACTTGAATTACAGAATTACATCGGAGGAAGCTGGCAGCGCTCCAGCGCCAGCGAATATTCCAGCGTCACGAACCCCGCGACCGCGGAGGTACTCGCGCGCACGCCCCTTTCCACCGCGGCCGACGTGGACGCCGCGGTGCAGGCGGCCGCCGCGGCGTTTCCGGCCTGGCGGCGTACGCCGCCCGGCGAACGCATCCAGTATCTCTTCAAACTGAAAAATCTTCTGGAAGAGCACCTGGACGAGCTGGCCAAAATCATCACCGTGGAAAATGGCAAGACTTTCCCCGAAGCCAAGGCCGAACTGCGCCGGGGAATTGAAAACGTGGAAGTGGCCTGCGGCATTCCCATGATGATGCAGGGCTTCAACCTGGAAGACGTTACGCCGGGCGTGGACGAGACCATGATCCGGCAGCCGCTGGGAGTGGTGGCGGCGATCACCCCGTTCAATTTTCCGGCGATGATCCCGTTCTGGTTTCTTCCCTATGCCATCGCCTGCGGCAACACCTTCGTGCTGAAGACTTCCGAGCGCGTGCCGCTGACGATGATCCGCGCCTACGAGCTTCTGGAAAAGACCGGGCTGCCCAAGGGCGTGGCCAATCTGGTGAACGGCGGGCGGGCCGTGGTGGACGCGCTGTGCGATCATCCGCAGGTGCGGGCCATCAGCTTTGTGGGCTCGACGCCGGTGGCCAAGCACGTTTATATGCGGGCGGCGGCCAGCGGCAAGCGCATGCAGTGCCAGGGCGGGGCCAAGAACCACGTGATTGTGCTGCCCGACGCGGACATGGACCTGGCCAAGCAGATTATTTCGGACAGCGCTTTCGGCTGCGCCGGGCAGCGCTGCCTGGCCGTTTCCGTGGCCGTGACCATCGGCGAAGCGCAGAAGAGTTTCCGCGACGCCATCGCCGATGCCGCGGCGGCCATCCGCATCGGCAGCGGGCTGGACGCCAGCGTGCAGATGGGGCCGGTGATCTCCAAGGAGAGCAAGAAGAGAATTGAATCGCTCGTCGCCACGGGAGTGCAGGAAGGCGCGCGGCCGCTGGTGGATGGACGCAACGCGAAAGTCGCCGGCCACGAGGAAGGGAATTTTCTCAAGCCGACGGTGCTCGACGGTCTTTCGGCCACGAGCAGCCTGGCGCACACGGAGATTTTTGGCCCGGTGCTGAGCCTGATCCACGCCAACTCCATGGACGAAGCGTTTGAATTTCTCCGCCGCAGTCCCTACGGCAACCAGGCTTCACTCTTTACCGGCAGCGGCGCGGCGGCGCGGCGCTTCCGTTATGAAGCGCCCGCGGGGAATATCGGAATTAACATCGGGGTGGCCGCGCCGATGGCCTATTTCCCGTTCAGCGGATGGAAGGACAGTTTTTTTGGGATATTGCACGGGCAGGGTCGCGACGCGGTGGAGTTCTACACCGAGTCGAAGGTGGTGATCGAGCGGTGGTCGCGGCAGGAGACCCGCAAGTTCTAACTGTCAAGGAGCGATGCAGCGGCCGTTAGAGGCGAGCAATAGCCAGGACGATATTCCGTCAGGAAAAAGAGACGGGCATCTCGCCCGGGCGATGAATGAAAACCAAAGAGGTGCTGACGATTAATCGTCAGCGCCTCTTTCGCGTGGCTCCTCTTACGTAAGCAGGGCGAAATCTCTCAACGCCAGCGTGAAAAAGTGCGCAGTCCCAACCGTTCGGGGATGAGGGATGTTGCTAACTTCCATCGCTGCCTGCTGTTTCCGGAAGAGCGGTGTTTGGTCCGCGAAATGCTCCCACATTGCGGGGGGCGCAGAGCAGCAAGGTGTTCTAGCGCGAGTCTGTCCATTTATTCTTCCCGAGAAGAACGCTGGAGATGCCAGCTGCGGAATGTCGTGAGAAGCATGCGCGGTCCACGGACCGAAAACCCCCGAAGAAAGAGAGGATTCCATGATGGAGACAAGCGAGAAGAAATCCAGCAGCCTGCTTCCAGTGCCATTCGCGGAGATGGAGGAGTGGCCAACGCGCGTGCAGGAGTTTTTTGACATGATCGCGCGCCGGCCGTTCGAATTGCTGGGCGGGAGAAGCCCGCTGTTCGGGCGGGAGATGGAGAACTGGTTCAAATCGGAAGCGGAGATCATTCATCCGGTCTACGTGCGCCTGTTTGAAGCCGATGATGCGCTCCTGCTCAAGGCGGAAGTGCCGGGATTCACCGAGAAGGAGTTGAACATCACAGTGGAGCCAACGCGGGTCACCATCACCGGGAAGCGCGAAGCCGAACGGGAGATCAAGGGGGAGAAGAAAGAAATCGCCCCGGTGTACAGCGAAAAGTCCATGAATCAGATCTATCGCAGCGTGCGCCTGCCGGTGGAGATCAAGGCCGAGCACGTCAAGGCCGTTCTGCGCAATGGCATTCTGGAGCTGACTTTGCCGAAACTGGAGACGGTGAAGAAAGTTCACGTGGATGTGAAGACTGCCTAAAAAATAATTAAAGGCACTCTTCAGGAAGGGCGCAGCCGCTGGTTGCGCCCTTTTTTTGTTCGGGATGGCTGGAGCGGGCCGGTCAGGAGGCGCAACCAGCGCGCTCATCGGGGGCGGGGAAAAGAGGCTGGGCGCGCGGCCAGGGCTTTCTGCGGCGGTAGCCCCGGGCCAGTTCCAGGAAAATGCCGATGTCCCGCTCGGGGCCGGCATGGGTTTCGTCGCAATAAAAATTACGGATGGGAATTCCGGAGTGGTCCTTGCTGACTTGCGGGTAGATCGCCTCGCAAACGATTCCGTTCATGCAGGTGAAGGGGCTGATGTCGGCGATGCCGTCCACTCCTCTTTTCGCGAGGCAGATGCTCCGTCCGGTGTTGACGGTCATCTCGCCGAGCGCGCCATCGGCGGGCAGATAGGGCGCGGCGGAGTGCAGGATTTCACGGGCTTCCGGCTCCTCATAGCCGAAAAAGTCTTCCGCGAAGAGGGCGCGCAGGGCGCGCTCGTCTTTCTTCTGAAAGAAAGAGCGCAGGCGTGAGCCCAGGGCGCGCGCGGAAAATTGCCTGCCGGTGAGCCGGTACATGCGCAGTTCGTCCGAATTGACGTACCAGATCCATTCGGTGATGTCGCTCATCCACACTTCGGCTCCGGCGCGTTCGAGTGCGCGCACGAATTCCTGGTTGCTGAAGGAATTCAGGCGGCAGAAGATTTCCCCGACGGCGCCGATCAGCAGGCGCTCCGCGTCGAATCGGGTGGGAACGCGGCGGAATCGGCGGCGGGCGCGGAGCAGGCTTTCCCGCACTTTGCCCAACTGGATGCGCGGGCTGGGCCAGGGGGTTTCCATGCAGCGGCAGACGTCTTCGACGCTGGCTTCATGGGCGGCGTCGGAATCGCCCGGAGAGATTTCATGAGGGCGGATCTTGAGCAGGTATTTCAGAAGCAGGTCGCCGGCGAGCAGCGCGCGCCATCCGCTCCGGGCATAGAGATTGGCGCCAGGTCCGAAATCGCTGTAACCGGTTTCGCAGGCAGGAGCGAGAATCGTCACGCCGTTATAGCCGATCTTTTCGAATTCCGATTTCATCAGGTGAATGTACTGCCCGAAGCGGCAGGGACCCTGCCCGGTGGCCATGAAGAAGGCGATCTTGCGGGGATCGCTGCCCTCCTGTTCGAGAATCTTGATGCAGTCGCCCATAGTGATTTTCGCGGGATAGCATTCATCGCCGCTGGTATGCCGGGCGCCTTGTTCGAGGGTGCAGGCGTCGGAGGGGGGAAGGGGAGCGGCATCGAGACCGAGGGAACGCAGAGCAGCGGCGAAGATGCGCGCACTGCCGTCGCTCATGCGCGGCACCCAGACTTTTTTCCCGTACAGGGGATGGGATGAGGGGATGCGGGAAGCTAGCTGGGGAGCGGGCATCGCAGAACTCCTTTGCTGTCGAGAAAAGCCTCGCAGCGCGTGAGGTAGCCGGCGTCATTGCCATGACCATCGAACTGCAGAACCAGGTAGGGTGCGCCGGCCGCTTCGCGCAGAAAATGTTTGATGAAGGAGTCCGGGCCGCATTTGAAGTTGGTGAGATAGATGATATGCAGCCGGGGATTGCCGCGGGCCAGGAGGCCTGCGGCAAGGATGCGCCTTCCGGAATTCCAGAACATGCTGGGATGGAGGTCGTCGATGGGCAGTTCGTCCAGCGGAAGAAAATCCATGGGGAGGACGTTGACGCCGTAGAGCGAGCGCAGCTTGCGGGGAATATCGCAATTGCCGTTGCGATCGTAGATGTTGTAGGGACGTCCGACGAGAAGAACGGCGGGTTCGGCGCTGTGCTGGATGGTTTGCGTGGCCGCGCGACCGGCATCCAGCAATTGTTCGGTGAAGGAGGCTTGTTCGGCATAGGCGGCATCCACGGCGGCGTCGCTGGTCCTGCGGCGGACGCCCAGGCGCGCGAAATAATCGCCGAGTTGCTTTTTTACATGGTCAGGACCCAGCCGAAAATAGATCGTGGGAGCGAGAATCCGCGCGGCATGCGCGGCAAAGACGGGCGCCGCGCGGATGACGAACGGCAGCGTCTGGTTCCACGGGCAGAGATAGGAGGCGACGCCGCTGTTGGGTGATTCGTGATCGAGAACGTTGGGGAGGAGAACGTAATCGGCGGGAGGTTCGCCGGCGCAACCGTTGAAGAGGGCGTGCACATGGCCGTGGGCCACCTGCACGGGGAAGCAGGGTTCGGCGACGGTGAAGTCCGAGCTTTGCCGCTCGACGGGGCGGGAAACGACGACGGCGAAGCCCAGTTCTTCCAGATAGCGGCGCCAGAAGGGGAAGCGGTCATAGAAGTACATGGCGCGGGGGATGCCGATGCGCGGGAGGGAAGCGCCGGCGGGGGATGAAGGATTCTCCCGGGCGTGGCTGCCGCCGAGAAGGAGCTGGTCGCGCAGGGCCAGGAGATCGGGGATGACCGGCTGGCGGCAGGAGCGCGCGGGTTTGCGGAATTTGTCGGAGCACTTGTCGCCCCAGTAGGTTTTTCTGCCGTCCACGCGGATCTGCTTCATCTCGCAGAAATTGGAGCAGGCCTTGCAGGTGAATTCGCGGACTTCATAGCGGGTGCGATTGAGATCGTAGCCGCGAAAGGCGGATGCGGAAGCGGCGCGTTCGCTGATGACTCCGCGGCCCGAGCCGCCGGCAACCGCGGCCAAGGCCAAGGGGGCGGGCTTTTCCCGGCAGAGCTCCTGGGCGATCAGGGCCATGCCGATAGCCCCGATGACGCCGTTGTGCGGAGGGACGATAATCTGGCGGCCCAGGATTTGCGAGAAGGCCGCGGCGACGGCGTCGTTATAGGCGGTGCCGCCCTGGAAATAGA
The DNA here is from genome assembly GCA_020072805.1 of Terriglobia bacterium. Taxonomy (GTDB): domain Bacteria; phylum Acidobacteriota; class Terriglobia; order Acidiferrales; family UBA7541; genus Acidiferrum. The sequence continues at coordinate 21,522 of JAIQGC010000054.1, forward strand.
TGACCTTGCCGATTCTGCGGTTGCGCACGACGCGATGGAGATAATTCAGGGCGATGGAGTAGGCCAGGCCGGCGGCAAGGTCCTCGAGTTTCGCGCCGCGCTGCATCCAGGCGGTGACGTCGCGCTCCATGAAGACAGTGCAGCGTTCGCCGAGCCGGACGGGCGCCTGCGAAGCCAGGGCTAGGCGCGCGAACTCCTCCTTGATGGAGATGCCCATGCGCTCGGCCTGCTCTTCGAGGAACGAACCGGTGCCCGCGGCGCAGGCTTCGTTCATGGCGAAATCCACGACCACGCCGTGATCGATGGAAATGAATTTCGAATCCTGGCCGCCGATTTCGAAAATGGTGTCCACCGCGCCGTCCGCGGAATCCCGCGGGGCTGCGCCCGGTGCGCACCCGCGCACCATGTGATGGTGAACGAAGAGCGCTCCGGTCTTGTGCGCGGTTATCTCGTCGTTGACGGTGTCCGCGCCCACCAGTTCGCCGATCAGCTCGCGCCCGGAGCCGGTGGTGCCCACACCGCAAATTTCGATGTGTTCGCCCAGCAGGGATTGGATTTCGCGCAGGCCATCGCTGACCACTTCGATGGGTCGCCCCGACGTGCGCAGATAGATCTGATGGAGCAGGCGGCCCTGTTCATCGAGCACGGCGAGATTGGTGCTGACCGAGCCGACGTCAATGCCCATCCAAGCGGGGATTTTTTCTTCGCCGCGTGCGGGAAGGAGATCCGCAAGAGGAGTTTGGGGACGATTGCGCAGAAGGAGCACGCCATCGAGGGAGAGGGGCGGAAGACTGACGGACTCGCGGGGCGGAGCGGCCTCCGTGCGGGACTGCTCCGGGGATGCCGCGCGCGAGGGGGCGGGATGGCGAGTCTCATCGAGCGCCCGCAGGGCGCAGCCGATGGCGCCGAGCCAGGCATAGAGTTCCGGCACGAAAAGATCTTCCGCGCCGAGATGGAAAGCTTCGCGGAGGGCCGCGACGACCCCGGCGTTCTGGGAAACCGCTCCGATCAGCGCGATTTGCGGAATGACGGGCTTGCCCTTGACGATATTGCTCTTGAAATTCCGGGCCACCGCCTCGCACAGGCCTTTCAGGACTTCACCGGTGGAGTAGCCGCGCTGCTGCGCGTTAATCATGTCCGATTTGGCGAAGACCGAGCAGCGCCCGGCGATTTGCGCGGCGCGCTTTGCCTCGCTCACGACTTCGCCAATCTGCTCGACTTGGTAAAGCAGGCGGCTGGCCTGCTGGTCCAGGAACGAGCCGGTGCCCGCGGCGCATTCGCCGCTGGTGGAATAGTCGGCGATGACCGCAGCCGCATGCCCCGCATCCCCGTTGGTAGCATCCAGGCGGATGTATTTCGAGCTTTCGCCGCCGATTTCCAGCACGGTGCGCACGGCGGGATAGAGACGTGCGACGCCGCAAGCGATGGAGGTGAACTCGTTTTCCGCGGATGCTCCCGTGATTGTAGAGGCCAGGCGTGCGCCAGCTCCGGTGAAGCGCATGGCGGCGATGGCGGAGCGGGGTATGGCGCGATACAGGGCTTCGAGCGATTCGGTGAGGCAGAGAGTCGGATTTCCCAGGATCCGCTGATAGCGGGAGACGGCCAGATGCAGCCCCAAGGGTTGCGAGAGGGCGGCCGGGACGGGGTCGAATCCAGCGCCGCCAGCCAGCAGCGCGCGGAAGAGTTCTTCGTCCTGCAGGGGAGCGGCGGCTGCCCACTTGATGCTGACGCTGCCCAGATCCAGCCCGAAAATGAGGCCCATTCGATTGACCCCCGCCTCTTCATTGGGAGGTGCACCGCAGCATCCAGAGATGCGCGGGTAATGAAGGGCAAGCGTGGAACGGTATGGGATAATTTAGGTATCAGAACAAAGCTTGCCGATGATTAGAGAGCAAGTTACGCGCCATAGAAGATTTGCGACGCACCGGCCTTGTCTCTATAAAATTATGAATCAAAAGTAGTTATTAGACATTAAGATCCAGTAAGTCGGATGCCGGGCAAGAGAGCAGATTGCGGGGGGCTGAAGTTGGGTTGAAAAGCGCAATTCTGCGGTTTTTGACGTGACCTGAGTCACCCGGATCAGCAAGCGCCTTATGGAGATTTCAGGGGTTGAGGGGACGACCAGAAAGAGAAGAAGGACTTTCCGCCGGGGTGGAATTCGCTTTGCGGGTTCGGCGCGGAATCACAATGCGCAGGATGAGCGGAGAAAACTCGCGCAGGCAATTGAAGCCGCTGTTGTAGAGAAGATGCAGCCCCCAGCTCTCGAAGACGGAACCGGCAGTGCGATCGCGATCGGGATAGTAGGCGACGGCCACCGAACCGGCGGCCAGCTGGCCGAACACAAAGGGCAGATTAAAGGTGGAGCCTCCAGAATCGCGCCGGGTAATCACCGTGCGCCGGGTGGCGTACCAGATGCGCTCGCGAAATGTGCCGCGGCCCAGGCGGATGAAGCGCGGGTCAGTCTTCATCAGGGAGGAAAGCGCGCCGATGGTCACCAGGCTGGAGGAGGCCTTGTAGGCTTCCGAGGCCAGGATGCGCTGGCCATAGCCGTCCCATCCCTGCTTGTAGTGCGGCTGCGTGTCGGCGGCCTGCTGGATGGCGCTCAAGAAAATATTTCCGCCATGGCCTTCGAGGCTCACCGAATGATGCAAGGCCAGCAGGAATTTTTGATTGGCGGTCAGACGGTATTGGCTGTCGGAATCGCCGTCGGTGATCATGTAGCGCAGCCTGTGGAGAGGCGTGGGCGGTAGTTGCGGAGGCGCGGGAGTCTCCGGGGATGAAGGAAGGGGCGTTGGTTGTTCCGGGATTTGCGCGGGGGAGAATGCCGCTAGAAGCGCCGAAGCCGCCGCGGTGAGGATTAGCTTGATCGCGAATCGATTCAAAGATGCACGTCCCGAAGGGGGCAGGTTGAGAGAGTCCGCCACCGGCCCTCTAGTGTAAATGAGGTCGTCATGAAAACCGGCTGCAATTGCGATGTTTCGGTCGGCGTTTCCTAAGCGGCAATCGGAGGGGAATAGGCCGCTGGGAGAGAGGCATTTGACGCAGTTGAACCCGTGAGTTTGTGGTCCGTTAAAGCATCTCCTGCTGAATCAGCGAAGTAGGAGTCATGGGGTGTGGCAGCAGGCGTGCCCGTTATGATAATGGAGGATTCTTGGGTTTCGAAACTCCCGCGGCCTTGTCAGCGGGTTGGGTTAGGCGGGGACAGCGGGAAGTCCTTTGAATCCAAGAGGAAAAGGGAGGCGCTTATGAAAGCTTACCGTGACCTTGCAACGCTGGCGAGTTTGCAGGTGATCTGCTTCCTCCTGCTAACCCATCTGGAACCTGACTTCTTCCTGCTGCATCTCTATCAGGCGATTATCTATATGGCCATCCTACTCATGCTCTTCTATATGGAGGACCGCTGGGCGTACATGATCGGCATGCTGGCTCCAGTGGCCTGGCTGATCCTGGCCTATGCTTCCGGGCTGCTGGGCGGAGCTCTGGGGCAGGTCTTTCGCCTGGCCAGCCATGCGGAATGGCCCAGCAATGCCGTGAGCCTGGTGGCGGGCATTACGGCGCTGCTGGCAGTGGCGATGGTGGTGATTTGCGGGCTGCGATGGAAGAGAACTTTTCACGGAACCGGAAAAGAGCTGGGCACATTCCTGACCAGTCTGGGAGTGGTGGTGGCGTACTACGGACTGCTGGTGATGTGGTTCTGGCGGATGATTCCCAATCCGGGGTTGCCGGAGTAGCGCGTTTTCGTCATTTCCGAAAAGACGGAAAGTCGGATAGCATCAGGTGCTTCCTGGGAGGCATCGGATGAAAGCTGCGGTCCTGCACGAATACAAACAACCATTGAGAATCGAGGAAGTGGCCCGGCCGGAATGCGGGGCGGATGAAGTATTGATCCGCGTGGAAGGGTGCGGGGTGTGCCATTCCGACCTGCACCTGGCCGACGGCGGGTGGCCGCAACTATTGAGCGCGGTGGCGGTAAAGAAGCCGCTGATAATGGGCCACGAGGCGGTAGGGCGGGTGGTGGAGAAGGGCAGCGGCGTGGGCGAAATTGCCGTAGGGGAGCGGGTCGGGGTCGCCTGGATTTACTGGAGTTGCGGGCAATGCCGGATGTGCAAAGAAGGACTGGAGAATCTTTGCCCGCGTCAGGCGATCACCGGGGTCACGGTGGATGGCGGGTTTGCGGAGTATGTGAAAGCAAAGGCCAGCCACGTGACCAGGGTTCCCGACTCGCTGACGGCGCAGGAGGCGGCTCCGCTCTTCTGCGCGGGATTGACCGTGTACCGCGCGAGCAAGCGTGCGGGAGTGCGCGCGGGTCAGCGCGTGGCGGTTTTTGGAGTGGGCGGGCTGGGACATCTGGCGGTGCAGATCGCCAGGAGCATGCAGGCCGAGGTGATTGCGGTAGACGTGAGCGAGGAAAAGCTGGAACTGGCGCGCAAGCTGGGAGCGGAGCACGCGGTGAATGCCGCAGCGGTCGATTTTGCGGCGCAGATGAAGAAGATCGGCGGGCCGCACGTGGCCCTGGTCACCTCGGCTTCCAAGGCGGCCTACGATCAGGCGTTTTCCTCGCTGCGGCCGGACGGCACGCTGGGCGTCATCGGGCTGCCCGGGGAGGATTTGTGCTTTCCGGCGATCGTGATGGTGGCGCGGGAAACGCGGATCGTGGCGTCGTCGGTGGGCACGCGGGCGGATCTGCGGGAACTGCTGGAACTGGCAGCGGGTGGCAAGGTGCGCTGCCGGACGGAGGCGCGCCCCTTGAGCCAGATCAATGAAGTCTTTGAAGAGATGCGCCGAGGAAAAATTCTGGGGCGGGTGGTGGTGAGCGCGTGAGGCGGCGGGCACTTTGCGGGATTCTGCTGGCGCTGGCGCCCGGGCTGGGCGCGGCGCAGAGCCAGCCCGCGGACGAACCTCGACCGCGGGCGCGCGAGCTGGGCATACGGCCGGGACTGTTGGAGCCGGGGACGCGCAACGCCATCACCGATGTTCCCGGCGTGCGCGTGGGCCAGGTGACGATACACGAGGGAGAGAGTGTGCGCACGGGAGTGACGGCGATACTTCCGCATGGCGGAAATCTATTCCGCGAGAAAGTGGCGGCGGCGGTGTACGTCTATAACGCGTTTGGCAAGCTGGTTGGTTCGACGCAGGTGCAGGAGCTGGGGCAGTTGGAGACGCCCATTCTGCTGACCAACACGCTGAGCGTATGGGATGCCGCCGCGGCCATGAGCGACTGGATGCTGGAGCGGCCGGGCAGCGAGGATGTGCGCAGCATCAATCCGGTGGTGGGCGAAACGAATGACGGATGGCTGAATGACATTCGCGGGAGGCACGTGAAGGCCGAACACGTCCGGCGGGCGATGGAAAGCGCGAGCGAAGGAGCGGTGGAGGAAGGGTCGGTGGGGGCGGGCGCGGGGACGATGGCTTTTAGGTGGAAGGGCGGAATCGGCACGAGTTCGCGGAAAGTTTTTGCGGGGAAGAACAGCTACATGGTAGGCGTGCTGGTGCAAAGCAATTTTGGGGGATCGCTGACGGTGGATGGCGTGGCGGTGTGGCGCGAGTTGCAGCCGCCCACGGAGCAAGCCGATGCGCCGCCGGCTCCACGCGCGGAGAAGCCCAGGGGCGGGGACGGCTCGTGCATGATCGTGGTGGCTACGGACGCTCCGCTGGATGCGCGGCAATTGCGCCGGCTGGCCGCGCGAGCGGTTTTTGGCATGGCCCGCACG
>JAIQGC010000055.1 GCA_020072805.1 Terriglobia bacterium
ACATCGCCGCCGGCTCGCGCAAGCTGATGATCTGCATGGAGCACAACGCCAAGGACGGCTCGGCCAAAGTGGTGAAGAAGCTGACGTTCCCGGCCACGGGTCTGGGCTGCGTGAAAACCGTGGTCACGGATCTCGCGGTGATTGATATTGTTCCCGAAGGAATGATTCTGCGCGAAACCGCTCGCGGCTGGACCGCCGAGGAAGTGCAGCAGCAGACCGAAGCGAAGCTCATTATCAAAGGCCGCGTTCCGGAAATGCGCCTGAACGCCTGAGCGAAGCATCGGGCTTGTAGTTCGTGCTAGAGTGAACGAGTAGTTCGCTGAAGCAAGGAGAGTTTTCGTATGGCACAAGCAATTCCCGAATCCCACGTTGGACTTCTGAAGAAGCCGATTTTCGCGCATTTTGTGACGTTGATGAAGGACGGCAGCCCGCAGAGCACGCCGGTGTGGGTGGAATACGACGGCAAGCACGTGATCGTCAATTCCGCGGTGGGCCGCCTGAAGGACAAGAACGTGCGGCGCGACCCGCGCGTGGCGCTCTCGCTGACCGACCCGGAGAACAACTACCGCTACCTGGAGATTCGCGGCCGCGTGGTGGAAATCACCCAGGAAGGCGCGGACGACATGATCAACGCACTGGCCAAAAAATATCTGGGCAAGGACGTCTATCCGTTCCGCCAGCCGGGCGAGCAGCGCGTCACCTACAAAATTTCCCCCGACAAAGTCGTCGCCTACGGCGCGTAGCGGCTGGCTGGCGACATTCGAGGGCTGTACATCCCTCACTCTGTCAGGCTGTTTTCGGGGCGCAGATTGGGACAGCGCGCTTCGATGAAGCACATCGGTCATTTTACGAATCTATCTCTCCGGTTCCGTTGTTGTGACTACCCAAGGCACTTCAACCGTGAACTCAAGCTGGGCAAGGGGAAGTCCAGTGAAGGGCTGTCGAACAAGCTCGGCCTTTGAGCGGAACCCCAAACGGAAGTCCTTGCCAATTTCCTCCCATTCAAATGCCGCGCCGTTTGCCGTGTCCTGCCTGTCGACATCAGAACCTGAAATGATCGAACCGACAAAGTGAAACCAGCCGCTATACAGGTGTCTATGCGAGTCCAGACGAGCCATGTGGACAACCTCGACCTCACGATTTGGTGAAATACCCATTTTTTGTAGCAGCGCAAGTACATCCGACGCGTAAACTTGGTCCCGGGCAGCGATAAAGTTAAGGCAAGTCTCGCAGCCGCACTCTTCGGGACCACCAATCGTCAGAGCAGCATGCGCTTTCCTTGTGGCTTCAGGATCGCAACTGAGTTCCCATCTTCCAAAACGGATTATTTCCATAGGCTGTATTCCAATCCTGCAACGCACTTGAGGCTCGTTTTCATGGATGTGTCATGTCCTCGGGGCGGACGAGTTTGTCGAAGTCTTCGCCGGAGAGGAGGCTGAGTTTGATGACGGCTTCGCGGAGGCTGAGATTTTCGTGATGGGCGGTGTGGGCGGCCTTGGCGGCGTTGTCGTAGCCGATTTTGGGGGCCAGGGCGGTGACCAGCATGAGGGAGTTTTTCACGTAGAAATCAATCTGCTTGCGGTTGACTTGGATGCCGTGGACGCAGTGGTCCACGAAGCTGGCGCAGACATCGGCGAGCAACTCGACGCTGTGGAGGTAGTTGAAGATCATCACCGGCTTGAAGACGTTTAATTCAAAATTGCCCTGGGAGCCGGCGAAGCCGATGGCGGCGTCGTTGCCCATGACCTGCACGGCGACCATGGTCATGGCTTCGGACTGGGTGGGGTTGACCTTGCCGGGCATGATCGAGGAGCCGGGCTCGTTTTCCGGTAAAGAAAGTTCACCGAGGCCGCAGCGCGGGCCGGAGGCCAGCCAGCGGACGTCGTTGGCGATTTTCATGAGCGAGGCGGCGAGGGTTTTCAGCGCGCCGCTGGCGAAAACGATTTCGTCGTGGGCGGAGAGCGACGCGAACTTGTTGGGATGGGAGCGGAAGGGCAGACCGGTCAGCTCGGCGATTTTTTTGGCGGCGCGTTCGGCGAATTCGGGGTGGGCGTTGAGGCCGGTGCCGACGGCGGTGCCGCCGATGGCCAGGTCGTAGAGGCCGTCGAGGGCCATCTCGATGCGTTTTCCGTCGCGTTCGAGGAGGCTGACCCAGCCGGAGAATTCCTGGCCGAGAGTGACGGGCGTGGCGTCCTGGAGGTGCGTGCGGCCGATTTTGACGATGTCCTTAAACTCGCGGGCCTTAGCGTCGAGCGCGTCGCGCAGTTTTTTCACGGCGGGAAGCAGGCGGCGGGAGGTTTCGGTGGCAGCGGCGATGTGCATGGCGGCGGGAAAGGTGTCGTTGGAGGACTGCGACATGTTGACGTCGTCATTGGGGTGGATGGGTTTCTTGCTGCCCATGACGCCGCCAGAGATTTCGATGGCGCGGTTGGAGATGACTTCGTTGACGTTCATGTTGGTCTGCGTGCCGCTGCCGGTCTGCCAGATGCGCAGAGGGAAATGGGCGGCGAGTTTTCCGGCAATCACTTCGTCGGCGGCCTGGGCGATGAGTTTGGCCTTTTCAGCGGGAAGTTTGCCGAGATCCTGGTTGACGAGGGCGCAGGCCTTTTTCAGGAAGCCGAAGGAGCGGATCAGCTCGGGGGGCATGGTGTCCTTGCCGATGGCGAAATGGATGAGCGAGCGGGCGGTTTGCGCGCCGTAGTAGCGGTCGGCGGGGACGTCGATTTTGCCCATGCTGTCGGATTCGGTGCGGGATGCGGTGGACATGCGAGGCTCCTTGGGGAAATTGGGGTGGTGCGGGACGAGTTTAGCAGGAAAAGCGAGGTAACGAGGTGGGGAGGTAACGAGGTAAAGAGGGGAGATGGGAGGGAGTTGAAAGTTGATAGTTGAAAGCGGGAGGGAGAGAGATCCTTCGCTCCCGTTGGTCGCTCAGGACAGATACCCTTCATCGGGTATCTAGTTAACAATATGACCCCCACCCCCGGTGTTTTTTTGTAAGTGTTGATTCTGCGGGGTTTTAAGTCCTTTGTTTTGGAAGTGCAGATGATAAAGGGGTTACAGGCGGGATTTTTGGAAGTGCAGAATCTACAGGGGTTAGGGGAGAGAGGGGAGGAGGCGAAGGAGTTCAGGGGGAGGGAGTTGCGGGCGGGGACGGGCGCGAAGTTCACGCATTAGTATAGCATTAGAAGTACTGTTTGTCAAGTAGGTAATGGTAAGTGGTTTGGATGGAGGGGGATGCGGGGGAGGGGAAAGGAAAGGAAAGAGTTAAACGCAGAGACGCAGAGGGGGAGGAGGAAGAAAGGAAGTCAAAAGCCCCAGGTGTAAGGACGACGCCTGGGGCACCCTGGCGTGGTTACCTCGGGAGCGAGAGGAGGTGGCGACAAAGCGTACTTATTAAATTATACTGGCGGCGGCTGGGTCATCCTTGCGACGGGGAGGTCGGTATGCGTGGGAAAGCATGGTTTGCGCTTGCTTCGCTGGTGATGTGCGCGGGGGCTTGGGCTCAGGAACCGACGTGCAGAGTGGAATTGCCCGTGCTGGTGACACTCCCGAGTGGGGCTTTGGTGCAGAGGCTTGGCCCAGAGGGTTTTGTGGGGCGAGGCGTGAAAGGGCCGATTCCCCTGGAGTCGGTGGAAACGGAGCGGGGGGCACGGAGGATTTTGTTTGTCGTGGAGAACGCGAAGCGCGTGCCGGAGGCGGCGCGGAAGATTGAAGCGGCGGTCATCCGGGAGATTGTGTCGAAGGCGGACGCGGAAGATGTTTTTGGACTGCTGACCGCACGAGGCCCGCGAAAGGAAATCCGGTTTGGGGAGAGCAGGGAGTCGCTGCAGGCAGCCGCGAATGAAATTGAAGCGGGAATGAAAGGCAAGAATCAGGAAGATGCGGTATTGGACAGTGTTTATGAGGGCGCCGGCTGGTTTCAGCCGGGGCGGGCGGGCGATGCCATTTTTGTGCTGACGATGGGAATCGAGAAGAACAACCAAGTCAGTTTTGACAAAGTACGTGACCGTCTGACCGGGGCGGGCATACGCGTTTTTGGTTTTCAACTGGGCATGCTGATAAGCGGCTACATCTATGGCGGCGTCGGCATGGGACCGGGCGGACAGTTGATCCCCACCGCAAACATATCCGCGAACCGGGAGAATTTTTTCGCGCTGAGCATGGACACGGGAGGATTTGCCAGTCTGGAAAACGCGGAAGGCGATCCACAGAAAAGATACAGACTCACCGACGAGCGATTGCGTGTCGTGCAGTACATGGCGGCGCAGGAATACAAGGCTGCGGTGGAATATTATCGTGTCCGGGTTCAGAATCCGCCGAAAGAGATGGTTCTCGATTTGGCGGAAGCCATCCGGAAACAAATTCCCCAGGCGATGGTCATTTATCCAAAAACGGCGCTGGCGTGTTCGCCATACTCGAATTCTCCAAAGCACTGAAAATCTAGAACCTGCGGGTGAAGTTGAAGGCGCCGCTAAAGGTGTGCGCGGAATGCGCCACGCAAGAGCGGGGCGTCACGGAGCGGCCTGCTGAGGCGAGACGGAGACGCCGGAGGCTATTTTTGTTTTTTTAGGTCGATTTTGAGTTTGAGCTGGATGTCGGGGAAGACGACGATTTGGCGGGTTTCGGTGAGGTAGCCGTCGCGGGAGACGGAGAGGGTGTGGGGGCCTTCCTGAAGCTGGAAGGAGCCGGGGTGGAGGGGAGAACCGTCAACGGTGAGGAGGGCGTCCTTGGGCTTGACCTCGATGCGGACGATGATGTCGCTGGGAGAGTCCTGGGGGTTGCGGGAGGTGATCTCCTGGGTGGTGCGGCGGTAGGTTTCGATGTCGGCAAGGCGTTGGCGGGAGGCCTGCATGGTTTCGGGAATGGAGAAGGCGGAGATGGCGCCGCAGAAGCGTCCGGAGGAGCGGATGCAGGAGAGATGGGAGGCGAGGCGGCTGGAGCGATCGCGGAGAGCGGAGCGGTCGTTGCAGATGGAGCGGCGGAGGAGGCCGCCCTTGAGGATGGAGTCATCGAGGAGGAGGGCGAGGCGGTCGAGAGCGAGGCGGGCGGCGTCGGGGTCGAGGCCGGCATCGGCAAGGAGGTAGAGGGCGAGGGCGTCGGCGTTCTCTTCGCTATCGCGCTGGCGGGACGAGTCGTCGAGGAGGGAGTCAAAGCTGGGATTGGACTCGGAGAAGAAGCGGGCGAACTTGGTGCCGAAGCCGATTTTGCCAAAGGAGAGGTCGTGGCGCTGGTCGCGGGCGCGCTGGGCGTAGTGGTCGAGCATTTTGGAGGTGGCGGTCTGGAGGATGCGCTGGTCGGGATGCTTGAGGAGATTATGAGCGGCCTCGTGGGCGAGGAGGAAATAGAGGCTGGGCCAGTCGTCCTGCCAGGAGAAGGCGGCGCGGATGCGCGCGCGGTCTTCGTCGGAGAGGGAGGAGGATTTGCGCGAGGCGAGGAGGTCGTCGAGGAAAGTTTGCGGGGCGAGGAAGAAGGCGACGAGGCCTTCGTTGAGGAGGACGGTGCGGCCGGTGGCGAAGGCGGCGGGGTCGTTGGAAGGGCTGAGGATGAAGAGGGGGGAGAGCTGGAGGTCGTAGGGCCGGGTGCCGGTGGAATAAAAGCGGGCGAGGGCGTTGGAGAGGTTGAATTCGGTCTGGCGGAGGAAGTGATTGGGGAGGAGGCGGGAGTCGGGCCAGGAGCGGCGGCTTTCGCGGGAAAAGATGAGGTCGTCGCGCTCCTGGAGGAGAGAGAAGTAATCGCGATCGTAGGAGGCGAAGAGGGCGGGGAGATCCTCGGGAGGATTTTCCATGAAGTGAGGAGGGAAGTTCTGAAAGAGGAGGTCGCCGGAACTGCCGCAGACGGGCATGAGAGATTGCGCGGGAGCGGGAAGGGCGGCGAGGAGGAACAGGGAAAGAGCAAGGGCGAATTTTTTATGCATGGCGGCGGCCCGAATATTCCGCGGGGGAAGACAAGGGAGAATTCTCCCGCAAGGATTTGGTAAGGATGAGTATAGAGGGGAGGAGCAGTCGGAGGAAGGAAAGAGGGAGGCAGGTGCGCAAAAGAATTACGGTAGGGAGGTGGCGGGAGAAGGAGGGAGGAAGGGGGAGGAGCGGTGCAGGCGATGGGTTAAGGCGCAGTCTGTTGCGGCGAGACGGAAACGCCGGACTGGGTGATTTGGAAGAGGAGGAGCCATTCAGAGGGGAGGGCGTCGCCGTTGGAGGTGGGGGCGGAGAAGGTCCATTGGCGGGCGGCGTCGAAGGCCAGGGCCGCGAAGGTTTTGCTGGGGCCGGGGTTGATGAATTCGGCGTCGAGGACATTGCCGGAGGGGCAGACGTGGACTTTGATGGAGATGCGCACGGTGCCTCGAACGGTGTCGAGGGCGGACTGAGAGATGGAGGGGAGGACCTTTTGAAGGACGGAGCCGCGCGGGCCGGTGGGGGATGGAGCGAGCGGCGCGGAGGTCGCTGCCGGTGAGGGCGCGGGGAAGACTGGCGCGGGCTGTTGCGCCACGGTGGAGGGAGCGGTCAGCGGGGCAACTTGCTGCAGCGGGGCGGATTTCTTTGGCGCGGGAGAGGTAATGGACGGCTTGGGGGAAGTTTTGGACGCGGCGGGCGTTTTGCGCGCGGATTTTGCGGCGGGTGGAGTTTTTCCAGCGGGAGAGTGCGAGGAGGCAGCAGCGGGCTGGGCGTGGGGTTGTTCGGTGAGCAGCCGAGGGACGATGAGGATGGCGGCAAAGGCAAGAAAGAGAATGGAGGCGGGAATGAGGAAGCGCGAGTTGGCGAACTTGCGGCGCAGGGAGGGAAGGATGGCGGCGCGGGAGTTCAGCCAGCGGGTTGCCTTCTGGAATCGTTCGCGCAGGTGAAGATCAGGAAGGCGGAAAGAGGGGAGGGTGAATTTTGGGAAACGAAAAGACGGGAGGCGGAATTTGGGGAAGCGGAAATTGGGAAGCCGGAAGGATGGAAGAGAAAGCGAAGGGAAGTGGAATTTGGGAAAGCGGAAAGAAGGAAAACGGAACGACGGAAGGCAGAAAGACGGGAAACGGAAAGCGGATTTGCGCACGGAGGGGGCGATGGTGGCGGGTGCAATTGGTTTGGGCGTGATGACGGGCGGCGCGGCGGAAGGGGGGGGAATTAATTCAGGCGCGCTGAAAGACGGCGCGGGCGCGGCGGCGACAGGTTCGGGCGCAGGGGGAGCCGACAGAATTGGCTCGGGGATGCTGACGGAGGCAACGGGCAGCGCCTCGGAAATGGGTTCAGGCTTGAGGGGAGCGGCAGGAATTGGTTCGGGCATTGGCACCGAAGGAGCAGCGGCGGGGATAGCCGGTTCAGACGTGGCGAACGAAGGCGCGGGGGATGGGGTGGGAATGAATTCTGGCGCGCTGATAGACGGCGCGGGGGCAGCGGGGACGGTTTCAAGCTCGGGAGGAGGCGGAAGAATGGGCTCGGGAACGCTGACGGAAGCGACGGGCATGGATTCAGGCGCAGGGACGGGTGGCGCGGCAGCGGGATGCAGTGGCTCGGGGGCGCTGACGGAAGCGACGGGAGCTGGGGCGGGAATGAATTCGGGTTTGTGCAGGGAGGGTTCGGGAGAAGCGGCGGGATGAGTGGGAGAAGGCTTGGAAAAGCTGGGCAGACGGAGCCAGAGATTGCGCAAGGATTCGCGGAAGGGCGGGCGCGGCGGCGGCGGGGGTTCGGGCGCGCGTTCCGGAGCAGGCGCGGGAACAGGCTCGGGAGCGCGCGCGGCAGCACGAGCGGGCAGGTGCTCGGGGACGCGCAGATTGATAGGGAGCGCGGGAGTCAGGCGCAGGCGGGAGACGATTTCCGAGGCGGTCCAGCGGCGATGGGGATTGTGGCGAAGGCAGTGGCGCACGATGTCGAGAAAGGGATCGGGAATGGAGCCGGGGATGAGCGGGTCGCCGCGCCAGATGGTTTGCCAGGCGGGGAGTTCGAGAGTGAGGGACTCGACGAGAACCATGCCGAGGGTCCAGATATCGCCGGCGGTGGAGGCGAGGCCGGTGGCGGCTTCGGGAGGATCGTAGGGGCTGAGGGGGCCGAGGGTGTTGCGGGTTTCGCCGATGGAGGCGAGGCCGTCAAAGGTGAGCTTGATCTGGCCATGGACCAGCATGATGTTGGAGGGCTTGAGGCGGGCGTGGACGATGCCGCGGCCGTGGAGAAAGAGGAGCGCTTCGAGGATGGAATCGAGCACCTGGCGTGCTTCGGGAGGGTTGAGAGGGCGGAAGGAAAGAATCTGGGAAAGATCTTCGTCGGCGAATTCAGTGACGGCGTAGAAGACGGGCGCGCCGTCGAGGCTGCATTCGCCGGTTTCGAAAAGACGGAGGAGGCGGGCATGGGGAAGTTTGGCGGCGAGTTGCCAGCGGGAGTACTGGATGCGGGCGTTGGGAGCATCGGTGGGGATGATCTTGATAGCGGCTTTTTTCGTGGAGTCGAGGCCGAGTTGAGTCTGGAAGACGGCCGTATCCGCGGTCGTGCCGAGGAGGGCGCGAAGGGGATAATTGAGGCGCGCCACCAGGCCAACCCATTTTTTTGCGGCTTCCATCATCGCTGGTACGGCCTCTTCGCGGTCCACGGGCCTTTCCGCCAGTCCGCACAGGGAAAACGCGCCACGCGGCTGGGACCGGACCCGAAACTCCCAAGAAACAAAAGTTCAATCCTATAGTGCGGGGAATCGTGGAGAAAGTAAATTGCTCGTTGGGGCAGGGCGAAAGGGAGGGCGAAGGAAGAGCGGTGGCGGATAGGAGGCGGGGGGAGCGGAAAGGGCTGGGAGGAGAGGGAGTACGGTATAATTCGGGAGGGCGGAAAACCGCCATTCACGGACAGGAAGGGCATGAAGCAGGCATACGGGAAGTCACAGGCATCGTTGAGGGTGTGGTTCTGGCGGGCGGCACGGTTTTTCCGGACGCGGGCGCGGGAACTGCGCATGATCGTGAAGGCGCTCCTGTTCACCGGGCATCCCGTGCTGGTGCACGTGATCCCCATGCGGCGGTGCAACCTGGCGTGCACGTATTGCAATGAGTTTGACGACGTCTCCAATCCGGTGCCGCTCGAGGAAATGAAGAAGCGCCTGGACCATCTGGCGGCGATGGGAACGTCCATCATCACCATCAGCGGGGGCGAGCCGCTGCTGCATCCGCAACTGGACGAAATCATCGGGCACATCCGGCATCACGGGATGATCGCGGGGATGATCACCAATGGATTTTTGCTGACGCGGGAGCGCATCGAGCGGCTGAACGCGGCGGGACTGGAGCACCTGCAGATCAGCATCGATAACACGGTGCCCGACGAGGTGTCCAAGAAGAGCCTGAAGACGCTGGACCAGAAGCTGGTGCTGCTGGGAAATTTCGCCTATTTCCAGGTGAACATCAATTCGGTGCTGGGGAGCGGCGTGAAGGACCCCGAGGACGCGTTGCGCATCGCGCACCGCGCGGTGGACCTGGGGCTGACCAGCACGGTGGGGATCATTCACGACCACAACGGGCAGTTCAAGCCGCTGGGCGGGCGGGAGATCGAGATTTTCGAGGAGATCATGAACCTGGGGAAGCGGTCGTTTTCGCGCTTCAACGGGTTCCAGCACCGCGTGGCGCGGGGGCAGGAGCACGACTGGCGCTGCCGCGCGGGGTCGAGGTATCTGTATATCTGCGAGGACGGGCTGGTGCACTGGTGCTCGCAGCAGCGCGGGTATCCGGGAACGCCGCTGGCGGAGTACACGCGGGAGATGCGCGAGCGGGAATACCGGACGGAGAAGGGCTGCGCGCCGGGGTGCACGGTGTCCTGCGTGCAGCAAGTGGGGATATTGGATAATTGGCGTGCGCCGCAGACGCTGCAGCCCGTGGCGGCCCCGGTGGCGGGAGCGGGATTGGTGAACATCGCGCGGGAGCCGACACCGCAGGAATCGGGCGCGGGAAAGACGTAGAGCGGCGGACGGCGCTATTTAAGTTTCCACACAAATCGGCGGCGCGGCAGTTGACGGCGGCCCGCCGCAACGCAAACAATACACCCATGACTGGACCAGCGATTGAAACCGAAGGCCTGACCAAGGACTACACCACCGGCTTCTGGCTGGCGAAGAAGAAACGTTCACTCGACAATTTGACGATGCAGGTGGAGCGCGGCGAAGTGTTCGGATTTTTGGGGCCGAACGGCGCGGGAAAGACCACGACGATCAAGCTGCTTATGGGGCTGACGTTTCCGAGCGCGGGAACGGCGCGCATCCTGGGGCGGCCGGTTTCCGACGTGGGCATGCACAACGAAATCGGGTACCTGCCGGAGCAGCCTTATTTCTACGATTATTTGACGGCGTGCGAGTTGCTGGACTATTTCGCGCGGTTCCACGGCTATGGCGCGGCGGAGCGGCGCGAGCGCGTGGAGCGGATGCTGAAGAAGGTGGGGCTGGAGACGGCGGGGAAGATCCAGCTGCGGAAATATTCGAAGGGGATGCTGCAGAGGGTGGGAGTGGCGCAGGCCATCCTGCATGACCCGCAGGTGGTGATCCTGGACGAGCCCATGTCCGGGCTGGATCCGCTGGGGCGGCGGGAGGTGCGGGACATTATTCTGGAGCTGAAGCGGGCGGGGCGCACGGTGCTGTTTTCCACGCACATTCTGGGCGACGCGGAGATGCTGTGCGACCGGGTGGGAGTAATCGCCGGGGGCAAGCTGCGCGGAGTGGGAGCGCCGAAGGAGATCGTGGGAGTGCAGTCGCACGGGATGGAAATATTGTTCGAGCCGGGCAGCGGAGCGGGCGCGGCGGGGATCCTGGAGAAGGCCGTGCGCATGGGGGAGCGCTACCGGATTGAGGTGGCGGAGGGGGAATTGTACGGAGCGATCGAGCAGTTGCGGGCTGCGGGAGCGAAGATCCTGTCGGTGGTGCAGGTGCGGCAGACGCTGGAGGATTATTTCCTGGAATTGATTGGCGCGGAGCAGGCGCGGACGTCGGCGGTGGAAGTGGGGGAGAAGTGAAGCGCGCGGGGATCGTGGCGTGGAACACGTTCCGGGAGGCGGTGCGCGACCGGGTGCTGTACAACCTGGTGTTTTTCGCGCTGCTGATGATCGCGGCGGCGCTGCTGGTGGGGCAGATCTCCATCGGGATCGAGCAGATCGTGATCGTGACGCTGGGGCTGAGCGCGATTTCGCTGATCGGAATCTTGATGGCGGTATTCATCGGCGTGGGGCTGGTCTCCAAGGAGATGGAGAAGAGGACGCTGTACGCGTTGCTGGCCAAGCCGGTGCGGCGGTGGGAATTTTTGCTAGGGAAATTCGCGGGGCTGGCGCTGACGCTGGCGGTCAATACGGCGGCGATGGCGACGGGGCTGGCCGGAGCGATGTGGCTGGTGCAGGGAAGCCTGCGGGCGGAAGATGCAGCAGTGCTGGTGGCGGTGTATTTCATTCTGCTGAAGCTGGCCATCGTGGTGTCCCTGGCGCTGCTGTTTTCCTGCTTTACCACGCCGCTGCTCTCGACGTTGTTCACCGCGGGGCTGTACGTGGCGGGCGTCTTCGCGCCGGAAATCCGGGCCATCGGGAAAGTGACGGGGAACGCCGCGCTGGACGCGGTGGCCATGGGCTTTTCCTACCTGCTGCCGAATTTCGATAATTTCAACGTGATTGCCGCGGCGGCGCACCGCCGGGCGATTCCGGGGATGCTCGTGGCCCAGAATACACTGTACGCGGCGGTGTACTGCGCGATCGCCCTGACGGGCGCGACGATGATCTTTTCCCGGCGCAACCTGAAATAAGGGCGCCGCGGGGCGAAACGCATGAACAGCCGGAAAACGATGGCCATGCTGCTGCTGGCGGTGATCCCCGCGGGGTTCGCCTCGGTGTGGCGCCTGCAGCGGGGAATCGACCGGCAACTGGCGGAGATGCACCAGGAGCAGGACGAACTGGTGCTGCGGTCGGGGAAGATGCTGCGTCTACTGAGCCTAGAGTATGGCGCATTCCTGGCGGACGTGTACTGGACGCGCACGGTGCAGTATTACGGGGACCGGCGGGTGCGGCAGGTGGCGAATCTGGAGACGCTGGGTCCGCTGCTGGATGTGACCACAACGTTGGACCCGCAGCTTCTGCCGGCATACCGATTTGGAGCGATCTTTCTGGCGGAGAACGCGCCGCAAGGAGCCGGGAGGCCGGACCTGGCGGTGGAGCTGATTCAAAAGGGGATCAGGAATAATCCGGATTTCTGGCGTCTTTATTACGATCTCGGCTTCATCTACTACTGGGAACTGAAGGATTACAAGAAGGCCTCCGAAGCGTTTCTGGAGGGGAGCAAGAATCCCAAAGCGCTGATCTGGATGAAGGTGATGGCGGCCAAAATCGCCGCGGAGGGGCGTTCGCGGGAAACTTCAAAGATTCTGTGGCGGGAGATTTATGAATCCACCCAGGATAAATTGGTCCGCGAGAACGCGTTGCGGAATCTGAAGCTGCTGCGGGCGGAAGAGGATTGCGAATACCTGGATGGGCTCGCGGGCCGCTACGCGCGGAGCGCGCAGCGCAGGCCGGAGCGGCTGGAAGATCTGGTGAGCGCAGGCATATTGCCAGGCGTGCCGGTGGACCCGGAGGGAGTTCCCTACGTGCTGGGAGCGGACGGCAAGACGCACGTGCATCCGAAAAGCCCGCTGCTGGGGTATCCGAAGGGGCCGCCGCCCCGTTAGGAAGAAGAAATGTTGTGGTGCGCAGGTTTGCGCGCGGCGAAAGGCAGGTCATCCGCCCGCGGTGGTTTTCCCAGAAAAATCAGGCAGAAGCGCCGGGAGGAGCGGCGCGAAGCGCGCGCAGAGCGGAATAGCCCAGGAGGAGCACGGCGGCGGCCATGGCCAGCCATAAGAGCCAGGAATGCTTTTCGGAATAGGGGCGGGGGTCTAAATAGTTGGTGGTGAGTTCCTCGGGCTCGAGGGCGGCGATGCGCAGCAGAGGGACGGATTCATGCGCGGCGGTGGATTCCGCGGCGGCGGCGATGCGCTTGAGCGTGGCCAGTTGCGCTAGGTCGTAGGAGGGCGCCTTGGCGACGGTATTGCCGTAGAGCAGGCGATAGGAGCGGCCCGGGCGCGGCCAGAGCAGTGCGTAACGGGCAGCCATGCGCAGGGTGACGCGGACGTCCGCGAGCGGCGCGTCGCTGCCGTTGAGGATTTCGATGCGCCAGTAGCGCGCCCCCTGCTGGATTTGCGGGCGGTCGCCGCCGGTTTGCGCCAGTCTCCAGTATTCGGGAATTTCCACGCGCAGTGATTCTTCGGTCTTCTGTCCGGTTTTCTCTCCCAGAGTGTAGCGGTGAATCTCTCCCCCGGCATGCCATCGCCATTCCTTGCCGTCTTCGCTGCTTAGAATGCGCACGGCGCGATAGAACTCCGGCTGCGAAGTTTCAAAGAACGCTTCGGCGACGGGAAGTGCGGCGGAGCCGAGGTCGGCGTCCCAGCGGGTGAGGGAAGGCGCGGCGGCGGGGTCCGGCGAGAGCGTGGCGGGGAGGGGAGTGAATTCGCGTTCGCTGGTTTCCTGAATCCGCAACTGGACGGAGGAGACGGGAAACTGCCGCTGAGGCTCGAAGATGCGCAGGCGGAGATAGCGCGCGTTGTTATCGGAATAGCGGATGGTCTGGTTGCCCTCGAGATTTTCTTTGCGGAAGCGGGAGATGGGGGCGCGGGGTTTGACGATGCGCCAGAGGCGGGCGTCATCGCTGGCGGCGACTTCGACCCAGTTGATGAAGTCGGTTTCCGGAGTTTCGATTCGCACCGTGTTGTGAAACTTCACGGTTTCCCCGGTGTCCACGACAAGTTGGGTGAACTGGCCGGGGACGAAACTGTTCTCGCGCAGGGTGGCGGGGAGAATGCGGAAAGTTGTGCCGGCGGTTTCTCCTCCGAGCAGATAGGGAACTTCACTGGCCTGATCATCGAGAATGCGCAGGTCGGCCAGGCGATTCGCGGAATGAGCGAAAACGTCCGGGGGGAGAGGCAGGCGCACGGGTTCTCCGGCGGAGCGCAGCGTAATGGGCCGGGAGTAGCGCCAGGAGCGCCAGGCTTCGGGCAGGTCCGCGGCGAAGAGAGCGGCGGCGAGGGTGAAAAGCAGAGCGAGAGAGAAGGCGCGGCGGGTCATTGGTTGGAACGCTCCCTGGCGATCTTGCGCTGGTAGAAGAAGGAAACGGCGAGCAGGACGAAGCCGAGAAAGAAAAACGAGAGGATGCGGTAGAAGCGGTCGAGGAAGGAGAGGTCGTAGAAGAATGCCTTGGTGACGGCCAGGCCGAACAGGGCCAGGGCCTGCCAGCGCAGCAGGGGGGATTGCTTCATCATGCCGACCAGAAGGAGTGCGGAGGCGTAGGAGATCCACAGGACGGTGAGGGCCAGATGCTGGGAGAGCAGACGGTCAGAACCGTGCATTTCGATGCGCGCGAAATGGCCCCAGAACTCCTGGGAGAGAGCCAGGACGAGGAGCGCGTTAATGGCCACCGCTTGCATGCCCAGCCAGCCTTTTTCCACGCCGTCCAGCGAATCCCAGACCCTGCGCGCGGCGGCCAGAGAGAAGGCCAGGGCGGCGGCCAGGACAAGGTACGCGGCAAAGCTGGCGTTGAAGAGGAAGCGCGGCGCGGGAATGGGGAAGAAGAGCAGGCGGAAGGCAGCGGCGGCCATCAGGAAATATCCGGCGCGGCGGAGAAGCGGAACGGAAGCGCGGAAGCCGCTCCAGACGAGGATGGCGCCTTCGATGGAGAAGCTCATGGTGATCCAGCGGCCCTCGAGGCGGATGGGAATGGCCAGCGTGGCAAAGGAGAGGGCCAGCCCGGCAAAAAGCAGGCGCGCATAGGATGTGGGGGCTTTGCCGGAGGAAAGAATCTGCTGAGTGACGGCGAGGAGGCCGGCGGAAAGAATCAGGACGGCCAGAGTCATGGCCCAGCGGTAATCGGGCCAGAGCATGGCATAGAGGGCGATGAGGATGGCGCCGGCATTGCCCAGGATGAGGAGAGAGTCCTCGCCGAAGAGATCGCCGGGGCGGCAGGCGCGCAGAACGGGTCCGGCGGAATAGAGGAGAAAGAAAAGAGCGGCGAAGGCCACGGTGCGTTCGAGGAATTGAGGGGCGTAGAAGCTCTCGTACCAGCCCCAGAAATAGACTTGCGTGAAGAGGAAGGAGATGGGGATCAGGAAGCGCCAGTTGCGGCGAATGGCGATGATCAGTTGGCCGGCGCCGAGAATGAGGAGATAGGTGAAGAGGATGGCTTCCTGGTTTTTCCCGGTGCTGACGATGAGTGGAGTGAGGAAGCCGCCGAGAAGCGAGAGCAGGGCGATGCGCTGGGAGTTGCGGCCAAGGGCCACGGCGGCCATGAGGGCGGTGACGCCAATCATGGCGGCGAAGGCGGTGGTCTGGCTGAATAAATCGTAGTAGTGCCAGCCGGCCCAGAGAGAGACGTAGAGAATAGCTTCGCCCAGCCCGGCAATGCCTTCAGAGAAATAAGAGTAGCCGCGTTCGAGCAGCCAGCCGCTCCAGGGGAGCATGGCGCTGCCCAGGAGGAGGCCGATGGCGATTCGCCCGGTGGGACCGATCCAGTTGTTTTCGAAAGCGTATTTGAGGAAGAAGGAGACGGAAAGCAGAACGGCCAGGATGCCGATGCGGTTGAGCCAGCGGCCGGCAATCAGGGTTTCGAGGTCGAGAGCCGACGAGGCCGAGTCCTTGCCGCGGGCGGATGGAAGCGGCGGCGCGGCGTGCACAGCGGGCGGGACGGCATGAGGAGCGGCAGCGGGCGGGGGAGCGGACTGCGGGGCGGCTTGCGGCGCAGCGGGCGGCGGAACCGTGGCGGCGGGAGGCGTGGCTGGGCGGGACTGCAATTCCGCCACGCGCTTTTCCAGGGTCGAAAGGCGTTGCAGGAGGGGAGCAAGCTGGTCGCCGGAGGGTTGCGGTTTATTTGTGCGGAGAATCGCGATGATCGCCAGGATGGGCGAGGCGAGCAGGAAGATTACCGCGAAAAAGATGAGGATTCCTATGGATTCCATCGGAGGACCGCCTGTGTGGAACGGGGGCAATATAGCACCCTATTTTGCGACACGTCAATTGCAGGCGGGGTAGCCGGAAGGGTCGGATTGGGCTCTTCCAGGATAGCGCGAAGGACAGTATGGAGTGGCGAGCGAAGCCTCCCCTGTCCCCTGTACTAAGGTACAGGTTCTGGGAAGAGGGGGAGAAAGGGGTGAGGATGGGCTGGAAAGACTGGGAGACCATTTTGTAACTTATTCATTGTAATGGATATAGAGCTTGTTAAGCCTTGGCAGCAAGTACTAGGAGAATAGTTAGCCGGAAGAAATGTGTCTTCTGTACCATAGCCAACAGGACTTGGAATACTGTCCAATGGTGCAGTCACGGAATAACAAGGACAGGTGGGCAGGCACAGGTTAAACATGGGACACGGAACCGGAGAAAGAATGAAGAGCAAAGACAAGGGCCGGAAATGGATGTGGTGGTTTCTGGGGAGCCTGGTGGCGTTGCAGTTCTATTTTGTGATTGAGCTGCTGACATTGTTGGCGCTGTTTGCGGCGGGTTTTGTGGCGCTCGCGGCGGTAGGCGCGGCGGGAACCGCGATGGTGTATGGATTGAGCGCGGGATGGTCGCTGGCGGCGCGGCAGGCCGCTCCGGTGTGGGTGGCGGCGCAGCGCGGATGGGCCTTCGTGGAGGAACTGGGGCTGCGGCCTTTCCGGCGGCCCGCAGCGGCGCGATAACGATTTTCCTGGTGACAGGAACCGGGGCTCTCCCTGGGATTGGCGTTCCGCTGAGGTTCGCGGTTCCTGAGAAGTAAAAAGAAAGCAGGGCCAGACGCATGTGGGTGCGGCTGGCCCTTTTTTATTTTGCGGAGCGGAAAAATTTTAGAAGAAAGCGGCGCCGCCGTCGATGTTGATGGATTGGCCGGTGATGGCCGAGGACTGATCGGAGCAAAGAAAGAGGGCGGCGCGGGCAATTTCCGCGGTGGTTTGCGCGCGGCCCTGCAGCAGGCTATTGAGAAACCCTTTAAGTTGTTCCTCTTCGCTCACACCCATGCGTTTAGCGAGCGTGGCGCCGAGTTCCTGGGACATGCGCGTTTCTGTGACCGGGCCGGGGCAGAGGGCGTTGGCGCGCACGCCTTTGCGGGCGGATTCGGCGGCGGTGGTGCGGGTGAGTCCGAGCAGGCCGGCTTTGGCGGCGGCGTAGGCGCAGCCCCAGGGGAAAGCGGACTTGGCCGAGAGGCTGGAGATATTGAGGATGACGCCGGAGTTGCGCGCATACATTTCCGGAAGGACCAATTGGGTGAGAAGAAAGGAGGCGCGCAGGTGAATGTTGAGGACGGCGTCGAATTCGGCGAGGGGATATTCCTCGATGGGGCTGATGGGGCCGTAGTGGCCGGCGTTGTTGACCAGGATGGTGATCTTGCCGAATTGGGCGCGGGCGGCGGCGGCGATTTTACGGCATTCGGCTTCCTGAGAGAGATCGGCTACGGCGCAGGCGGCGCGGTGGCCGGCGCGGGTGAGTTCGTCGGTGGCGGAACGGAGTTCGGATTCGCTGCGCGCGGTAAGCATGACGGCGGCGCCTTCCTGGGCGAAGAGCTGGGCGATGGCGCGGCCGATGCCGCGGCCGGAGCCGGTGACGAGAGCGACGTGATCTTGGAGAAGCATAGGAAAGAGAGAATAGAGGGAAGTGGGCGGGGAAGTAAAGAGAGAGGAGAGTTTTGCTGCTGCGTAGGGATTCCAGTTGCGTTTATAATCGGGCGGGTGACTTATGGCCAATAAAAATGGATTGCTGTGGTGTGCGGCGCTGCTCTTGCTGGCGGGAATGAGCGCGGGGTTGGATGCCGCGGCCGGCGGGCAGACGGCGGGGCAGGCTGCTCCGGCGGCTGTTCCGGCGAAGCAAGTGCCGGTAATGGACGGAGAAGCCGGGGCGTGCACGCTGGAGATTACGGTGAATGATGCGGCGGGGAAGCCGGTGTATGCCGCGGAGGTGAAGGTGCATCTCGTCTATGGGTTCCACGGGATAAAGAAGCTGGACCTGAGCGCGTTCACCAACGAGCAGGGGCGGTTGAACTTCAAGGGATTGCCGGCGCGGGTCTATCGCGGACCAATGGAGTTCCTGGCCAAGAAGGAGCAACTGACGGGGGTAGCGAAGTGGGACCCCGTGGACGGCTGCAATACGAAACAGACCATCGTGCTGGGCGCGGCGGGGCGGTAAGGATCTTCCGGAAGCGGCAGAAATAGACCTTTTCCTGCACTTTTTACCTGCAAATAAAGCGTGATTGGGAGCAGACTGCTCGGGAAGGGCCGGGGATAGGTTGAGGTGTGTCTGACGGGTTCATTTTGTCTGTAACAGAATGGGCGGAAGTGCATTTATTGTATGAGTTTGGCAAGGACGCGGGACCAATGGGAGAGGATGACCATCATGATTAAAGCGCAAGTTACGCTGGCTCAACCACTTAAGGGTGACAGGCAGTTCCTGGGGCAGACCGGAGGCGGGCACCAACTGCTGATGGACGATAGCGTTGGGGCCACTGGGCCAAAGCCCATCGAATTGGTGGCGGCGGCCCTGGCGGGGTGCACGGCGTTTGACGTGATCACTATATTGCGGCAGAAGCACCACCAGAAGGTGACGGCGTACGAGGTGCGCGTCGAAGCCGATCAGGCGGAAAAGCCGCCGCAGGTGTTCACGACGATGCGGATTCATCATGTGCTGACCGGGTACGGGATTGACCCGGCGGCGGTGCAGCAGGCCATTCAACTCTCGGAGGAGAAATACTGCTCGGTGGGGGCCATGATCAAGCAGACGGCGAAATTCGAAACGACGCATGAGATTCGCGAGGCGCAAGCAGCGTGATGGAAGTTGCCTGGCTGAAGCCGGAAGCGCCATAGGCCGGAAAAATTAACGGGGAGACCACGAAGGATCCGCGCAGCGCGGGAACGAGGAATGCGAATGAAGACGAACGAGATGCCGGGATGCACGGCGGGAGTGAGCGGGGACACTGCGAGGAGCGGGCGAGAGGAGTATGTTAAAAAGGCTGGCCCTTCCGCGGGAGGTTCCCTGTCCATGAATACGAAGCGAGTGCGGACGCGGGTGTGGATGAGCGCGGCGGCGTTGGCGCTGTTTTTATTTGCGGGAGCGGCGCGGGCGCAGGAGCGGGAAAATCCTGCCGCGGGAAATAGCCTGACGCTGGGGCAGGCGGTGCGCATGGCGCTGGATAAGAATCCGGCGTTGCGTACGGCGGAGGATGAATCCGATGCGGCACGGGCACGGTCACAGCAGGCGCGGGCCATGTGGATGCCGCGGGTGGATTTCAGCCAGGGATTTACCAGGGGCGACAACCCGGTGTACGTGTTCGGGACGCTGCTGACGCAGGGACGTTTCACGGCGTCTAATTTCGCGCTGCCGGCGCTGAATCAGCCGGGACCGCTCAACAATCATCAGACGCGCCTCGATACGCAATGGCGTCTTTTTGATTCCGGTGTCACGCTCTTCCGGACGCGCGCGGCCCGGCGCATGCAGACGGCGGCGGAATTGGAAACCGAGCAGGCGCGGCAGGACCTGATCCTGCGCGTGGTGCAGGCGTACTACGGAGTCGAAGTGGCGCGGGAAAATCTGGCGGCGGCCACGGAGGCGGTGCGCGCGGCGGAAGCCAGCGCGCAGCGGCTGGCGGGAATGCACGAGACGGGGATGGTGGTGGAATCGGATTATCTGGGCGCCAAAGTTTTCCTGGCGCAGATGCAGGACCGGGAGATTCGCGCGCGCAACGGAGTCGAACTGGCGCGCATGGGCTTGGCGCGGGAAACGGGAATGGCATTGAACGCGCGGCCGGAGCCGGGCGAAACGCTCGGCGAGCTGGCGGCCATGGAGAAAAAGAGCGCGGAGGAATGGGAGCGGATCGCGGCGGAAAACCGCCCAGCGCTGCGGGCCATGGCCCTGCAGGAAGAAGCCGCGGCGGCGGGGAAGAAAGCGGTGCGGTCGGAGCTGGGACCGAAGGCCGGGCTTTTCGGCGGATACGAGCGCGACGCGCTGACCATGGGAGGGACGGCGGGAACGAACTGGGTGGCCGGGGCGCGCGTGGAAATTAATCTGTTCGCGGGAGGCGCGGATCGCGCGCGCATGGCGGAAGCGGCGGCCAATGCCAATAAGGCGCAGCACAACCTGGAATGGATGCGCTCGGGAGTGATGCTGGAAGTGCGCCAGGCGTTTCTGGAAGAGCAAGCGGCGGAGCAGCGAGCGGCAGCGGCGCGGGATGCGGTTACACAATCGCGGGAAGGATTGCGCATCGTGAAGAACCGCTACGAGGCTGGGCTGACCAATCTCACCGATCTGCTGCGGGCGCAGACGGCGCAGCTCGATGCGCAAACGGGATACCTGGCGGCGCTGCATGACTGGCACGTGGCGCGGGCGCAGCTGGAGCGCTCCGCGGGAGTGCTGCGCCTGGAATCGCAACTTTTGCAGGGAGAGAAAAGACCATGAGAGTTTCGCGAATGGGCGGCAAGAGCGGGAGCGCCACTGCCGTCACGCCAGTGCGCTTGCCATAAGGCAGACGCAAACCGCGCCCGATGGATTGCTCGATCAGGATGCGGGCGGGCAGTTGCTGGCGCAGCTCGACGAGCGGGAACTGGCGGCGCGGCGCAGCGCGGCGCACGCGGGTTCGGCCGGCGGCGCGGCAGGAGCGGAAGAAGCCGCGCGGGCGCTGGAAGCGGCGCAGTCGCAGGCGGAAATGGCCAAGAAGACCTACGACCGCTACATGTTTTTGCGGCAGCAGAAATCGGTGAGCCAGCAGGAGTTCGACGAAGCGGAGACGCGGCAGCGCGCGGCGCAGGCCAATCTGGCGGCGGCGCGGGCGCGGCTGGAGCAGGCCAAGGCCGGACAGGCGCAGGCGTCTTCGGAAGCGCAAGTGGCGGAGAGCGTGGCCAGCTACGCGCGAATTACGGCGCCGTTTGATGGGCGCGTCACGCGGCGCTTGGTCGAGTCGGGAACGATGATCACGCCGGGGACGCCGCTGTTCACGGTGGAAGGAAGCGGAACCTTTCAACTGGAGGCCACGATTTCGAGCGAAGCGCTGGGCGCGGCGGCGGGAACGA
>JAIQGC010000137.1 GCA_020072805.1 Terriglobia bacterium
ATGCTCTTTGAGGTTCGCTTTTGTTTTCATAGAAGTTACTGGATGTTCGGTACATATATTCCCTGCGAACCGCTAATACGGACGTGTGAGAAGGACGTATGGTTCGCACGAGAGTCCGGACGATCATTCGCCATGAGGCAGACGAGTACATCCTCCTCAAGACAGACCGAGCAACGCTTCAGGTGACCAAGGAGCATCCTTTCTATGTTGGCCGCGGTACGTTCAAGACAGTCGAAGCGCTCAAGGAAGGAGATTCTGTTTTTGCCTGGGACGGCCAGTGGCTTGCTGAGCAGCGGATCATTTCTTTACGGAGAGTTGAAGCGCGGGTTCAGGTCTTTAATCTCCAAACGGATCACCCCAACACGTTCTTCGCTGGCCGGATTGCAGTCCATAACAAAGGTGGATGCTTCCCGACCGGAACCAAGATCGCAACGCCGAAAGGCCAGGTTGCTATCGAGTCGCTGGCCTCAGGAGATCAAGTCCTCGCAGTCACAGGGGATGGCTTAACCGTTCAGACCACAGTTAAGACTATCTTCGTAAGCAAGGGAACCATGGTGAGGATTGAAACTAGTGGGGGGACGCTGGTGACCACCGCGGAACATCCCGTGAGCCTCAAGGAAGGTATGTTCAAACAGGCGGGAGATCTTCATCCTGGAGACCGCATCGTGAAATGGAAAAACGGGCGATTGATTGCGAAGACCGTTCGAAAGGTACTTTTCACTGAAGACGAAGGATTAGTCTTCGACTTACAGGTCGGTCAACCCCACACCTATGTGGCAGAAGACATCGTCGTCCACAATAAAGGGGGAGGATGTTTCCCGAAAGGTACTCCTATCCGCACACTGCAAGGCCAGACCCTTATAGAGAAGCTCTCTCCGGGAGATCCTGTGCTTGCAGTAGATCCTGAGGGATGGATTATCCGAACTCGTGTCGATAAGATTTTCATTACCCGCTCGCTCGTGCTTTCGATCGACACGGTTCATGGCTTGTTACGCACTAAAACCGACCATCCTCTGGGACTGCCCGGAGGGGACTTTGTCCCTGCAGGACAGCTTCGGCCAGGACAGAAGGTGCTTGTGTGGAAGGATGGCGGAAGGCACTCTGCCACGGTCCTTCGGACAGCGTTGGAAGAGAAGGAGCAAGAGGTGTATAACCTCAGCGTCGGGTGGCCGAACACCTTCCTTGCAGGGGATTTTGTGACCCATAACAAGGGAGGGAGCTCCGGCCGTTCGAGTTCCAGTTCCAGTCGTGGCAGTTCATCCGGCGAGGATTCGATATTTGGGTTTATCGCTGCCGTTGGGGCCATCTCGGTTTTCGCGCTGATCCTTTTCATATGGGCAAGGGCCAAATCTCAGGAAAAGAAAGAAAACCTCGACTTTGTTTATGACCGAAATAAAATCTCCCCTAAGGCGGGCAAAACGGAGAAGTTGCTCGCATTCCTCAGCCAACAAGATTCCTCCATGGCTCCAGAGGATTTGCGGAAGTTAACGGAGTCTACCTTTCGAAAGCTCCAGGAGTGCTGGCAGGCGCGTAGTTATTCCCCCATGCAACCCCTCATGATGGCGGACCTCTTTGCTCAACACACGGCTCAACTCCAAGGGCTTGTAAGGAATCACGAAATCAACCGTATCGAGAACCTGAAGGTGGAGCAAGTCGATCTGGTGAATGTCCGGTACACGGAGAAGCCGGGTCAACGGGAGTTCACTGCACTGATCACCGCCTCGGCACGGGACTACTATGTGGACGACCGAACAGGGAAATTCCTTCGAGGAGATGAGGCGCCGTCCCGTTTTCAGGAGTTTTGGACCTTCCATCGCCTTGTTGATCGCTGGCTCCTGCGAGAGATCGAACAAGCAGGAGAATCTGATATACTAAAGGACGACAACTTCGTTGAGATGCTGACGGATGATACGCTCCGGGGGATCTACGGAGAAGTGACTGAGAAAAAAGGAGAGGCGGGGCCTTGGCTGGAAAAGGAAGCGGAGAAAAAGGCAACACGCATTGAGCGTATGCTGAACTTCCTCGTCCAGACCGACAAACTCTGGAATCGAAACCACATGCTCGAACGGGCGCGTCAGGTGTTTCTGAGCGTTTACCTGGCCAGAGAATCAGGAGATCTTAGCCATGTGCCCGTGGCCGATCTATTCCCGGCAATTGCAGAGAGCCTCCGGGCGCAAATTCGCCAGTGGCAAGGGCAAGGATTAAAAGTCGAATACCGCAACCTATGTGTTCGAAAGGCCGAGTTGATCCTTGTACGGAACTTTGCCGATCGGGCCAAGGACGAATTTACAGTGCGAATCAGCGCCCACGCTCAGAGGATCATTCACAAAGGGGACCAGATCAGGAGCGAGCAAGAATACGTGACCCCATTCGAGGAGTATTGGACCTTCGACCGACTAGAGGAGCAGTGGAAGCTTAAAGAAGTTTTGCCACCGGCCCTTGGGAAGAAAAAACTCGCTGAGGAAAACGTGGATGAAGACAGCAGCCAAAGCCAGCTGCAGTGGTATTACCGCCAGGCCCGCGGCCGGTAATGCTGGTAGCTTTCTATTGACTGAAGAACCGCAGGCTTGTTGAAGCAATAATTCTTCCGACAGAATTCTCAGATGACACCAATTTAGCCCAGTAATCATCCTTAAGTAATTTAACTGAACAGAAGGTAACTTTAATTACCTTTTCTGTTGAATTCTACGAGTCCCCCTCACTTTTCCCCTCTCCCACTCAGGGGAGAGGGAGAGTAAGGGATACAGGCGTTTCGCATCATAACCCACATGAATCAGTATTTCTTCCGTTGCCTTCACGAGCATTTCCATATATTTTTTGACATCGCAGGTGTCGTCTGGCCCCACTAACGGAAAAGGCCTTACTCGCTCCGCCTTATCCTTGGACTCGGCATCTTTGATCACATACCTCACCTTCTCCCCGGGATGGATCGGAATTCCGACATCCTCGAGCTCTTGAGCGGCAAGGGCAGTAAGACTATCCACCTTGTAGGCACTGGGTTCCTGAGAGATCCTCTTGCCGATGGCCAGATCCTCATTCTTCGCCTGTCCGTCCTTTAACATCAGGCTATATTCGAGGAGGAGGTCTAAAATTTTTGGAACCTTCACCCGATAATCATCCATATCCTTCGCCTCTGCCAGAACCTCAAGCATTCGAAGCTGAGCCTCCTGAATCAGAGGAGGCGTGTCGCCTCGTCGAAACGCCAATCCCCTCGCTTTGATCTTTCCGTTTTGGAAGAGTCCGAAATAACGGTTGGCCACCGGACTTTCTGGATTCCCCTTGGAGGGGAGAAAAGCGATCCATCGATAAATCCCCTCCAGACTCATCGTGATCCCGGTGGCCTCGCTGATCTTCTGGCAGAGTTCAAGAACCTCTTCCTCTCTGAACCCTTTTTTACGAATCCAGAGGGAATCGGTAATGGCATGGAGGAGCTCGAACCCTTCCGCCTCACAGATCTCCTTGGCTTGCAGGAGGCTTTCCCTCCCAAAGGCAGTGACCGCTTCATGGGCTTCGATTCTTCCAAACCGAGCATTTCGATAACCTAAATATCCAAAGCATGTCACAAGCATCCACTTGAGCGCGGTCTGCTTCCGATTGTAGATTTCTCTTCTCTTTTCTTTATTTCTCATTTCCTCTTCGCAATCCTTTGTGCTTTCTCTATTTATTCCGCAATCCGCAATTCGCAATTCGCAATCTTCTTTGCCTACTGCCTTCTGCCTACTGCCTTCTGCTTCTTTTGCCATCCTCTTAAGCCATGCCCTTCTTGTTAAGATGGGCCTGAGCGTCTTGGGAACGATTCCTTCCCTCTTCTCACAGATCGTATAACCCACCTCCGGGACGCTATGATTTTGACAACATCCACAGAGTACGGTCTCCGGAGAGATATTGTGAATCGCCATCATGGTGGGATACATCGAGGCGAAGTCAATCTCTGCCACATCTTCGAAGATCCCCAACTTTGGTTGGAAGACAATGCCCCCTTTATCTGCAACGAGAAGATCCCATGCCGTCTTGAATCGTTCCGGCTCCCCCTTTCTCCAGGGGATGAGGATGTCCTCCTGAAAGGCCCGGTCGAGTTGCATCGAGGTGATCGCTGTTCCCGGAGCGGTACGGGCCATCCGTTGAACTGGGATTTTAG
>JAIQGC010000135.1 GCA_020072805.1 Terriglobia bacterium
GCCGCCATCCGGACCGGTCAGATCAAGCGCCATTTTGATCTGCACATCTGCGATACCCTGAGCTTCGGCCTGGTTGATATGGAACGTGCGACCGCCAGGGGCAATGGCTGCGTCCCAACTCACGACTGGTATCCCTGCCGCCATGGCGGCCTTGCCCACTGGCATAAGCGCATCCGAATCGTTAGCCGAGACAGCTAGACCGGAGACCTTCTGGGCGATCAAGGAGTTCAACAACTGGATCTCCTGGGTAGCATCCGCCGTCGCAGAACCTTGATAGTTCACGGTAACACCTAATTCCTTCGCAGCAGCTTGAGCACCCTTGTTCGCAGTATCGAAGTAGGGGTTACCTAGATTCTTGGGCACTAACACATAGACCTTAGGCGCTGCGGCAGGAGCAGTTGTGGGCGGCACTGCAGTCGGCTGCACAACAGGTGCTGCAGTGGGCGGCGGCGCGGCAGCAGGCGCGCATGCGCTCAACAGCATGCTGAGCGAAAGCATAACGGTCACAACGGTTAAACCTAAATGGCTCTTCATGATTTTCCTCCTCTTCTTATGTGGAAATGGTTAAATAATGCACAGAGAACGCACAATGAGTATGTTTCCTCCAGTATCCTCACCTCCTTTCTTAAGACGTGTTTTCGCTTCGCACATCTTATAACGAGAACACCACCGCACGAGACCAAAAGAAAAACCAGCCAAACACGACTGCGATGATCACGACAACGGCTACCACGATCAGCGCACGGCGGCTCCACTTTGATCGCTGGTCTCTAACGATCTGGGGCAGGTTAGGCAGCAGAATAGACAGGATGAGTAAAATACCGATGACGACGTTCTGGACATCACCCTGGATATTCAGCAGGCCCATGCCGAAGCGCATTAGCCCGACTAACAGCGGTGATGACAGCCAGTTCCAGGCCAGTGCCGATATCGGGGCGGGTGCTGCCATAGCGAGCGGCCAACACCAGACCAGCCAGCGCCGACATCAGCCCGGATACCATGAAAATGACGACCTTCACTCGGGCCACTGGGATCCCTGAATAAACAACCGCCTCTTGGTTGTGGCCGATCGCATACAGGTAACGTCCGAAGGCCGTTTTGTGCAACACCAAACCGAAGATGAGCGCCATGCTCAAAAAGAGAACCATTGAAAACGGCACGGGTGCCCCAGGAAGGGTTCCCTGCCCAATGTAAGTGAATGATGCTGGATAACCGCGCGCCGCTTGGTCACCCAGCATGACGTAAGCCATGCCACGATAAAAGGCATAGGTCCCCAAAGTAATCACCAAGGCGGGAACTTTTAAGCGTGAGATCAGGTAACCGGCCAGCAGACCGGCCGCGACGCCAAGCAACAATGCTGCGCCGGCTGCAATCCAAATATTTACGCCATTGTTGAACAACAATCCCATAAAAGAGGCCGCCATCCCGAGCGTAGAGGCCACCGCCAGGTCCACATTGCCGGTCACGATGATAAAGACCATCGGAAGCATCATGAGACCCATTTCCATAAAGTCCGACGAGGCCCGGAACAGGTTTTGGACGTCGAGGAAGTAGGGCGAAAGCCGGCTGTTGACAATCACGACCAGCGCAATCAAAGCCACCAGGAACCATTCCCAACGCAAGAACTTGGACAAGAATGACCTGCGCGGGCGGGCCAAGCTGACAAACGCTGAGACTGCTTTATCCGTGGTATTCATTTCACCGCACCTCGAACTGCAGTCTGCTTGATTCGTTGTTGGATCGTCGAGTCCAAGATCACCGCCAAAAGGATCAAAAAGCCCTGCACGGCAAGCTGCCAAAATTGCGAGATATTGGATAGGGTCAGGCCATTCTGGATGATGCCCAACAGCAGAGCGCCTAATAACACGCCCGGCACGGTGCCAATCCCACCCAACATGCTCACGCCGCCGATAACTGCGGCTGCCACGGTTTGCAACTCAAAACCAAGCGCAGTGTTGGTCTGCGCCGCTTCGAAGCGCGAGGCCCACATGACGCCCGCTAGCCCGCAAACGATGCCGGAGATCAGGTACACCATGAAAGTTACCCGATCGGTTCGGATGCCCGAAATCTTGGCGGCTTCTGGATTCGTTCCCAGCGCGTAAATGTCTCGGCCAGCCCGCGTGTAGTTAAGGAAAACATACGCGATGGCCGCGACGATGAGAGCAACGATGACCAGATTGGGCAAGTCAAGCGGCACGGCCTTGGCCAACTGCTTGAAACTGCTCGGCAAATCGACCGGGTTGATCCAATTGCCCTTGCTGTAAAAGAAGACCAAGCCTCGATAAACACCCAGCGTTCCGAGCGTAGCAATAATCGGCGGGACTTTGCCCACTGTAATGACAAGCCCGTTAATGCTGCCCAAAACAGCGCCCGAGGCTGTGCCCAACAGCACAGTGAAGACGAGCGGCGTGTCGGGAAAAGCCTTGACCACAAAAGCCACCATCATGGCGGTCAGCGCCAACATCGAAGCAACGGACAGATCGATGCCGCGCGTGATGATGACCATGCCCTGAGCCAGCGCGATCATCGCCAGGATCGAGATGTCGAGCAAAATGTCCCTAAAATTGGTGAACGTGAGAAATCTAGGGTTTTGCAGGCTGATGACAATGATCAGCAACACGATGAAGCCAACCAACGCCAGCTCACGGAACCGGGCAAATAGGGATAAAAGACTGGGCCTTGAAAGCGCTGGGGTGTTAGTGGTCATATTTCCTTCCTGGGTCACACATCTGCTACACAGCCTGCGTTGCGGCCATCATGATTTTTTCCTGGGTGGCTTCACTTCGATTAAATAGGCCGGTAACCCGTCCGTCGTGCATCACTAGAATGCGATCACTCATTCCCAGAATTTCCGGCAGCTCCGAGGAGATCATCAGGATCGCAATTCCCTGCGCAGCCAGTTCGCTCATCAGGCTATGCACGGCGGCCTTGGTCCCGACGTCGATCCCACGGGTCGGCTCGTCTAAGATCAGAATACGCGGATGGGTGGACAACCATTTGGCCAGCACGACCTTTTGCTGATTCCCCCCCGATAGCTCGCGCACCTTCTGCCAGACCGTCGTGGCTCTGACTTCCATTTGAGTGACCGCGTCATACGCGGCTTGCTGAGCACTCTTTGTGGCCAACCAGCCCCAACGGCTAAAGCGAGACAGGATTGGCAGAGTGACGTTATCGGTGATGTCCATCGGCAGGACCAG
Source organism: Terriglobia bacterium (assembly GCA_020072805.1). Lineage (GTDB taxonomy): Bacteria > Acidobacteriota > Terriglobia > Acidiferrales > UBA7541 > Acidiferrum. Next base: position 3,198 of record JAIQGC010000135.1, read on the forward strand.
ACCATGGTGCTGCCGATCTTCGGGCACGTAAGCTAGGCCGCATTCCATCGCCTGACTGGGGCTCGTGATCCGCAGTGCTTTTCCTTCAATCTCGATCATCCCCTCGTCCGCTGGTATCACGCCGAAGATCGCCTGGCTGACTTCGGTCCGGCCCGCCCCCACCAGCCCGGCCATTCCTAAAATCTCACCCTTGTGCAGTTCAAAGGAAACACTCCTAAAGGCACCTTTGCGAGTCAGCTTATTCACCCGTAAGACCACCTCGCCCACTTTGACATCTTTCTTCGGGAATAGTTCTTTGACCGTCCGCCCCACCATCATGCGAATCAATTCTTCTTGGGTCACGCCATTCATTGATCGCGTATCTACATATGCCCCATCGCGCAGCACGGTGACTCGATCCGCGATTTCGAACAGCTCTTCGAGACGATGCGAGATGAACAGGATCGCCGTGCCATTCTCGCGTAATCGGCGAACAATCTGGAATAAATCGGCCACCTCGTTCAGCGTCAGAGCCGAGGTCGGCTCGTCCATGATCAGGATGCGAGCATTCACCGATAATGCTCGGGCAATCTCAACCATCTGTTGCTGAGCCACGCTCAAGTACCGGGCTTTCGTTTTGAGATCCAAGTGAACACCCAGTGAGCTCAATAGCTGTTCCGCATCACGATACATTCTACGCCAATTCACCAAGCCGCTGGCCAGCGTGGGGCGCCTGCCTACGAAGATGTTCTCGGCAATATCCAGATCGGGAAAAGTGCTCAGTTCCTGATAGATCGCCGATATGCCAAGCGCAGTAGCCTCGCGCGGATCAGCGAGGTGTATTCGCCGATCATTCAAATAGATTTCGCCGGTATCAGGTTGATGCACGCCCGTGATCACTTTCACCAGCGTGGATTTGCCAGCGCCATTCTCCCCCAACAACGCGTGGACTTCGCCCAGACGCAGTTCAAAGTGTACGCCGCGTAAAGCATGGACGCCCGCAAAACTTTTGCTAATATTCGTCAATCGTAAGGTGTTTTCGCTCATTCGTCGTGAGTCCAGTCTAGTTATGACTGAATAGCTCGATGTTGCAAGATTTCAGCACGTAGCTTTCACGGTTCTGGAGGGCATTTTCGTTTTTTGAAGGCCGTTTTTATCAGTTTCCACTGAGCAGCTCAGCGAGGAGCGATTCTCGTGATGTTCACCCACTGAACTCGGATAGGTAGCTCCTATACGAGAGACGCGCCCCACTCAGCTACTTGGTGAAGTATCAGATCGCTCGGGACACTGCAGCACAACCCAGAATTCAGCGAGCGGTTACACGAAATCATGTGAAATGTGGCAGGAAAATCAATCAATTTGGCCCGGAAAAAACGAAAATTGCCTCTGGCACCTGGAAACCTACGTCAGCAGCTATACGTTTTCGCTCTCCGGCGTCACTCTGACAAACGTATGCTCCACATACACCGCTGGCGGCACCGGTTCGCCGTGCAAAATCTTGAGCGCCAATGGGATCAGCTTTTCGCCGTATCGCTCTGGCTCGTAGGCGGTCGAGCCGATGATGCGGGAGCCGGGATAGCGAAGCTCTTCCCGCACACGTCGGTCGGCGCCTTGACCGACGATGATCACAT
>JAIQGC010000056.1 GCA_020072805.1 Terriglobia bacterium
GCCTTGACGCCGGTGAGACCGGGAATTTCTTGTGGCCGCCAGAGATTTTCTCCCCTGTGGTTTTCCGGGGTTTTGGGGATGGGCATGCCCAGGCCAAAGCCGTCATTGAAAGAGCCGCCCCAAGCGAGAACCGTGCCATCGGCGAGCAGGGCCAGGGCGGAAGTGCCGGTGGCGATAGCCACGGCGTTGCGCAATCCGGGGATGGCCACGGGCTTGGCGGTCCAATGAGCGTCGGTGTCGGTGTGAATGGAGGGGCTGCGCGAGCCGGCGAAATGGACACCATCGAAGGCGCCGCTGCCCCAAACGCGTACGGTGCCATCGCGCAAGATGGCCAGGGCGTAGTCCAAGCCGGCGGAGATAGCGACGGCAGAGTCGATGCCGGGAATGGTCACGGGAACCGTGCTGCCGGAGATGACCTCGTCGCCGATTTCGCCCGAATGATTGCGACCCCAAGCCTTGATGGTGCCATTTTCGAGCAGGGCAAGAGCGAAGCCGCCGCCTGCGGAGATGGCCTTGACGCCGGTGAGACCGGGAATTTCTTGTGGCCGCCAGAGATTTTCTCCCCTGTGGTTTTCCGGGGTTTTGGGGATGGGCATGCCCAGGCCAAAGCCGTCATTGAAAGAGCCGCCCCAAGCGAGAACCGTGCCATCGTGCCATTTTCGAGAAGGGCCATGGCGTAGCGGCCCTCCTCCGGCATGGCCAATTGGCGCACATGCGCCAGACCGGGAACGCGGGTGGGCCGGGACACGGGTTTGGGATATTCCCAAAGGGGAGGGACGATGCCCAGGCCAAGCTGGCCCGAGTGGTTGTCACCCCAGGCCAGCACCGTGCCGTCGGCGCGCAGGAGCAGGAAGGAGCCGCCGCCTGCGGCGCCATCCACAGCGTCGGTTACGCCGGGGAGGAGGATGCCGTCGTCGGAATACGGGGGGACGCCGAGGGTTCCCTGGCCCAACTGGCCGGTCTTGTTGTCATGGGCGAAGACCAGCACCGAGCCGGAAGGCAGGATGATCATCATTTCCGATTGCCCGGCGATCACTTTGGGAAGGCGAGGGGAGTCAGCGGAGAGGGCCGGGGAAGGCCGCCATGCGGCCAGGAGAAGAAACATCCAGGCCAAAGAAACTTTGCGTGCAGAAATCATTTACTCACCTCCGATGAAAATTCTCGCCGAAATGTTCCGGCGCCGTGCCGTTCCGAGAAAAAAGTTCTACCTGCTGCTCCTCAGGGATTCTGCGCAGGCTCCTTTTTCAGGAGCGGTTTGGGGACCAGGTACAGATTGGCCTCGCCGATGAGTTGAGAGCCGGCGACCAGAACGGAGCCATCGCGCAGGATGAAATAGGAGCGGTTGAAGCCGGTGGAGATGGCGGCGACGGGCGGGACGCGGGCGGTCTTCAGAGTGGGGACGTATTCGGTGCGGTTGCCCAGGCCCATGGAGCCGAAGCCGTTATAGCCCCACATGCGCACGGTGCCATCGGCGAGGAGGGCCAAGGCGGTGGCGCCGGCGGAGATGGCCACGACGTTGCGCAGAGCGGGGATGGCCACGGGCTTGGCGGTCCAGGGGTAGTTGGAGTCCTTGTGAATGGAGGGGCTGCGCGCGCCGGCGAAATAGGCGGAGTCGTTGGTGCCGCTGCCCCAGACGCGCACGGTGCCGTCGCGCAGCAGGGCCAGGGCGTAGTCATCACCGGCGGAGATTGCGACAGCCGAATCGATGCCGGGCACGGTCACGGGAACCGGGCTGTTGGAGATTTCCTCGTCGCCGACTTCGCCGTACTTGTTTCTGCCCCAAGCTTTGATGGTGCCATTTTCGAGTAGGGCCAGAGCGAAGTCGCTGCCTGCGGCGATGGATTTGACACCAGCAAGGCCGGGGATGGGTTGCGGCTTTAGGACCCGGGTTCCGCCGCGGGCATCCGGAGTTTTGGGGATGGACGTGCCCAGGCCGAGCTGGCCGTTGAAAGCGGAGCCCCAGGCGCGGACCGTGCCGTCCTCGAGGAGGGCAAAGGCGAACGTGCCGTTATCCGCGATGGCCAACTGGCGCACGTGCGCCAGAAAGGGAACGCGCGTGGGATGCGGAACGGGACTGGGGTCGTCGCCGGACTTGGGGTTGATGCCGAGAGCGAGCTGTTCGGTGTTGTTCTTGCCCCAGGCCATGACGGTGCCGTCGGCGAGTAGAAGAAGGAACGAGCCGCCGCCCACGGCGCCATCGACGGCGCCGGTGACGCCGGGGAGAGGAATGCCCAGTTCGGCGGAGGGAGGCTTGCCGATGGACCCCTGACCCAGTTCGCCGTAGTCGTTGCTCTTGGCGAAGACGATCACCGCGCCGGAGGGCAGGATGATCATCCCTTCGGTGGCGCTGGCGACGACTTTGGGAAGGCGGGGAGAATCCGCGGCAAGGGCCGGGGCCGGGGAAAAGCAAAGCGCGGTGAGGAGAAGAAAGAAGCAGGCTAAGGAAAAATTGCGTGCGGAGAGCATTCACACACCTCCATTGGAAAACCATCGCCGGGATGAGCCGGAGTCATGCGCGGCACGGAATGACGGCCATTATTCGCCGTGGCCTCCCGTGCCGCTTAGGATGCCTTTGCCGGCTAGGGATGCGCTGGAGTTCCACCCCCAGCGGCCTTCGACGCCGGCCTCGACGGAGAAGGGCAGATCGCCGACGTTAACGGTTTCGTCGTGGCCCACGTGAAATTCCGTGGGGTCGGTGCCCTCGCGGAAGTTGACGCCGGCTTCGGCTTCGGCCATGACCAGCGGGCCGAAATCGGTGACGCCGCTTTCGCCGTATTCGATGAAGGCGCCCACGCCGGCTTTGGCTTCGATCTTGATCGGGCCAACTTCCATGCCTTTGCCGATGCCCGCAGAGATCATGATCTCGACGCTGCCGCTGATGATTTCACCGGTGTTCAGGTCCTCGACGTGGGTGCCTTGGACGAAAATGGCGTCATATTCGAGTTTGGATGTGTTGCAGTCAAATTCCGCGTTGACCAGGAACATATTCAGCGCGATGTGCGTGTCGCAGTGCATGTCGTCGTAGCTTTGCAGCTTGTCCGGAGAGGGTTTTTTGTTGTCCCTGGATTTCCGGGGGACGCATTTGCCCGCTTCGGCATGCGGCAGGGAGAGCAGGGAATTGAGATAGGTGCGCTTGGCGTCGGCTTTGGCGGATTCAAAGGCTTCCTTGCTGCCGGCCATGTACTGAACGAAGTAGGTGTCTTCGTTGATCTTGCGCATCAGGTTGTGCAGCTGCTCGTTCTGAATTTTTTCGTTGATGGTGTTGGCGGCCTGGAGGAATTTGCTGTTTTCCGCGTTGTAGTCCGCGCACATGGCTTCATCATCGTCCACCTCATCGCCTTCTCCGCCTTCCCGGTTATATTTTTGATGAATCGCGGCGAGGGCGGCGAGGTGCGCCCTTTTGAATTCGCCGATCTTGGCGCGCTCCTGTTTTTCAGTCGCGGCCCGGAGTTTCTCCTGGATGGCCCACTGTTCATCGAACGCCTTCAGGGCCAGGGTAGCCTTGGGGAGGAAGGGAGGCATGATCAGCGATACGGGGTTGCGCCCGGCTTGGCCCATGCCCAGGGCCTGTTGCATCTTCTGGTTTCCGATTTGCTCCGCGGCGGAGTCGCTGGCGCGTTTCTGGGCCTCCAATTGACGGATCAGGCTGCGCACGCCGTCCTTGAAGCTTTCCCAGCGGGGCGCCAGGGCGTCGGACTCCTCGACGCTGTGGGAGAAAGCGGGGACCTGGTAGAGGTGAAGCGCGAGGGGATCCTGGGGCATGTGAAAGTTCCAGGAGATGTCGTCCTTGTCCACATCGGAGCCGAGCTGGCGGAGTTTCTCCACTTTATCGGGGCTGAAGGCGCCGTGGATGGAACGCTTCATGGCGGCGACGGCGGCCGGCTGGTTTCCCTTGGACTCCTCGATGAGGCACAAGGTGTAGTTGGCCTGCGAATGATAGCCGAAGGCCTTGATGGCGCCGTTGAGATTTTTTTCGGCTTCGGCCAAGTCGCCCAGGCCGAACCAGGCTTGCCCCAGATTGTTGAGGATGGTGCTGTTCTGGGGATATTTCTGATTCAGTTTCTGCAGCAGGGGGATGGCGGCTTCTTCCTTGCCGGCCATGGTGAGGAAGGCGGCGTAGTTATTGAGGTGGTCGGGATTGGCGGGCTCCTGCAGGGCGGCCCGGCCCATGAGGTAGAGCGCGGGCTCCTGAGCGCCCTGCATCCACAGGCCGCTGGCGGAGGCGGCCAGGCCGGCCGCGCCGGGATGGCTGGCGCTTAACTTCCGGTAGACCTCCTCGGCGAATTTTCTGGATTGCGGGGAGAGTTTTTGTTCGACCGCGGCGGTGGTCTGCTGCAGGAAGGGTTTCAATTCGGCGTCGCTGAGGATGGTTTTGCGGAGTTTGGCAATGCGGGCCACGTCCTTTTTGGGGACGGCGGAAGTGTCCAGTTTGCCTGCGGGGGCCTTTTTCATGACTTCTCGGGATTTTTTGGTTTTTTCGTCCATGCCCATCTGTTTCATCAATTGCTCGATGTCGGGGTTTTCCTTTCTAGCTTTCTCCATCTCTTTCTGGAGTTGCTCCATGTCGGGGACGCCGCTGTCCGCCGGTTTCTTCTTGCCGGAGGAGTTTTTCTCCGCCGGGGGATTTTCCTGCGAAGAATCTTGCTGCGCAAATGCCCGGGGCGCGGGAAGAAAGAGAAGAACGGCGGGAAGAATCCAGGAAAGTTTCCTCATTGAGTGGCCTCTCTCTTCCGAAGAGCGACTGCCTGTCATTGAGAGCGATGAACCAGATCCCGGAATGTCCTCGACACCGGGAAGGATGCGTTGGGGGGATTATGAGTTACCCGCGCGCAGGCGGCAAGAAAAATTGCAGCGGTTTTGCAGGGGAAGTAAGGGGGCGGAGAAGGAGTTGCCGGCAAGAAGAAAGGGCCGTTCCGGAAAATCGGAACGGCCCTTTGGGTTATCCGGCAAAAGCGGAAGCGAATATTGTCCGGAGACTCAGTGTTTGTGGCTGGGAGTGCCGGTGATGGCGTCTGCCGACGCCTCGACGCGCGTATAGCCCGCCGGGACGGTGAAGAGGCTGGCGGGGAGCGAGTCGGAGGAGAAGGAGGTAACTTCCACGGTCAGCTCCATCAGGGCGCCGGGGGTCGAAGGCGGGGGAGGATTCTTGCTGTCCTGGGCTTCCGCCTCTTCCTTTTCCTTTTCTTTCTGCTTGTGCTTGCCGAAGAGGCCGCCGAGACCCTTGATGGCGGCGCCGCCCGGCGTGGTGGGTACGCTCTCACGGGATGAGGAGGAATGTTTTGGCTCCGGGGTGCTGGCGGCAGGAGCGCCGGCGGCGCCCTCCATGCCCATACTCACGTAGGAGAGCAGCGGCATACCTTTGAAGGCGCCCTGATTCTTCTGGAGTTCGGCCATGCTCTTGGAGACCTGCGGGTCGATCTGAATGCTGGAAGGGGGAACCCAGTCGATCTCCTTGGCCATGCGCTGGTAGAAGCGCAGCAGTTCGTCGTGACCAGGGATTCCAGGGGCCACCCAGGCATCGGAGGTGGTGACGATGGAGCCGCCCTGGGCGGAGCGCCGGGCCGCTTCGGGATTGCCGGTCGCTTCGGCTTCCATCTCGATGCGGGCCTTGACCTCATGAGTGGTCTTGCCGAGGATTTCGCGGGTGCCTTCGCCGGCGGTGACGCTGACTTTGACGTTCATCTTGGCATTGGCGTGCTTGGGGTTTTCTTCCATTTTTTTCTTGGCGTCTTCCTGAGCCTTCTTCATGGCCGCTTTCATTTCCTCGAAGGTCATCTCGGAATAGGTTTTTTTCTTGGCGTCGATTTCGATGAAGCGGCGGCCATCGAGGTCGGTGATGTGAATCCTGCCATCGGAAGATTCGCGGCGGAGCTTGTTGCCCTTGAGAGAGACTTCGGTGGTAATGGGCTTGGACAGGTTGGAGGACTTTCCGCCGAATGGTCCCAGGACTTTCATCATGGCCATAAGGGTTCCGCCGGTCATCTTGGAGATTTCGGAATAGTGGAAATCGGCGCGCGCGGGCATGGCTCCGCCCAGCAATAGAATGCAGAGAAATACGGCAAGCAAGCGTTTCATGGAGGCTCCTTTGGCGGCAGGGGACCGGGTACAGCCGCACACTAAGCCGAGGCGTGCAGCCGGAGCGGGCCTGACGGAATCGGGGAAAGTATGGAATGGAAAGGCCCGGCGGTGAGGAAAAATCGGGGAGGGGTTTTCCTGAAAGTAAAGGGGATGGTTGTGGCCGCCGGGACGGGCGAGAGGGGACGAACCGGTTGGGGCGCAAGAAAAGGAATGCGGGAGGAGCGAATGCGGAATACTCTGGAAGAGTTGCCCTGCCACTGGATCGGTTCTTTTACTGGTTATCTCTCTCGGCTATGATTCACGTGGTGGTGGAGATACCGCAAGGGGGCTGGACAGCCATCCCGAAGGTCCGCGTGAAACTGTCATTTCCTCAGGGATGAGGCAAGAGCCGGCGAGGGGAAATTCCGCCATATGGTGAGTTCCAAGCGGCGTCTGCAATGCATGCGCAAGGCGCTCTGTTGCGGTGAGCGAAACGAGCTGAACCCATGAAGCCCGGACTCCGGCGTGAGATCGCCATTTACGCGCTGATCGCTGCTGTTTATGGCGGCGTGCTGCACGGAGCCGTGACGCTTTCTGTTCATTATGGCGCTTCGGTGGCATTTTGGCCGGCCGCGGGTGTGGCCCTGGCGCTGGTGCTGCGGTTCGGGCCGCGCTACTGGCCGGCTTTCTTTCTCGGCGCCGTTCTGATTTCGCCTTTCGAGCACTTTCGGTTCCCGCTGGGCTCCGCCCTGGTGGCCGCGAATGTGGGCGAGGCGCTGCTGGGCGCGTGGATTTTGCGCAGGTACACCTCGTTTGAGAATTCCCTGCGGCGTCTTTCCGACGTATTGAATCTGTTTGTGGTGACGATTTTGGTGGTGCCGCACGTGCGGACGATGGGCGTCAGCCTCGTGATGTGCGCCGGCGGGATGGAACCGTGGAGCGGGTTTGTAAGCCGCTGGCTGATGCGCTGGCTGGGCGGCGCGACGTCTGTCCTGGTGGTGGTGCCGTGGGTGCTGGCGGGGAAGCCGCGCCGGTTCCTTACGGGCATGACATGGAAGAGGAAGGTGGAGGCGTTCGCGGTGAGCGCGGGGTTGCTGGCGGCAGGGATCATGTTCTATGGCGGAGGGGAGTTGCAGCGGGCCAACTGGCCGGTGGGATTCCTGATTTATCCGCTGTCCATCTGGGTGGCATTCCGTTTCGGCCTGGGAGGCGTTACCTGGCTGAATCTATTGGCCGGGTCGTTTGTAATCTGGGGCACGATGAACGGCCGGGGGCTCTATGCGCAGTACGGCGAAGCCACCGGAATGGCGCTGGCTGCGGCATTTGTAGCCGTGATTTCAGGAACGGACTTGCTCCTGAGCGCCATTCTGGCCGAGCGGAAAGCCATAGCGGAGAATTTTTCGGCCAGCGAGAAACGCTATCGGGAACTGGTGGAGCGCAGCCCGACGCTGATCTGCACGCACGCGCTGGACGGCACGCTGCTCTCGGTGAACGGGGCGGCGCTGGAAGCGCTGGGCTATCGTCCGGAGGAGATGGTCGGGAGGAACCTGGCGCAGTTGGTGGCCGCGCCGGTGCGGGGGGAGTTCGCGGACTATCTGAAGCGGATTGGGGAACGCGGTGCGGACAATGGAGTCCTGCGGCTGGTGACGCGCGACGGCCGGGACCGTTATCTGCTCTACCGCAATTCGGTGTTGCGGGAACCGGGGCGGGAACCGTTCGTCCTGGGCAATGCGGTGGACATTACCGACCGGCTGGAGGCCAAGGAACTGCTGAAACGTTCGGAGGGGCGCTACCGGCGGGTGGTCGACCATATACGCGAGGGGCTGTTGGTGGACGACACCGAGGGGCGGGTGGTGTACGCCAATGCGGAATTTCTGCAACTCTTCGGGCTGAGCGCGGAGGATCTTTCCGCGATGACCCTCGAGGATTACATCGCGCCGGAATGGCGGGCCCTTCTGCGCGACCGGCACAACCGGCGGGTGCGCGGGGAGAAGGTTCCGGACATTTTCGAGTACGAAGGACTGCGCAAGGACGGAACGCGGATCTGGCTGGAAGTGGCCGTGACTCCCGTGGTGGAGAACGGGGTGATCACCGGGACGCAATCGGTCATCCGCGATATCAGCGAGCGCAAGCAGGCCCACGAACGGATTGAATACCAGGCCAAGATGCTGGCCAGCGTGAAGGACGCGGTGCTGGCCGCGGACCAGGATTTCCGGATTACCACCTGGAATCCCGGCGCGGAAGCGATTTTCGGGTGGGAAGCGAAAGAATTGCTGGGGCGGACGGTGGCCGAATTGCTGGGCCCCGATTTTCTGGATGTGAACCGGCCGGAAATTCTGCAGGAGCTGGCGGCCAAGGGCAGCGTGCAGGGAGAATTGACCGTGCGGCGGCGGGACGGCGCCGCGCTCATCGTGGAAACCAGCGCGATCACCGTGCGCGACGAGCAGGGCGATGTGAGCGGATACGTATCGGTGACGCGCGACATCACCGAACGCAAGCGCGCGGAAGAGGAAGCGCGCAGTTCGACGGAGCGGCTGACGCACATTCTGGAAAGCATCACCGACGGATTTTTCGCGCTGGACGAGAAATGGCGCTTCGTCTACATCAACAAGCAGGGGGCCAGGCTGATCCGGCGGAGCAAGGAAGAGCTGCTGGGCAGGAATATCTGGGAGGCATTTCCGGAAGTGTCCGGGTGGAAGTTCGAAAAGGAGCTGCGGCGGGCCATGGAGGAGGAGGCCGCGGTGCATTTCGAGGGGTACCATCCGGCGATGGGGAGGTGGTTTGCCTTGCATGCGTATCCGTCTCCGGGCGGGCTCTCCGTCTTTTTTGCGGACATCAGCGAAGGCAAGCGCTCCGCGGAAGCGCTGCGGGAAAGCGAAACGCGTTACAGGGACATGGTGGAAAACGCCACCTACGGGATCTTTCGGGCCACCGCGGAAGGAGATCTGCTGGATGTGAATGCGGCGCTAGGAACCATCCTGGGGTACGGATTCAAGGAAGACCTGCTGAACAGGAACGTGATCCGGGATTTCTTCCTGGAGCCGGCGGAAGGCGCCGCGATTCTGGAAACGGCGCTGCAAACGGGGCGGTTGGAGGCGCGGGAAGCGCTCTGGAGGAGGAAGGACGGAACGGCCGTGGCGGTACACCTGGCCGGGCGGATGGCGCGGGATGCGGCGGGCCAGCCGGCGGTGATCGAAGCGATCGTGGAAAACGTGACGGAGCGGCGCTCGCTCGAAGAACAGTTGCGCCAGGCGCAAAAGATGGAAGCGGTGGGACAGCTGGCGGGCGGCGTGGCCCACGACTTCAACAATCTTCTGGGGGTGATCATTGGCTACAGCGAAGTAATCCTGGACCGCAAGAGGATTGATGACCGCATGCGCGGGCAACTGGAGCAGGTGCGCAGAGCGGGGAACAGCGCGGCCTCGCTGACGCGGCAACTGCTGGCCTTCAGCCGCAAGCAGGCGCTGGAGCCGAGAATCATCGACCTCAATATCTTGGTGAGCGACACCAGCCGGATGCTGCAGCGCCTGATCGGCGAGCACGTCAAACTGGTGATCGTCTCCGGGGCCGGGCTGGGGCGGGTTAAGGTGGCTCCCGGGCAGATGGAGCAGGTGATCATGAACCTGGCGGTGAACGCGCGGGATGCCATGCCGGATGGGGGCCGGTTGACCATTGAGACCAGCAACGCCATCCTGGATTTGAACTACGCGCAGAGCCATGTGGGGGTTGTGCCCGGGCCCTACGTGCTGCTGACGGTCAGCGATTCCGGCATGGGCATGCCGCCGGAAACGGTCTCGCGGATTTTTGAGCCGTTTTTTACCACCAAGAAGCAGGGAACGGGACTGGGGCTGGCCACGGTTTACGGCATTATCCAGCAGAGTGGCGGGCACCTGTGGGTGTACAGCGAAGTGGGCCACGGCACTTCCTTCAAAATTTACCTGCCGCGGATTCAGGACGAAGGGGCAGTGACGGAGGAAGAGGAGGCCGAGGCGCGGCCGCCGCGGGGCACGGAGACGGTGCTGCTGGTGGAGGACGCCGAGCACCTGCGATTGGTAGTGCGGGAGTTTTTGCACCGGTTGGGGTACACGGTGGTGGAAGCGGAGGGCGGCGAGGAAGCCCTGAAGCTCGCCCATAAATATAAAGGCCCGATCCACCTGCTGCTGAGCGATGTGGTCATGCCGGAAATGAGCGGGCGCCATCTGTGGGAGAAAATGCGCGAGTTGCGGCCGGGCAGCAAGGTCCTGTTCATGTCGGGATACACCGACGACGCCATCGTGCATCACGGAATTCTGGAAGGGGGCATGTCGCTGCTCTCCAAACCGTTCACGCAGATGGCCCTGGCGCGCAAGATCCGGGAAGTTCTCGATGGCGGCAAGAAATAACCGGGGGGCTGGCCGGCGCAGGCGTGGCGTTTACGCGGCAGAGAAATCCACAGCCGCCGCGCTATGCTAAAGTAGCGCCGAGCAATGGGCATCCCGGAGAAAATCGGACGCTACGAGATCCTCGAGGAACTCGGGCAGGGCGCCATGGGAACGGTGTATCGCGCCAAGGACCCGGCCATGGACCGCATCGTGGCGGTCAAGACCATCCGTGCGGTGGCCTTGAACGGGCCGCAAGCCGGAGAATACCGCGAGCGGTTTTACCGGGAGGCGCGCGCGGTGGGCAAACTGACCCATCCCGGCATCGTTTCGGTGTTCGACGTCGGCGAGCAGGACGAAAATCCCTACCTGGTGATGGAATACATCAGCGGGCAGACGCTTGCCGATATGGCCCGGGTGGCGCAGCGGTTTTCCTTGCGGCGCGTGGCTGATATCGGCCAGCAGCTTGCCGAAGCCCTCGCCTATGCGCATCAGAACGGGGTCGTTCACCGGGACATCAAGCCCGCGAATATCCTGATTACCTCGCGCGAGGCCTACGGAGTCGAGCGGCCCAAGATCATGGATTTCGGCGTGGCCAAGTTTGGCGCCGCGCAGATTACCACCACCGGACAGATGCTGGGCACGCCCGCCTTCATGCCCCCGGAGCAGTTTACCGGCTCGCGCATTGACGGGCGCTCCGACCTGTTTTCCCTGGGAGTCATTCTGTACTGGCTGACCAGCGGCGAGCAGGCCTTTCCCGGCGAATCCATGACCGCGGTTTCCTATAAGGTGGTGCACACCGAGCCGGTTCCTCCGGGCAAGCTCAATCCGGCGATTCCCGCGGCGCTGGACCACATCATCATGCGCTGCCTGGCCAAGGATCCCGCCGCGCGCTACCAGACCGGCACGGAGATTGCCCGCGACCTCCTGGCCCTGCGCCCGCTGCTCGATGACGGGGATCTGCAAAGCGCACCGCACGTGGCGGCCATCTCGGCGGGTTCGGCGTCCGATGTGACATTGGATTCCGATCCGCTGCTGGCTTCGCGATCGCGTCCGGCCGCGGAGCCGATTGCCGACAAGACCACACTGAAGGCCATGGCTCCGCTGCGGCCGAGCAGTGAACAGGACGCGCAGAAGCCGCCGACGAAAACGGCGGCGCTCTGGAAAAAGCGCGACGTGATTCTCGTGGGCGGAGCTGGATTGGTGGTGGTGACGCTGCTGGGAGGTTGGATGGCGCTGCGCGGCAAGAGCGCGGCGGGAACCGCTTCACCGGCGAGCCCGGCCCCGGCAGCGGTTGCGTTGCCGACCCACGCGGCTACGGCGATCCCGGTGGAGCCGCCCGCATCCGCGGCGAAAGGCAAGCCCAAGCCGAAGAAGTCCGCCAGCGGAGTGTCCGTGAAGAAAGAGACCGCGGCGCCGCGCGCGGTTGAGGAGCCGGTGGCTTTCGATCCGCGCGCGCTGGACCCCGCGCAGAACGCCCGATTGCGCATCGAAGCCGAACACTTTCCCGCGGATCTGGACTTTACGGTGGAGATGAACGGAAAACTGTATTTTCACCGGGGAGCGGGGAAGCCCCTGCCGGTGTACGAAGGCTTCTTCGTGCCTCCGGGGGTCTGGGAATTTCGGGTGTTCAGCGGAGCGGGAGAGAAGCGCGAGTCATCGAACATCGTCAGCGCGGAATTTAAAGCCAGGAAGAAACACACGCTGCGGCTGGAAATGCGCCTGCGCGCCTCTCCCGCGGGCGCCGGCAAGCAGACGGATCCCTACGCGGGCGCACAAATTATCACCACGCTGAAATGAGCAGACGAAGGGCCGCGGGCGTTCTGAAGACGGCGGAATGCCGCGAGAAGCCGGCGCCCGGGAGTTTGCGCGAAATGCCTTGACGCGCGCGGTGAAAGTGGGAGAATCAGCCTGAAACGTCCGCTTGGGCTGCTCGCCGCATTCGAAGACCTGCAGGGAAACACCGCACAGCGAGAGGAGGGGTCATGGAAGAAGCCCTCGGGGTGCACCGGCTGCACTTCGCGTTCACGGTCACTTTCCACTACATCTTTCCGCAATTGACCATGGGGCTGGCGCTGCTTCTGGTTTATCTGAAGACTCAGGCGCTGCGCACCGGCGATGAGCACTACAACCGCGCGGCCCGTTTCTGGGCGCGGATATTCGGCATCAATTTCGCCCTGGGCGTGGTGACGGGGATTCCCATGGAATTTCAGTTCGGCACGAACTGGGCGGAATTCTCGAAGGTGGCGGGGGGCGTTATCGGACAGACGCTGGCGATGGAAGGCGTTTTTTCTTTTTTCCTGGAGTCGAGTTTCCTGGGGCTGTTTCTGTTCGGCGAGAAAACACTGGGGCGAGTGGGGCACTGGTGGGCGGCCTTTCTGGTGTGGCTGGGGTCGTGGTTATCGGGCTATCTGATTGTGGCCACCGACGCCTGGATGCAGCACCCGGTCGGGTACACGATGGGGCCCGGCGGTCAGATGCAACTGGCGAGCTTCTGGGAACTGCTGCTGAACAAGTGGGCGCTGTGGCAATACGCGCACAACATGATGGGCGCGGTGCAGACCGCATGTTTCGTGATGGCGGGGGTCGGCGCGCTGTATCTGCTGACCAGCCGGCATGAGGCGTACGCGCGAACCTTTTTGAAAACGGGCGTGATTGCCGGGGTGATTGCCGCGATGCTCCAGATTTTTCCGACGGGAGACCTGCAGGGAAGGATGATCGCCGAGCACCAGCCGCCGACACTGGCCGCCATGGAGGGACTGTTCGTCTCCGAACAGGGTGCTCCGCTTACCATAATCGGCCAGCCGGACGTGCAGAAACGCCAGCTGGATAATCCGCTGACTGTGCCGAAAGCGCTGAGCTTTCTCACCTATCGCGCCTGGAACGCAAACGTGAAGGGGCTCGACAGTTTTCCGGAGGAGCGCTGGCCGGACAGGATTTCGCTGCTGTATTACAGCTATCACGTCATGGCCGGGCTGGGAACCATTTTCGTTGTGGTGATGGGGCTGGCCGCCTGGCTGCTCTGGCGCGGCACCCTGTATACGTCCCGCGCCATGCTCTGGGCGGTGATGCTCTGCGTTCCGCTGCCCTATATCGCCAATACCGCCGGCTGGATGACGGCGGAGTTGGGCCGGCAGCCCTGGCTGATTTATGGAGTGATGCAAACGGCGAAGGGAATCTCACCGCGCGTGGCCGCGGGGAATGCGTGGTTCACGCTGCTGGGATTCATGGGGATGTACGCGGTGCTGGCGATTCTTTGGCTGTTTCTGGTCTACCGCGAGATCGAACACGGGCCGGAACCGGCTGCGGCGGAATGAGGGGGGCGAAATGGAGACCATCTGGTTCTGCCTCGTGGCCATCATGATTGCGATGTATGTACTGCTCGACGGATTCGATTTGGGAGCGGGAGCGATTCACCTGCTGGTGGCCAAGACCGACGCCGAGCGGCGGCAGGTGCTCGCGAGCATCGGCCCGGTATGGGATGGCAATGAGGTGTGGCTGCTGGCCGCGGGCGGCGTGCTGTACTTCGCTTTTCCCGCGCTGTACGCCTCGGGCTTCAGCGGATTCTACCTGCCGTTGATGATCGTGCTGTGGCTGCTGATTTTGCGCGGGAGCGCCATCGAATTCCGCAATCACGTGCGAAGCGCCGTATGGGCTCCGCTGTGGGATTTCCTGTTCTGCGCCTCCAGCCTGCTCCTGGCCGTTTTCTACGGCGCGGCGCTGGGCAACGTCGTGCGCGGCGTGCCTCTGGATGCGAGCGGATACTTTTTCGAGCCGCTCTGGACGGATTTCCGGCTGGGCCAGGAGACCGGGATTCTGGACTGGTACACGATTCCGGCCGGAGTGCTTTCGCTGGCCGTGCTGGTGATGCACGGCGGCCTGTGGGTGCAATGGAAGACGGCGGGCGCGGTGAACCAGCGCGCGGGGCGGGTCGCGGGCCTGGCGTGGTGGGCGGTGATTGCGGTGACCGCGGTAGTGACGGGCGTGACTCTGTTCGTGCAGCCGCAGGTGGCCCTGAATTTCCGGACCTGGCCGTGGGGTTATCTCCTGCCGCTGCTGGCTGTGGCGGGTTTGGCCGGAGTGGGCTGGAACTTGATAGAAAAAAATGAACGCAGGGCGTTCTTTTCTTCCTGCCTGTATCTGACGGGGATGCTGACCAGCGTTGTGTTTGGTGTCTATCCGATGGTGCTGCCGGCGCGGAATTCGTTGTTTTCGTTGACGGTCACCAGCGCCAAAGCAGGCGCCTACGGTCTGAAGATCGGTCTCGTCTGGTGGATTATCGGGATGATTCTGGCGGCGGGATACTTCACGTTCGTCTACCGGTCGTTCGCCGGGAAGGTGCAAGCCGAAGAGGAATTGCACGGCTCTTGAGGCGAGTAAGCCGTGTGCCGTGGATCCCTGTCGCGCGCGAGCTACGTGGCGAGTCCGAAACACTAGTACTTCCTCGTCGTTGACCGTCCCTCCTGGGCTGCGTAAGTTCTACAGTAGGGTTCTTGGGCGGGGACCAGTGTGCTTTTGGCACCTCTGTCTTGCCGCCGGGCCGCCCGAACGAAAATCAGGAGCGCGAAACAGGGGAGAGGGGCGTCCTCTCCGCGTCAGGCGAATGTCTATTCTGGTCAAAGCCGGCAGGTACGAAATTATCGGCGAACTGGGCCGCGGCGCCATGGGTGTGGTTTACAAGGCCAAGGATCCGGTGATTGGGCGAATCGTCGCGGTAAAGACGGTGCGCCTGTCCGAAGAAGGATCGGGATTGTCCCGGTCGGAGCTGTTGCAGCGATTTCAGACGGAAGCGCGCGCCGCCGGCCTGCTGACCCACCCCAACATCGTGGTCATCTACGACGCGGGAGAAGAAGAAGGGCTCTTCTATATCACCATGGAACTGGTGGAGGGAAAGAGCCTGCTGGGGCTGATCGAGGCGCAGCAGCAGTTTCCCCTGCCGCGGGTGCTGCGCATCATGGAGCAGACCTGCTCGGCTCTGCAGTTTGCCCACGAGCGCAATGTGGTGCACCGCGACATCAAACCGGCCAACCTGATGATGACCGCCGACGATACGGTGAAGGTCACCGATTTCGGCACCGCCAAGATCATGCAGTTCGGCGCGGCGCAGCAGACCTCTCATGTTATGGGCACTCCCAGCTACATGTCTCCCGAGCAGGTCAAAGGCAAGGCCGTGGACGGGCGTTCGGATATTTTTTCGCTGGGCGTAGTGCTCTACGAAATGCTGACCCGGGAGAAGCCCTTCCCCGGACAGAACATCACTTCGGTGATCTATAAAATCGTGAACGAAGAGCCGGTTTCTCCCTGCAAGATCGATCCATCGATCCATCCCGGCCTCAATACCGTGATCCTCAAGGCCCTGGCCAAAGAGCCGGCCATGCGCTACCAGAATTGCCGCGAACTGCTCGAGGATTTGCGCAATTACCGTTCCCTGGCGGGCGGCCCAGATGCCACGGTGGTGATGAATGCCGCCAGCGTTCCGGCTGTCGCCGCCCGTTCTGCTTCCGAGGAGAGGCTGGCCGGTTCCCTGGGAGCGCCGGCCCGGGCTTTGCCCCCTGGAGGAAATCCCGCGCTGACGCCCTCGCCGCGCCGCACCGGGTACATTGCGCCCTACGAGGAGCCGCCGGAAAAGCCCAGCCCGCTGCTGCGGGCGATGATTGTCATCCTGCTTCTCGGCGTGATTGCCTATGGCGGATACCGCTTGCGCCCGTTCATGCAGGACATGATGTCCCGCCACGAACGCCAGGCCGCCGGCGTTGCCGCGCCTTCGCCGGAGAATCCCGCCGCGGCGCAGGCTTCCGTGGCAAGTTCCTCCGTGGCGGGGGGAACGAATTCCGCGGCACTGCCTGTCTCCGCTGGCGCTCCCCTGGCGGCGGAAGGGAATGCATCGCTGGTGACGCCTCCTCCGGCGGATCCCCCGGCTTCCGCAGCGGGGAAAAAGACGGCAGCGACACTCAGTTCGGTCGCTTCCGAATTCAAGAGCCAGATGGAAGGCTCCCTCTCGCAGATGAGTTTCTCCGACCGCGTGACGATTAACGGGTCCGGAAACACGCTGTCGGTCTCCGGGCGGCTGCGGCCGAATGAGCACCACGAGCTTCTCAAAATCCTGCAGCGCGCACCGGCGGCGGTCAACATCGTGGATAACATCGAATATGATGACGCCCCGGACGCCTCCGGCGGAGGAGGCTCCGAGGCCAGCGAACATCCCGTGCCGGAAGCCGGGCACGGCGCCCTGCACCTGGTGACCGACGTGATCGGCGCGAAGGCCGTGCTGAAGGGGCCCACGGGCGCCGAGATCGCCAATTGCCAGACCCCTTGTGTTTTCAAGGAGCTGACTCCGGCCACCTATCAGCTGGATATCCGCAAGAGCGGCTACCATCCTTCGATTTCCGCAGTGAAGCTGAATCCGGGCGAGGTGCTGGACCAGAAAATTATCATGCAGTCGGCTATCCGCGGAATCTACGTCACTTCGCGGCCGGCGGGAGCGCAACTCTTCATCGGCAACAAGCCGGCGGGCAAGACGCCCATCACCCTGGATCTGGCCCCCAATTCCTACGACTTCGCGTTGAAATTGGATGGTTTTGAAACCTACACCGGCAATGCCCAGGTGAAAAGTAACGTCCAGACTATTCTTGAAGCGGAACTTACGCCGCAGAGCAAGGGACGGGCCTGGGTGGAGGTGCAGTCCGACCCCGCGGGCGCGGAGATTCTGGTGGACGATGTGGCCACGGGGATGACGACTCCCAGCCGCGTGGCGACCAGTCCGGGCATGCATCGGGTGACGATTGTGAAAAAAGAAGGGGCTCCGGTGATGCGGCGGATACTGGTCCAAGAAGGGCAGACGGTGCAAGTGAACGATGGCAGCGCGAGCCGATAGGGGCGAGGGAAACTAATGAAACAGGGAAAAGAGCGGGTAGAAAAGTAACAGAAATGGGAATAAAAGTTACATCCACTCAGTATAAGTCCTAGAACCTATAGTACTATCCTTTACATCTAAAGGCTTTATTTACTTTTTCTTGCGGTTCTCCGATTGCTCGTAGTTTTGACGGGGTGCTCTATCCCTTTTGAGCGCTCGTAGAAGCTGGAAAGAGTCGCGGTTTGGCCGATAGGGTTGCTTGGAAGAGCTTTGCTTCTGGAATTTGAGCGAGGATGATTTGGATCGTTTGAAAGTGCCATTGAGTTTGGAAAGCGCAGCAGGCGGCTCCTACCAGGATGGGGTGGCCGCGGCGGAGTTCGTGCCGACGGTTTCGGCCGCGGCGGTGCGTCCAGCCGAACCGCGGCAGTATGCCGGGCTGACGGCGGAAGTGGAGCGCGGGTTGCGCTCGTTGCAGGTGCTGCTGCGGTCG
This sequence comes from Terriglobia bacterium, assembly GCA_020072805.1. GTDB lineage: Bacteria > Acidobacteriota > Terriglobia > Acidiferrales > UBA7541 > Acidiferrum. The sequence continues at coordinate 17,759 of JAIQGC010000056.1, forward strand.
GCGCGGCTGTACCAGCGCAATCATCCGCAATTGCTGGACAGCCTGGAGACGGCTTATGAATCGCTGCTGAGCCTGGCGCGCCGCCAGAATGGGCTGGAGTTCCGCTTCGAACACGGGCGGGTGCTGATGCCCAAGCTGACACCGGCGCCGCTGCCGGATTTGCGCGGGGAATTGGAAACGCTGGCGCGGGATTTGCAGCGCGCGGGGATTCATTCACTGCGCTTTGCGGAAAAATTCAATGTAGGTGAACTGGATACTTTCGCCGAACTTCTGCATAGCGGCGGCTGCGGAGTGGAAGAGAATGGGAATGGGCCCAACTCGTCCGGGCAGTGGATCTCCCGGCTGGCGGCGAGCCATGTGGAAGGAATTACGGTCAATATCCAAAGCGAGAGTTACGTGGATACAGTGCTGGCCAGCCTGATTGCCGCTCTGGTGGCTTTCGGGGGGCGCACGCCTGCGGAGGGCGCGGAGGGGACCGCGCGGCGCGCGCCGGATGTGCAGGAACTGGTTGCCGCGCTGCAGTTGATTGCCCGCCTGACCCTGCCGCTGGAATCGGCCCGGGCGCTATCGGCGGAGCAATCGGCGCGGGGGATCCATCAGGTGCTGGAAGCGGCCGGGAAGGAAACGGTGAATTTCCTGTTCCGGGCGATGGGCCAGTACAGTCCGCGGGACAGCGAGCGCCCGCAATTCTACCTTTTGCGGCTGACCGAGAACCTGGTGCTGGAGTTCATGAATGCGGAGTTTGCCGCGGGCAAGCTGGCGCCGGAGGCGGTGCGCGGGCATCTGGAGCGTCTGAGCGATGCCATCGTGGTGGCCGGAGGCTATTCCGGGCCGCACGCTTCGCAACATCTTTCGCTGCTGGCCATCGAATGGGCCAAGGATTCGCACCGCGAGGAGTTCATCGAGCGGTTCTGGGCGGACCTGCCGTCGCGGGAAAGAGCCGCGGTGCTGCGCGGGACGGACATCTGGTGCATGCACCCAGGCGTGCTGCGCAATATGCTGCAGAAGCTGGTGGAAGACGGCTCGGACGCGGCGCGGCTGGAAGCCCGCAACATTTACCTTAATTATGTCCGCTGCCTGACGCTTCCCGATGCGCAGGCGCGCCGCGCGGTGGTTTCCGGCCTGGGCGATATGACCGCCATTCTGGAAACGCTGTGGTCCCACCAGCTACCCGAGGATTTCAGCCGCAGCGCGCTGATGACCCTGGAAAAGGAAAGATCCCCGCAGATCGCCGCGATGGTAGCGGCGTTCCTGGAGACGCTGGGGCGGATCGCGGCGCAGCGCGGGGATTATCTGGGTTTTGAAAGAATTCTGGTATCGCTCGAGTCCGCTCCCGACGACTCCGAGCACGATCACATGAAGGCTCTGGCGCAGCGTCTGGTGGCGCAGGACCGCTGGCTGCTGCTGGTGGATGCGGCGCTGGCCAATCGCCCGCTGGAACCCGTGCTGCCGCGGCTGCTGCAGCGCGATCCGGAGCGTTTACTGGACCGCCTGACGCTGCTGCTGGCCGATGCGCGCGGCAACGAGCAGTTTCCGGCGATGTGCAGGCTGTTGCGGGCCATTGGCGTGCCGGTGCTGGGCCTGCTGGAGGCCCGGCTGTATGAGGCGCGCCGGCAACGCGTCCTGGCGGCCATCCGGCTGCTGGCCGTGGCCGATTGCGGCCGGCTGTTGCGAGCCCTGCCGCACTCGATGGGCAGTTGGGAATGGAGTTTGCAGGACCTGGCGGTTTCCGAGCTGGCGCGGCCCAGTAATGCGGCGCTGGCGGGCAGCGCGGCCTTTGTTTTTTCGACGCTTCTGGGCTCCGCGCATCCTCTGGTGGTGCCCATGATGATGGACCACATCGGCGTGGCCCAGGAGACCACCGCGATTCCCCTGCTGATGGAGGTTGCCGCGGGCGCGCACGAGTCCCTGCGCGATCTTTTCCATCGCATCA
>JAIQGC010000098.1 GCA_020072805.1 Terriglobia bacterium
ACCGAGATTGACATCCTCACCCGCTGGCACCGCATGCGCGGGTTCAATACGCTCTACCTCCCCGGCACTGACCACGCCGGAATTTCCACGCAGCGCGTGGTGGTGAAGCAACTCGCCGATCAGGGCATTGATTACCGTTCACTAGGCCGCGAGGAGTTCGAAAAACGCGTCTGGCAGTGGAAGGAAGAGTCCGGCGGAACGATCACGCGGCAGATGCGCCAGATCGGCGAGACCTGCGACTGGTCGCGCGAAAAGTTTACGCTTTCTCCCGAGCTTTCCCGCGTGGTGCGCGAAGTTTTCGTGCGCCTCTACGAAGAAGGGCTGATCTATCGCGCGCACTACCTCATCAACTGGTGCCCCAGCTGCCTGACCGCCCTGAGTGACTTGGAAACTGTGCACGAGGACCGCCAGGGGCATCTCTGGCACATCCGCTATCCCGTCCTGGGCACGAACGAACATCTGGTGGTGGCCACCACCCGCCCGGAAACCATGCTGGGGGACACGGCGGTGGCCGTGCATCCCGACGACGAGCGCTACAAGCACCTGGTCGGCAAGAAAATTCTTCTGCCGCTGGTGCAGCGCGAGATTCCGGTGATCGCCGACACCATGGTCGACCGCGAATTCGGCACCGGCGCGGTCAAGATTACGCCCGCGCACGATCCCAACGACTTCGAGGCCGGGCGCCGCCACAATCTCCCCGAAATCAACGTGATGACCGACTACGGCCACATGAACGCCGCGGCGGGCCCCTATGCGGGGCTCGATCGATTTGCCGCGCGCAAGCGCGTGGTCGAAGACCTGAAGGCCCAGGGACTGCTCGAGAAAATCACTGATCACGCGCACGCCATCGCCCAGTGCGAGCGCTGCAAGACGGTGGTCGAGCCCCGCGCATCCACGCAGTGGTTCTGCAAGATGAAGCCGCTGGCCGAGCCGGCCATCGCCGCGGTCGAGAACGGCGAAATCCGCATGATTCCGGACAACCGCCGCGAGGAATATTTCAACTGGATGCGCAATATCCGCGATTGGTGCATCTCGCGGCAGCTCTGGTGGGGGCACCGCATTCCCGCGTGGCATTGCGCGGACTGCCGGCAGGTCACTGTGTCGCGAGAGACGCCGGCGAAGTGCCCGCAGTGCGGCTCGGCGAAGATTGCGCAGGATCCCGACGTGCTCGACACGTGGTTCAGTTCCGCGCTGTGGCCCTTTTCCACGCTGGGCTGGCCGGAAAACACCGCCGATTTCCAGAAATATTATCCCACCAGCCTGCTGATCACCGGCTATGACATTATTTTTTTCTGGGTCGCGCGCATGATCATGATGGGCATGCACTTCACCGGAAAAGTTCCCTTCCGCAACGTTTATTTTCATTCGCTGGTGCGCACCGCCGAAGGCGCCAAGATGTCCAAATCGAAGGGCACGGGCCTCGATCCGGTGCTGCTCAACCAGCAGTACGGCACCGACGCCATGCGTTTCTGCCTGGCCTCCATGGCCGCTCCCGGAACGGATATCGTGCTCTCCGACGACCGCCTGCTCGGGGCACGGGCCTTCGCCAACAAAATCTGGAACGCGGCGCGCTTCCTCTTCATGAACCTGGATAAATTCGAGCAGCAGGGCGGAGCCAAGCTGGAAGAGCTGGCCGCTCCGGAGACGCGCGAGGGAGCGCCGTACGCGGCCCCAGGCGGAGAGATTCCCCTGGCCGATGCGTGGATTTTCGCGCAGTTGGCCGCCACGGCGGAAATGATTCAGGACGCGCTGAGCAATTACCGCTTTCACGAAGCCGCGCAGGGCCTTTACCAGTTTTTCTGGGGCGATTTCTGCGACTGGTACATCGAATGGGTGAAACCGGAGCTGACCGGCGCAGACCAGGCCCGCGCTACGGTCGCCTGGAAAAATCTGTTTGCGGCGTTCGACGCGGCGCTGCGCCTGCTCCACCCCTTCATGCCGTTCCTGACCGAAGAACTGTGGCACCAGATGCCGCAGCGCGCCGGGGCGAAATCCATTGCCCTGGAAAGCTTTCCGGCGGCGAAGCCGGCGTGGAAGAACGAGAAAGCCGGCGAAACCTTCGCGCTGCTGCAGGAAGTAATCGCGGCGGTGCGCAATATCCGCGCGGAGATGAAGCTGGAGCCGCGCAAGAAAATCGCCGCGGAATTTTCCAGCACGGACGCCGCCGTGCGCGCCGCCGTGGAAACCCACCGCGACCAGCTGCTGCGCCTGGCCATTCTCTCCGAACTAAACATCGGCTCGGGGAAATTGGCAGGGGCGGGCGGAACGGTGCGCTCGACGGTGCAGTTCGACGTGCGCGTGGCCCTGGACGAGGGACTGGACGTTCCCGCGGAAATCGCCCGCCTGCGCAAGGAAACAGAGCGCATCGAGAAGGACATCGCCTCGAAGATAGCGCGGCTGGGAGACGAATCTTTCCGCGGGAAAGCGCCGGAAAAGGTCGTGCAGGCCATGGAAAACACATTGGCGGAGCGGCGCATCGAATATGACAAGCTGCGCGAACGCCTTGCGCAACTCGAAAAGGGCTCCTGATGGCGCAATCTTCCAGCACGGCTGGAAAAACGGCCGCCAAATCTTTTGACTGGGACAGCGATGCCATCGGTTCGCTGGTGCGGCAGGCTCTGGCCGAGGACATCGGCACGGGAGACGCGACCACGCTGGCCACCGTCCCGGAAAAGGCCTTGGGGCAGGCGCGCGTGCTGGCGCGGGAGGGTCTGGTCTGCGCCGACTTGCCGCTGGCGGAAAAAATATTTCGCGCGCTGGATGCGCAAATGCGCCTGGAGTTTTTCCTTGCCGATGGCCAGCGGGCCGCCGCCGGCCAGGAGCTTTTCCGCCTGGAAGGCCATGCGCGGGCCATCCTGACCGGAGAGCGTACGGCGCTGAATTTCCTGGCGCACTTATCGGGAATTGCCACGCTGACCGCCGAATTCGTGAGCAAGCTGGCGGGAACCAAAGCGCGCATTCGCGATACGCGGAAGACCACGCCGCTGCTGCGCGCTCTGGAAAAATACGCGGTGCGCATGGGCGGAGGCGTCAATCACCGCATCGGCCTCTACGACGCCATTCTGCTCAAGGAAAATCACATCGCCCTGGCCGGCGGCGTGCACCGCGCGGTGGAGAAGGCCCGCGCCGGCTCTCCTTCCCTGCCCCTGCAAGTCGAAGTGCGCAACGCCGCCGAACTGGGCGAGGCGCTGGCCGCCGGCGCCGATTCCATTCTGCTGGACAATATGCCGGTCGAGGCCGCGGGGCTGTGCGTTTCCCTGGCGCGCGAACTGCGCCCGCAATGCATCGTGGAAATCTCCGGCGGGATCAACCTGACCAACGCGCGAGCCTACGCGCTAACCGGAGCGGACTTTCTCTCCTCGGGCATGCTCACGCACTCCGCTCCGGCCGCCAATCTCAGCCTGCTTGTCGAAAACGTCTCCGCCGGGTAAGCTGCGGTTGCGTCCGCGGGCGAATCCTCATGACCCTGAAGACACTGCCCGGAACAACCGACCAGCGCATCGCCGCGCTGCTGGCGCTGCTCGCCGATAATCCCACCATCGTGATCAGCGGCTCGCGCATTGCCGCGGAGATCGGGGTAAGCCGCTCGGCGGTGTGGCGCTGGGTCGAGCGCCTGCGCGAACTTGGCGTGCGCGTGAAGGGCGAATCCGGCACCGGCTATCACCTGGAAACCGTTCCGGACATTCTTTCTCCGGAAATGCTGCGGCGCGGGCTGCGCGGCTCGCTCTTTGGCCGCGACATTCATCATTTCTTCAAGACCGACTCGACCAATCGCGTGGCCCTCGAACTCGCTCACGCCGGCGCTCCCGAAGGCACGCTGGTCCTCGCCGAAGAGCAAACCGCTGGCCGCGGCCGCGCGGGGCGCCGCTGGCTTTCCGAGCGAGCCGCGGGACTCTACGCGACGCTGCTGCTGCGCCCGCGCCTGGCCCCGGTGCAGGCGCCGCTGCTCACGCTGCTCGCCGGGCTTTCCGTGCGGGGCGCCGTGGAAGCCCAGGCGGGCGTCGCG